>CAYUQY010000008.1:29891-48606 GCA_964447075.1 uncultured Pseudomonadales bacterium | reverse complement strand
AGCTACTAATTAACAGACAGAAAAGACAGATTGTTTAAGAAACGGGTACCTTGCCGTATGCCCACTCAAGGTGAAAGTTCTGGTCACCTGCTAGTGGCAGCCCAGATACCATATTCAGATACCCTGCGCCATCCGGTCCAGTCATCAGAGAGCCTCTGACTAGGGTGCGAAGAGCAGCGCCGAGTGAGGCAAACTCATGATACTGTACATGGTGATCAGCAACTTTATCTTTAATCTCAATAATCCATGAGCTTGAGCTCAAAACTCCGATGATCAGAAGAGCCACTGGCCAAAACTTCAGCAGTTGCATCATTTGATTTGCTTGGGAGTTAGTTTTTGAAGTTAAGTTTAAGTTTGGGATTTTTTTCTGAGACTTCGCAGATATAATTTGTGCTGTCTCGTTCCACCACTTAGTCAGAAGAAAACTAGCTACAGAAGCTACTCCGGCAAAGTAGGGGAAAACATGAAAACCTTGATAGAAACTAGCTGAGATGATGCTGGTGCGTAAGTTTAATGAGAGGAGCATGGCTCCTAGCAGTACTAACCACTTTATTGATGATCGACTTAGCTGGCCATTTTTTTTCAGCTGATAGATAAAAAAAGCAATCAAGACCGCGCACATCAGATAGAGACGAGCTACTGGCTGGCCAAGATCAACCAGATGTATCCACGGATAAAGTAGGATTCTAAGATAGTGCAATAGGTCGTGAGGCGCCTCAAAGGGGATGAAGTAGAGGACATTATTGACGGCAGTTTGCTGCCACCATCCAGCTGGAGAGATAGACAAAAATAAAATCAATGTGGGTAGCACACCTCCGAGCAGCATCAGCCATCGCTCTATTTTTGTGGCTAGCCACCAGAGACTACAGCTAGCCAAAAAAACGAAAGGCCAGATGGGCAATAGATTGAAAGTAAGCCAAAAAAAATAAAAGCCAGTTAGAAAATGACTAAGCAGGTTGACTGATTTGGAGTAGGAACTGGGGCTTAGCTTACTGCCAAAAAACTTTTGTAGCAACTCCAGCATAATCCAGATCACCGCCGGGATAACTAGGCTTTCAGCCAAGACATGCCAAGCAAAGAAGTAGTAACCTAGGGAATAAGTTAAAACTGAAGCTAAAACACCTGACCAGCGGTACCTCCAGACGACCAATAAGCTGCCAACGACTGCAAATCCCCACATCGACAGTCTTAGCCTATCAACGAGTTGAAAAAGAGTTTCGTAAGGAATGACTTTGGCCAACACCGCTCCAGACAGAATAGGAAGTGGTTGATGATTGGTGCTGAGAGATTGGTAGAGTTGCCGAGAATGATTATTGATCATCCAACCCAGTGCGATGTGCTCAGTTTCATCTTGAAAGTACCAGGATTGAGAGTGAGATCTGACTCCTTTGAAAAGTAAAGCAAAGAAAAGGAAAAGAGCTAAATAGGGGAGAAAAAAAGGGACGAAAATCTTGCTTAAAGTTACTTATTTGATATTTTTTCACGACTGGGTATAGAATCACTTGGGCTATTTTTGATTAATCACCGCTTAGTATTGCAGCAATAAGTAAGATAGCGAGTATAGCTAAAAGACAGTAGCCCAAACAGTAGATCACTTTCATCACATTAGACTTCGACTCATCCTGCATTACTTGAACATTAAGATAAACACCTAAAAATGCTAAGCCACCAGGTATTGCTCCGCCAAATGCGATCAGAACAATAGGTAGAAAGACAAAAAACCACTGCCATTTTTCTAGTTTTACAAATACTATTTTTTCGTCATCTATCTGTAGCGCAGGTAGAAAAAATTTGTCAGAACTGTATTTTATAAGCTTGCCATCTGGAGTGGTCCATGACCTACCCTTTTTGGTCAAAACTTGATTACTCCAAGTAAGCTTGGAGCTACCTGTCCACATGTTATAGTCCAACTCAGCTGGTGTATTTTTATAGTTAAATGAGTACTTCATTGTCTAATTATATATCTTCGATTAAAAATTAACTCTTGAGCTTTGGCAACTAGAGATTACATATACTATTTTACCCAGTTCGAACTAGAATATAGGCAGTTACATGGCCACAAGGTAAAAGTAAATATGACCATCAGATCTGGAGCCATCAAAGGCATTCTCATTTTTATCTTGGCTTTACTTTTGCCAACATTCATACTTGTAGTCGTTTTACCTTTGATTTTTGGTCCAGAGATCATGGAAAGATTCAAAAAAAAAGAGGGTCAAAAAAAATAAGCTTTAACCAGTGACTGAGCCTAAAAAAACAATAAATTGGAGTCGTCAAAGTAGAGTCACATATGAATTGGCTTAAGCCTCTATTGGGAGTTTTCTTCTTAAGTCTATGCTTGAGCATTTACTTACTTGTAGTCTTTTCATATTCACGAAGAACATCTCAATCGTTAGTGAGCCTAGGTACAGCTAGAACATCTTCAGTCAAGACACCTGTGAACACATCTGAAAAGACCGCGTCTAGTGCGTCCCTGCCTGAGTCTGGTCTCAAACAGAGCTCAAATAAGACTGAAGACTTAGTTGAGATGTTTACAGGAGATCATCTCATCGTTGGCTTTAATGATTGGGAGAAAGTATCTCTATTAGCAGCTGAGCGTAAAATTGGGGGAATTTTTATAACCAAGAAAAATGTGGCTGACTTAAGTACTGCCCAGATTAGTGACAAAGTGGAGCTACTACAAAACTCAAGAAAAATTAACAATCTACCACCACTTGTAGTGGCTACTGATCAAGAAGGGGGTGTGGTTTCCAAGCTATCTCCACCTCTGAAACTCAGGCCAGCATTGACCGATAAGCTAAGCGATTCCCAAGTTACTCAGTTTGCTTCGTCTCAGGCGGAAGAACTGCTAACCGTAGGTGTCAATGTCAACTTTTCTCCAGTTGTGGATGTCTTGCGAGCCGAGAAAAAGTATCAACAAGGCCAGACTCAACTCAAACAAAGATCTTTTTCAGCCGATCCCCAAGAAGTTGTTCGCATCTCCAACCTTTACTCTAAGGCATTGAGTGAGGTAGGTGTCGTGACTGTTCTCAAGCATTTTCCAGGTTTGGGGAAGGTCATTCAAGACACTCATCTGCAAGAAGCCAAGCTGGACACAAGCTTGAAAGAGCTAAAAAGTAGCGATTTAATGCCGTTTACCAGGCATGAGACACCCACGAGCTGGTGGATGTTGTCGCACGTTGTGTTGACCGAAGTTGACAAGAAGACACCAGTTTCTTTTTCGCGAAAAGTAGTGACAGATTTTATTAGAAGTGACTTAAAGTTTGAAGGAATTTTGGTTACAGATGACTTGAGCATGACTGCTGTGACTAGCTCTATAGATGGAGCTACTGTAGCTGCCCTACTATCTTTGAACGCTGGAGTAGATTACTTGCTTATCACTGACGAAGGACAGGTTCAGGAAACACTAGTCTTTTTACAAGATGCTCAAAAATCTAAGAACTTGGATACACAAGTTTTGTCTCTAAGCGCTGCTCGTTTGGAGAAAGTCTGGAAATTACTAGAGAATAAGCAGTCCATGCCGTAACCCTAAAAATGACTGCAAGGCACGAGTCTAGAGATGAGCCTGCCCCTCTGTGACTTTTCCATGCTATAACTTGAGTCATGATAGATCGATATCAGCAAGAATTTCAATCGCTTAACTCAGCTCAGAAGCAGGCAGTTGAGCAAATAGAAGGACCAGTTCTAGTTCTGGCTGGGCCAGGTACGGGTAAAACAAAAGTCTTGACCCTGCGGATAGCCATGATCCTGCAGAAAATTGATATCAATCCTGACAGTATCCTAGCACTTACCTTCACTGAAGCGGCTTCCAGCAACATGCGGAATCGCTTGATAGAGCTCATCGGAGAAACAGCCTACAGAGTCCGCATCCAGACCTTTCATAGTTTTTGTGATGGTGTTATTCAGAGCTCTCCTGAGTACTTTACTTTAGAGCGCGGAAGCCAAGCTGCTACTGACCTAGAGAGATACGCCATCATAGAAAAAATTCTTCAGGAAAATGAGCTTGAGTTTCTGCGCACACCAGCTTCACCTTTTCACTTCGTGCCAGACATTATGAGACAAATCTCGGTGTTAAAAAAAGAAGGACTCGATCCAGAGAAGTTTGCGCAAGTCGTTGAGTCAGCTCAGGAGTCATTAACAGCCAAGCTGACTGATCTCAAGCCTGCCGCAGCCTTACTTCAACAAAAAGTTTCTGGTAAACAAAGTGAGCTGGCCCAAGTTTATGCCATCTACCAGCAAGAGCTGGGGCGCAAAAAAAGATATGACTATGACGACATGATTTTGATGACAATCCAAGCTTTTGAGAACTATCCAGACTTGCTTAGTGAGTACCAAGAACAACTGCAGTACTTTTTGGTGGATGAGTTTCAGGACACCAACTCATCTCAGTTCAGAGTACTTAATTTGTTGAGTAGCTACTGGGGTCAAGATGCTAACGTCTTTGTGGTCGGTGATCCTCATCAGACAATTTATCGCTTTCAAGGCGCAGATACTGCCAATATCTCTTTTTTTAGAAGAAGTTATCCGCTCGCAGAGGTGATCAATCTGAATCAAGGATACCGCTGTACACAGGAAGTTTATGAGTCTTCATTTAGATTGATCAGTAGCCATAAAACGTCGACTGACTTCTCTGGAAAAGACTCTCTTACTAGCTCCAAGGGCTCTAGTGGCCAGCCAGTCTCTATCTTGGAGTTCGTGGACTCTGCACATGAGGCTGAGTGGGTGGCTCTGAGTATCAAAGAGCTGATAGACCATGGCACGCCTAGCTCACAGATAGTTGTCCTGGCCAGACAACACAAGGATCTTATTATTTATAGAGATATTTTGGCGTCACTCCAAGTTGCTTACACACATCGTCAACCCAAAAATATTCTTAACTCTCCGATTATTGAACAAGTCTTACTTCTATTTAACTGCATCTTGAACTTGCGCTCTGCAAGTGAAGCTGGTGAGCTCTTCTCTTCCTTGAGTCAGAGCTGGTTTAAGCTGGACAGGTTACAGCTTCTCAAACTAAGTAGGTATGCGTCTACACATAGGCCTAAGATAGCCCTTTTTGATTTACTCCAAAAAAATTTGGACGAGCTACAGAAAGAGCATTCAGAACTAGAACTAGATTCTGAAAAAACAAAGCAGATACAGCAGTGCTGTGCTTCTCTGGTTGCTTGGGGCCAGGAAGATCTAGAAACACCATTCAGTAGTTGGTGCCAATCTACGTGGCAGAAATCTGGCTTAATCGAGTATTTATCAGCTCAGCCCAATAGAGTTGAGCTCTTCCTAGAGCTGAACTGTTTTTTTGCTGAAGTTCGCTCATCTCAGCTTGATAATCCCCAGCTCCACTTGGAAGATTTTTTGAAAAGAATAAGGACGCGACTATCTCACAACCTCCCTATCAACCTCACAGTCCCTAGCTCTGGAAGTGAGAAAGTGACACTCTCTACAGTTCATGCGGCAAAAGGACTCGAGTGGCCACATGTCTTTGTAGTCGGTTGCCGAGATGGAGCTTGGGGCGGGAGACGAGATAGAGAAAGATTGCCTCTGCCTGAAGGTGTCATCTCAAAATTAATCACATCTTCAACAGAAACAGAGGGTCCAGAGCAAATGGCTAGAGCCCAACCTTCTCTAGAGCTAGACGACAGACGTGTGTTGTATGTAGCCATGACAAGAGCAATCAAAACGCTGATCATAACTTATCCCAAAGTTACTCTGAGCGAGCAAGGCTCTAAAGAAGAGGTGCGAAGTATTTTTTTGACTCAACTCATGGGAGAAGAGAGCACATCACTTGTTGAAGCTCACTCTCAGTTACATGACTTATCGCAGCCTAAGCTCATAGGCAAGACGGTCTCTCAGGTAGCACGCAATCTGCCCTTCATCACCCATGCTACTGCCAACTTAAGTGAGGCTCAGCACCAGGAGTTTCTTGAAAAATTACTAGTTCCTATCGAGGACAACGACTGGAGCGAGCAAGAAAGAGGATGGGTGTCTGAATCCTTGAAAGATTTTTCTCTGTCTGCTAGCTCGCTCAATGAGTATCTCAGGTCACCTAGAGAATTCTTCTTTAAGCAAATTCTTGGAGTCCCCCAACCAATTTCTCCAACCTTGATCTTTGGGACTGCAGTTCACAAAGCCCTAGAGCATGTTTTTTCTCACTACATCAAACAAAAATCACTCCCAACTTTCGAGAGTGCAGCAGCAGTTCTGAAGTCAGCTCTCGAGCGAGAACCACTTTCAGACCCTGATTTTAAAAAAAGATTGAAACAAGGTAAATATGTACTCAATACTTACCTCAACTCTCAGGAACTGCTTGCAGCTCTGCCAGACGTTTTTGCATGCGAAAAATTTTTCGGTTTTAGCTCACCCTTGATGATGGGAAGAGTTCGTCTGAAAGGCAAAGTAGATAGGATAGACTGGATAGATCGAGGCAGTAAAGCTATGCGAATAATTGATTACAAGACTGGCAGGGCCAAAACTATGGGTGAGATAGAAGGCAGTACTTTAGCTTCACAGGCAGAGTTTTCTCAGGCAGAGAAAAACCTTCCGTCTCAGATAAGAAGTCCATACAAGCGTCAACTACTGTTCTATAGCTTACTCTCTGCGCTAGATCGCACTTTTCCTGGAGAAGTCCGCGAGTGTGTCTTGGAGTATGTGGAGCCAACAGCTGGCAAGAACACCGTGCGCACAGTTCAGATTGAGAACTCTGATCTCAATCTGCTCAAGGAGCTAATTCATCAAGTTTTTCAGGAGATCACTGAGCTCAAGTTCTTGAGTTGAGGACTATAGATTTTTACTCTGGTCGGGAACTATGGACGGCCTGAGTCGAGATTTTATTCATGACTACCTTCTTAGGGAACTAGGGAACTTTGCTAGTTAAGTTAAGGTGGGACTACTACTTCCAACTAGGTAGAGCAAAGTAAATTGCATCCACAAACTTTCGATCCATAGGAACGTTGGTCCAGTGCGGTAGCCAGAGAAAGAAGTTGATCAAAATTAGCCCAAGTACTATCATGACTAAAGCTTGAGAGAGAGTGAATCTACTCTCGTAGGCCTTGAGCTCCTCTAGAGTAAGATCCTCTGGAACATAGCTCCAAAGTCTGTGCAACCAGTAAGCCAGAAAAATACAAAGAAGTGGCACAGCAGGAGCGTAGTGATTGAAGAACATAATTCTGGGGGATAGCTGCCATGGTAACCACATTATGAAGTATGACGTGAGAAGAAAAAACATTGGGTTGAGTGTGTCAGAAAAAATCTTGGGAGTACTAGAGCGCTTGGCTTCGAGCATCACTTCTGTAGAACTAAGTTTGAAGTCGTTGGCGTGACCGAGAAAAAGATTGGTAATAATTATTACTATAGTTAAGAGAACAGCAAAATCAGCTGTCCAAAAAAGCATGCTGTTGCCAACTGAGTAGATGTTGGAGACCATATTTTCTGAGTGAGTGGTGATGTGCATCCAGACAGGTCTGAGATTGAGAAACCATTGGTATGGTTTGGACTGGAAAGGGTGGGTTGCTTTGAGAGTGCTTTGGTACCACCAGATCTGGTGATGAAGCTCTGAGAAGTGAGAAATAAGTCTCTTATGACCACCACGAGCTTCAAGACTTTCCCAGTAGACTGATTTGGAAGGATTTATTTTTTTGAGTAGCTCTACCCACCAGGAAGAGTCTTGTCTACCGTAGCACTGACCTTGGATAACTTTGTCACCTAGGCAGACAAGGGTCTTACCTTGTAAAAACATATGACTATAGGAGAGGACGTAGACCAAAAATGGCAGGACTAGAAGAGGACCTATCCGAGATAAAACTTGAGAAAAAAAACGTTTGAATCTCTCGCCGGCGCTCAACTCTGAGCTGTGATTGAGAAGAAGAGGTGTCAAAACTCTGACTCCCTCGAACAGCCAGATTGCAAACAAGACAAAGATGCCTGACCACTTAGTGCCCATGGCAAGTCCGGCACAAAGACCAGCAAGACTGAGCCAGTTAAAGCTGTCCATGATCCTGTGTGGGGTTGTAGATAATGACATCAATCTCTGTCGATACTTGATGTAAACAATTAAGGTTAGAGACACAAAAAAAGTTACGTGGATGTCGTTCATGGCTATCCGTGACTGCACCAACATCAGTCCATCTAGGGCCACGAGTAGAGCTGCTAGGAGTGATAAGGGTTTATTTTTGAATAAAAGTAAGGACAGCTTGGCAGTGGTTGCCACAGTCAAAACGCCAAAAACAGCTGCGCTAAATCTCCAACCAAAAGGGTTCTCACCAAAAATGAGCATGCTGAGGGCTTGGGTGTACTTAGCCAGAGGTGGGTGAAGCCAGTCAACGGCTGTGTTGGGCTCAATTGGCTCGTTCCACCACTCATAAGCTCGAACGTCATTGCGAGCAATCAGCTTGGCAGTTACGCTGTGGTACACCTCGTCGAAAATATAATTTTTTGGGCTATCAAGTCGATATAAGCGCCAAAAAGCAGCAAAAAGTAAAATTAACCCTAAGAGCAGTAAGAAATTTAGGTTTAAATAAGTGGTTATCCTAGAAGCAAAGGACGTCGGGACGGTAGAGAGTTTGCGTTTAGAGTGCATGTTGTGAATGAGGTTCTAAAATTTTAGAGGAGATATGTGACAAACATAACAATGACGGCAAAAATTATAGCTGCGAAGATCAAGGGCTTGTCACTTAAGAGGACTTTTTCTGGCGACTCACCTTGATTACTTTCGTAGACTAGTTGAAGATAACGCATAACCCCAAAAATGACAAATGGCACACTTAGCATAAGTAATTTTTGTGATCTGAGCGTGGGTGGTACAAAAGTGAAGACTTGCAAGAGAATTCCTGTAGGTTGGACACTGTCTTTCTGAAAAGCAAATAAGGCATAGGTAAGCCAGGTAGAGTTGGCGAACATGCCGGTGTATTGATCTAGCAAGCGTTGACTATATCGTCTCAATGTTTTGCGAGTTTCACCTACTTCTCTGCCTTGCAAGAGAGTGCGCTCGCTCTGTCTTTTGCCTACTGCCAAAAACAGAGAGGCGGAGATAACTGTGAGCAAAAACCAGACGTCCATGTGGAGATCCACTACCACCGCTCCAGCATAAACTCTCAGGAGAAAGCCGGTGGCGATGCTCAAGACATCGAGAATAGCGATGTGTTTGGTGACATGAACATATAAGAACTGGAGGAAGATGTAGGCCACCACGCAGAGAGAGAAAAACATCGAGAGCTGGAGCGATAGCACGATCACAGTACCTATCAGACAGAAAGCTACAAATCCAGCTAGACTTGAGCTAAGTTCACCAGAAGCGATAGGGCGCAACTTCTTGAAGGGATGCAAACAGTCAGCCTCTTTGTCAGCAATATCATTGAGTATGTAGATAGACGAGGTCAGTAGACAGAACAGTCCGCTTGCAGCCGTGACTACTAGAAAATATGGCATCCCAGTGGCAAAAGAGTTAAAAAAGAAGCCAGAGAAGACTAAGGCAGCATAGAGAGAGAAGTTTTTGACCCACTGTGTAGGTCTAGCTGACTTGAGTAAAAGATAGAGAGTTTTGAGCATTTAATTTTTTTTATGAAGCAGCAATTTATGCGACTTTCTTTCTATAGTTTTGAGTTTAGCCCAGATAAGAAAACCAAAAACTAGTAAACACGCTACGGCAATTGTAATTAATTTTCCCAAAGTATTCAAATACAAAGATAAAACTCCCATCAAAGCACTACTTAGCCAGTAGAAAACAGCCACTCTGCGCCTCCCCCAACCCAAAACATCTAAGAGCTTGTGATGAAGATGACCTCGATCTCCCCAAAAAGGTGATTTTCCGGATAGTATGCGACGAGTGATAGTGAAAATAGCATCTGCGGTGGGAATAGAGAGGACCATCAGAGTTGTAGCTATCTTGGCTCCAGAGAGTATGGACAGGACACTTAAAAAGAAGCCTGCCAAACAACCTGCACCATATCCAGGCATAATTTTTTGAGGATAAATATTCCAGACCAGAAAGCCAGCAAAAACTCCGCTTAGTAAAAAAGCCAGCTGAGCTGTGCCAAACTGGGAAGGATCATCTACAAATCTTTGAGAAAGCAGGCCGATGAAGAGAAAAGCTATACTCACGAAGCCTGGCATTTGGCCATCAACACCTTTTGACCAGTTGACGATGTTCATGTTCCAGACGATGAAGATAATGGCAAACAAGCTTGATAAAACCCAAAGACTATGAGTTTCACCTGCTATCTCGAAATTAAATCGAGGTTGGTCCAAGTGAATGACCCCTGAGCCAAAGGGATTGGTGACATAAGCAATTCCGATTCCGCTACCTACGACAATGAGGGCAGCTATAACTCCAGCAACCAGTCTTAGGTAAGGGTGAATGTTGCCTACGTCATCCCAAACTCCAACAATCATCAACACTAGAGCACTACAAAGAATGGCTAGCAGATACTTATCTAAGTTTAAAAACAGGCCACAGCCAATCACTGTAGCCATGAAGATCACAACTCCGCCACCTCTAGGCACGGGAGAACTATGAGTAGTCTTGACATGTTTGAGTTTTTTTGGATCCTCAATCCAGTCTAGTCGACGATACAACCAAATCACAACAGGTGTGATCAAGAAAGCTAGTAAGAATCCAACTCCAGCAATCATCATAAACTACCTCTCAACTGACTAACTAAATTACCAAATCGAGATGACAATCCGTAAAAAAGCCACCAAAAAAAGCGCAGAGATGATGCAGGTCATCCAGGCAAAAATCTGCTGCATGACTCTTAAGTGACCATGTAAGGCATGGACACAAAAAGTATTGATGGCGTAGATAAGCCAAGCCAGAGCTGGCAGAAGCAGGAGTGTGTGTCTAGGGGTCAGATATTGAGCAGGCTGTGAGCGTGAGTAAAAAAGAGGTACGACCGGCTGAAGAACTAAAAAACTAGACGTAACTGCAGCAGTCAAGGCAAGACAGATGGCGATAGTGATGAGTAAGGGTTTTCTACCAGATCGAGGAAAAAATAAGTTACCCACTCTACGGCTCAAGCTTGTCATGGAGACATTATAGCAATCGTAGATAAGAATTGCTGATGTCCCTCTGATCTCAAGTCTGACTTTTTGGACCTAGGAGGCTTCTTGATTTGGAAGCTCTAAATATCTTTTGGTTGGAGACGCTTCCAGAGAGAGAAATGATCAAAGTGAGCTGAAGTTGGCAAGTACTTCTGCCGCAGGAATGTATTTAGATCTGGAAAGGAGTTTTTCTCATCGTTCATGACCACTATGTACTCTGGATGGCGCAACTTGAGTGAGCGAAGCTCATCGTCATAGGCTTTGAAGTCATGAATGTGAAAAGAAACTGTGAAACGACCAGTAGGATTCTTGTAAGTCTGGGCATAGAGCATGGGGTTTGTGCCCCAGATGAATAAGTAGGGCTCAGAGTCACTCACTAGAATAGCGGCAGCTTTGCGATTGTCAGCTACAAGGCTGTCGAAGGAGTCTTGATACTTGATGGCTGTGATCTGACCTGTGGCAAGCTGAACGAAACGACTGTAGTAGCTCCAAGTAGGGTAAAAGAACAGCCCTAGATACTTTGCCGTGAAGCTTAGACTCGCGAGGCAGTACACAACTATAACTGTGGAGAGTAAAGACTGCTGAACGAAGTGTTTTTTTCGTGAAATTAATTGAGTTAGGATTAGCCAACTTTCACCCAACAGTCCTGCTAGAGGAGGAACAATCTGCATGAAGTAGTGAGGATAAGGTCGATTGGAGAGGGTGGTGGCAAATAGAGCAGCTACAAACCAAGAAGCAAAAAAAAGTAGAGAGGTAGAAAGCTTCTGTCGTAAAGCAATTAAAGCAGCTAAAGATCCAAAGAAAAAAGCTACTTTGACTGGGAACTTAAAAAAGAAAGCAATCAGCTGCGAAGGAAACTGGGGCTGCCAACTGCCAGCATAGCGAAAGTTATAGAGAACCCCAAACTGGAAAAAGTCAGGTAATGAGCTCTGTGAGGCGAAAAAGACTAAGCAGAAAACTACTGGTGCAGCTACACCAGCTATAAAAGGCAACATGAGAGCCGCAAACTTGCTAGCTACTCTTGACACATTCTTTGAAAAAGTACTAGCTCTCTGCCACTCTTTGAGGACATAGACAACTGTAAATAGGCCAATAGGAGCTAGGTCAAAGAGACCAGGCACTTTAGTCAAGATCGAGAGACTTGCGGCCACACCTGATAAAAAGAGCCACTTACCAACCTTATTAGATCTGATCCCTTTGAGAAAAAAGAACAAACTCAGAAAGCTCCAGATCATTAGGAAGAGCTCACCATTTGGTATATTGCCTTCAAGTGAAGGTAGAGTTGTGGCTAGAACGAAAAAAAGCATCGTCAAAAAACGAGAGCTCTTGCTTAGTTTTAGCTCGATCAATAACTGCCAAAAACAAGCAGTGGTAAGGATCATCCAGCCTAGAAGAAGAGCTCTGAAAGAAAACTGACTGGGAGTCATGGCTAGTAAATAAATCAGGGGAGTTTTGTGGTCGATGATATCAGCATAAAGTCTCTCACCGAAGCGCAGGGCATTGCCAATGGTCAGATAGATAGCCTCATCACCATACCAGTATGGCTCAAAAAAGTTAGGAAGTCGCAAAATTACGATCAAGGTGAAAAAGAAAAGAAGGGTACGATGCTTCTCAAAAAAAAGATCAAGTTTGAAAAAATATTTTCGCATAGTAATATATTGAGTAGTTAACTATTCTACACTTTTTCAGTGACTCGGTACTCTATGTATTTTCCCAGCATGAGTCGCGTGTGAGCATCTAGACCAGGCAGAGCGGAGAAGAAAAATCCAATCACTGGCAGAAGTAAGAATTCAAAGGGCTGCAGAATAATAGAGAGCCACGGGTGTTTACTCTCACGTGGGGGACGATTGAGAGCATCGATTACAAAGACCACGACCATAGAGATGAGTGAGGCAGTCAAAAGAGCCGAGATAGTTTGGGGTAAAGTTTTACCTAAAATAGTGCGACCAAATGACTCGTTGAGTAAGGGTGGAAAAAAAGCAGCCGTAGTCGTAGCAAACCAATTGACTGGCCACATAAAGTGATCCTCGATGGTTTTGAGAACTCGGATTGTTTTTTCCCAGAAAGGAATCTCCTCGGAGAGTACATACTGCCGAATGATGTAAGCATCATCACTTACACCCCAGGCCCATCTTTTGAGCTGCTCATATTGATTGATCATAGACTGCCAGAATCCATGAGCTTCTGCTGCGTCCACATAGATCGGCAGGAAAATAGGCTCTACCTCAAACTTACCCTTTTTTGCAAAGTAAGACTTAAAAAAAAGTCTGTAGTCTTCAGGAATGACGTCTGTGTCCCAGTAGCCGATGTCCACGATGTGTTTCAGCGAAGTAGAGTAGGTAGAAAAGTTTATCAATCGATCTTTTCTCATCAGGATATAAAGTTGGGTTACTGAAAAAAGTGAGGAGAGAACTCTGATAGGAGCGTGCACTTGCCAGATATTGTTGTAAAAAGCAATGCAGCCCTGCCAAATTCGATTGAATGGCAGAGGGCTACTTAAAAAGGAAAAAGTAAGAGCAGCAAAGTAGGATGGATGAAAAAGGGCATCGGCATCCTCACTCGTGATAGTGATTTTTTCTATGGGAAAGTGACTCTGGTCAACCATAAATTCTTTGGCTCGTTTGGCGCCCCAACAGACATTGGAAGACTTACCTTTGACCTCACCTTCGATGTCAGGATGAAAGGTGGTCCAGAAGTGACCGAAGCGAGAGTCAAACTGAGCGTGAAGTTCTTTGGCCTTATCCTGGCCATCCTTACCTTCACGCACTTCGAAGGAAAGCATAATGTGGAGATTGGTGAGTGGATAGGTTTGGGTTGAGAGCGACTGTAAGGTGCGCTCCAAAGTACTGAGAGGCTCCTTGTAGGTAGGGATAACAATCACGTGATGCACAGATGACCAGTTGGACGGGTACTGATCTTGAAGGTCTTTTAGCCAGGGAAAACGAATACTGGCCTGGATCTTGAAGTGACCAAAAATAGAGAGTACAGACATGCTCAAGGATCGATAGAGCCAGTAAACAGAAAAACCAATGACGTAGTAAGCAACTAGTTCAGGGATAACTAGTGATCCCCAGATGGGAAAGAGGATCAAGGTCCAGGAAAAGACACCTGGCAGTATCTCCAAGAAGCGACGGGTGCGGACTGGGTGTCGGAGAAAGTAATTTTTGAGCATACTTTATTTAAAGTCTCTATAAAGAAGAGCACTAGGTGTGCAATGTGCAAAGCTTAGTAGTTCTGAGTTGTGGTTAATCTTAATAAAGCTAATCATAGAGCGTTTCGTTCATGGTATCTCGGGCATTATGGAGAAACTCCAAATACTCGGCACGTGTTCGCGTATATTTCCTCAAGTGATAAACCAAGTGAATCTTGAAGAAAAGCGGCTGTCAGCGAGATCATCCATGGTTGACAGATTTGACCGCGGTACTCAGATGGCGGAAGGTAGGGTGCGTCTGTTTCAAGCAAAATTCTATCGGCAGGAACAGTCTTGGCTATTTGGCGAATGTGGTCAGCAGACTTATAAGTAACATTACCAGATATGCCTATGTATCCTCCCATTTCGATAGCTTGTTCTACATACTCTAGCGGTCCGGAGACACAGTGGAGTATAAATTTTTGATCAGAAGAGAGTGACTTTTTGAGTATCTCTAAAACGTCGTTATAAGCCTGTTCGTCGACATCTCGAACGTGAATTACTAGAGTTAGTTGGCGTTTTTTGGCAAGCTCAAGTTGGTGGGAGAAGTAGTTTTTCTGCAGTTCTTGAACGAAAGAGAGCTGTTTTTTTTCTACTCCAGATTTTTTTAGCTGAAAGTAATCCAGACCAGTCTCGCCAATAGCCACCACTTTGGGCTTGAGTGACAGCTCATGCAGTTTTATGAGCTCGCTATCTAGTTGGGCCGAACTGGAAGTTGGAGTAATCTCTCCAGGATGGATGCCCACTGCTGCGAATAGCGAGTCTTGCTGGGAAGCCTGAGAGAGAGCTAGTTGAGATGAGACCAAGCTGGTACCAACCACAACTGATTGAGTCACGCCGTGCGATTTAGCTTGCTGAAGATGAGTCAGATAGAGCTCAGGCGCACTTGAGCTAGATAGTGGCTCCAAGTTGTAGTGGCAGTGAGAGTCAAAAATCTTCATGGAGTTACTTCCAGTCGTGGAAAAAGAGGCTTGAGAGCAGTGATCTTAGCTTGAGAAAAATGACTCAGTATTTTGCTTGATGTAGAGGGTAAAAAGGCCTGTAGATGAACTGCTAACTTGAGAATTTGGGTGACTGCTTCTTGTAGCGTCTGGAGTCGATCACTCTCGGACTGTTTCCAGGGCTCGTGCTGGTTGAGATAGAGATCAGCTTGAGTGATCCAACTTATGGTTAACGAGAGTGACTTATCTAGCTCGTACTCATCCATAAGCTTAATGAACTCATCTGCTAAAGTAGTTGGAATTTTTTGGCCGCTCACGCCAGATTTCTCACACATCTTAGCGACTCGTGAGCACAAGTTGCCCAAGCCATTGGCTAGCTCAGAAGTGTAAAGCTCAGCGAAGCGTGAGTCGCTGAAGTCTCCATCTCCATGAGTGGGAATTTCTTTGAGCAAGTAGTAGCGGACTGGTTCTAAGCCATACTTTGTGACCAAGCTCTCAGGATCAATGACGTTACCCAGAGACTTGCTCATCTTCTGACCATTCACAGTTATGTAGCCATGGACAAAAATTGTTTTGGGCAGTGCTAGCTTGGCAGAGAGTAGCATTCCAATCCAGTAGATAGAGTGGAAGCGATTGATTCCCTTGCCGATGAGATGGACATCCGCAGGCCAGGCTGCTTCGAAGCAACTCTGGTCATAACCCCAGCCAATCGCAGTCAGATAAATAGCTAAAGCATCAAACCAAACATACATGACTTGAGTAGAATCACTAGGAATAGGCACTCCTATGCCTGGTCCTCTCTCAACACTTCGTGAGACACTGAAGTCTTCTAAGCCTTTGTCGATAAAACCCAGCATTTCATTCTTGTATTGAGTGGAGATAATTTTGAGTTCATCACTCAAAATTAAATTTCTGATTCTTTCTTGATACTTGGAGAGTCTGAAGAAATAATTTTTTTCACTGACTTTTTCTGGCGGCTTCAGATGTTCAGGGCAGTTGCCATCTATGAGATCTTCTGGGGTGTAGAAGGCCTCACAACCTAGGCAGTAAAGACCTTCGTATGACTTTTGATAGATATCACCAGCCTCGACGCAGAGTTGCCACAACTTCTGAACTCCTGGCCAGTGCTTTTCTTGGTCGCTACCTCTCCTGAAGTCAGTCACGCCGATGTTCAGCTCCTGGAGAGATTCTTTAAATATTTGGGCATATTGGTCTAGCCAAACTTGTACAGGTAGTCCAGCTTTTTGAGCGGCTTGAACATTCTTGAGACTATTCTCATCGGATCCAGAAATGAACGAAACTTGTTTGCCTTTTTGAGTTTGGTATCGAGCGACACAGTCTGCTTGAAGCCACTCTAGGACATGGCCGATATGAGGCTTGGCATTGACGTATGGAATTGCTGTAGAGAGGGTGAAGTTCGAAGGACTTTTCATAAGCTAGCTGAGGTTCCTTAGTTGGACTCTAGTCTTCCGTTTTGATCTCTTTTTAAGAAGATAACTTATTATACCCCCTCGAGGGGAATTTGTTTTCACAAAGCTGGGGCTGTGAGGAGAGTTTGATTTTTCAGAGTTGTGACTACCCTGAAGAAGTGAGAGGAGAACTTCAAACACTCCAAAGTAAAAAGTGGTGGCTACGACCAGAGATGTGCTGAGTATCTGCTGAAGTTGAAAGTGGGTGAGAGACGTGAGAAAGAGTGAAACAAGTAAACCACGACGTGTGTTAAGGGTCAGGTACGAGAAGCAAAAAAAGTGGGCCACGAAGAGTGCCCCAATTATTGGGGAGTAGCTGCCTGAAATAACTAAGTTGCGCAGCTGATCGGGATAAATATTTTTGAGTATAAAAAAAACGCCTGAATAAGAGAAAGCAGCCGCTATCAGAAGTGGTAAGTGTCTGAAGTAGGCATGGCCTAACATGGTGACTTTAAAACTTTGATCAGAAGTAGTTTTAGCTGGGTTTTTTCGCGAGTGGAAGGCAGGAGAAAAATATTTACTTGAGCTTAAAGTTGGTGTGATTTGTGCTGGTGCAGCTTTCAGCCTTGAAGGAGCCAACTGGATGGGAGTGACAGCAACTTTAGCTGGCGCAGTTTTGGGCGCTGTTACTTTATTTGCTGCTGAGCTGGAGAGTGAGAGAAGGTTTTTCATCTGCTATAGTTACTGTAACATGACGATGAACCTGATATTAATTAGCATCTTGGTGGCTCTAGTACTGGTTACTGTTTACTTACTCTGGAAGCAGAAGGCTAACAGCTTATCTCCTGATGTGGCTCTTGCCCAGCAGCGTCTTGAGCTCATCATCGCAGAGTTAAGATCGGAAATTAAGAACACTCAGTCTGAGCGTCGCAGCCTCGACCAGAGACAGTCCGAACAGCTGACCCGACTCCAGACAGAAATGACAAGTTATAGAGAGTTCACTAAAGAACTTTCCGCTTCTACGACTCAGCTGGCTGCTACTTTATCCAATAATCAGACTCGCGGCGGCTGGGGAGAGCGAATTTTAGAAGACTTGATGCGTAGTAATGGTTTGATAGAGGGTGTGCAGTACGTGCGCCAGAAAAATATCGAAGGCACGACTCTGCGACCTGATGTCTTGCTGGTTATGCCTGATAAAAGAGTGGTGGCTGTGGACGTCAAGTTTCCTTTTTCGCAGATCCAGAAGTTGTCTCAAACTGATAATAAGTCAGAGCGAGAGCTTTTGCTCAAAACTTTTGCCTCAGAGTTGCGTCTTAAGATAGATAAGGTGGCTGAGTACATCTTGCCGGCCTCAAATACTTTGGACTATGCAGTTCTTTTCGTACCAAACGAGACTGTTTTCTCCTATATTAACCAGCATTTGCCAGATGTGATCGATGAGGCTATGACCCAGAGAGTTTTGCTTGTTTCTCCTTTCTCTTTTCTGATAGTAGCTCGAACAATTTTGGAAAGTTATCGCAACTTCATAGTCAGTGATCGGCTTAGGGGTATTTTAAATTCTCTGCAACTCTTTTCTAAAGAGTGGGAGATGTATGTAGCTGAGTTCGAGAAGTTAGGCAGGAGTCTGCAGACTACTGCGCATAGTTATGACACGCTAGCTCAGACGCGATTCCGACAGCTGAGTAAGAGGTTGGAGGCAGTGACGAGCATGGAGGAGCACCTGACTCCGGCGCTTAGTGATAAGTCTAAGCTTGAATAGACTCAATCTGCTAATTTTTTAGTTATGTGCAACTTCTAAGATTAGATTCGACTGCTTACTAGGAATTGATCTGTGTATTTAGTTAGATAACTTACTATTTTTTACTCAAGCCTACGTTCAAAAAACTCCAAGTCGCGCGCCATCGCCTGATCCCAGTTTGGCTGAAGGTTGTGATTTGCACCTGGGTAGACGAAGTACTTAAACTCGATAGGTTCGAGATTCTGATTCTGACTGCGATCGGGAGCAGCTGCTGAAGTTGAGTTTTCTTTTGGGGAATTATCTTGGCTTTTTTCTGGGTTACTCTCGGCGACCGGTTCAGCCGCGATTTTCTTTTCAGCAGTGTCTTTCTTCTCAGCCGCGACTTTCTTTTCAGCAGTGTCTTTTTTCTCAG
>CAYUQY010000008.1:0-29791 GCA_964447075.1 uncultured Pseudomonadales bacterium | reverse complement strand
GCAGTGTCTTTCTTCTCAGCCGCGACTTTCTTTTCAGCAGTGTCTTTTTTCTCAGCCGCGACTTTCTTTTCAGCAGTGTCTTTTTTCTCAGACGCGACTTTTCTGCGTTTGTTCTCTGCTTTTATTTTATCCTCGAGCTCATCTGTCCAGCGCTTCAGAACTTGAGTGTCTGCAGAGCCTTGGTGTAGCTGCAGTGGGCCTTGTAGTCTATCTAGGTGATGGCGCAGACCAAAATCAAAAACATCGTAGTCTCGCTCGAGCAGCGCTATGTCTTTTCGAGAGAGTTTGCCTTCATCTTCGTCTGTGTCGCTAAAGAATAGAATCGAGTAGGGAAATGGAGCAACCATGGGCGCCCAGAGTGTAGCAGGAATCGGCTCTTGGAGAATTTCCAGAGTAGTTAGAGTAATTTGTCCGCCGTTACTGTGGGCCCAGATGCCAAGATTGGATCTGGAGAGCTGGATATCTGGTGATTTGGACGCAGCTGAGTCTCGGGCAATGTCAGAGCTAGGCCAAGAAATTGTAGTATTTTCTATAGATTTAAGTAGCTCTATAACCTGAATTGGTTTGGAGAATCTACTTTCCCAGTTGTTTTCAAAATCTTTGTCGCTGCCAGCCACACCTAAGAAGTCGGGGGCGATAGTGACGTAGCCGTTCTGGGCAAAAACAGCTGCGGCATGTCGTGTGCCATCGCCGGTAGTGTAATTTTCTGCAGGTATGTAACCACGGATGAGCAAAATAATTTTGGGCGAGACAACCTCACTGAGCCTTTCATCTGAGTCTGCATTGATTGCCGGTAGCGAGTTTGGTTGTGTTGGGTCTAGGTACTTGGAAGGAATATTAATTTGCCCCGTCATGAGCTTGCCCAAAGTCTGGAAAGTAAATTCATAGGCGGCGAAGTCAGCGTTGGTATCAAGCTGGCGCGTTATGGTGAGGTTGCTTGCTTTGAAGGGATAGTTGGCGGCATTTGTGATGGAGTACTTAAGTAGCGACTGATCTTTTTCTAGAGGAGTTAAGGTAGATGAGTCTGGATCGAAGTAGATCTTGAGTGGCTCGCCCTTACTAAAGGGATCTAGCCTTAAGGAAGCCAAGAAGCTCTTGACGACCATGGATCGGGCAGAGCCATCGATAGAGCTGATAATCAGGGCCGCGTAGATCGTGACAAGTGTTATAGCTACAGAAGCAACAATTATAAAAAGACTTCTCAAGAAGGTGGGCTTGTATCTGGGCGAGCCAGTGTGAGAAATAGCTTGATTGGTAGCTAAATTTTGCTCCTGATAGCTCTCTGTCATACTTGCTCTTCCTAAGTTATAATTACAGACTCTATGTTATCAGAAGAAGTCCTACGTGTGGATCAGCTGACTAAGAAGTATAAAGACTTCCAAGCCGTGGATGGTATTTCTTTTTCCCTCAAGCGAGGTGAGGTTTTGGGTCTCTTGGGTCCAAATGGCGCAGGTAAAACGACTACCATTCAGATGTTGCTAGGCTTGACGGTGCCCACGAGCGGTAGTATTTCTTACTTTGGTCTGGATTTTGAGCGTGAGCGCGAGGCTTGCCTCGCGCGTATTAACTTTGCTTCAGCTTATGCTCAGATGAATAGTCATATGACTGTCTGGCAGAACTTAAGAATTTTCGCTGGTTTTTACAACGTAGTGGATCATAGTAAAAGAATTGGCGAGCTTACCGATCTACTCGATCTCGGTTCACTTCTGCAAAAGCAGTTTTGGCACCTGTCTTCTGGTCAGCAGACTAAAGTTATTTTGGCCAAAAGCTTACTTAACAAGCCCGAACTTTTACTCATGGATGAGCCTACGGCTAGTCTTGATCCAGATGTGGTCGATCAAATTATCAAGTTAGTTCTGAATTTAAAACAAACTGAGAACACTGCTTTTCTTTTTACGAGTCATAACATGGAAGAGGTGACTCGAGTCTGTGATCGCGTCATGTTTCTACAGCACGGCAAGATCGTGGTGGAAGACACGCCTCTGGAGCTTACTAGGTTGGCGGGTGATGCCAGACTAATTTTAGCTTTCGATGGCGATCCCAAGACGATTGAGGCATCTTTGGCTAAAAAGAAGCTGCATCCCAAATTTTTGAGGAGTGACTTAGTAGAGATAGAGTGTCTTGAAAATGAGATACCAGGTGTTCTTTTTGATCTCAAGCAAGCAGGGCTCTGGATTACCAATATCGAGATCAAGATGCCCACGCTCGAGGATGTTTTCTTATCCTTTTCACGTCAAGCAAAACTCTCTAAAAGGAAAGTATCATGAACTGGTATCGTGTCAAAATTAGCGTCCTACATTCTTATTACCATCTACTCCACAGTATGGAGACATGGGTAGATCTCCTTTGGTTTTCTTTGATCGATGTCTGTGTTTTTGGATTGATGTCTCGATACTTTGCTCAGTCAGCTGCTGATGCCCAGTTTCTTATCATCGGCATCGTGCTTTGGGAGGTAGTGCGCGTTGGTCAATACGGAGTGACTGTGGGTTTGCTTTGGGAAGTGTGGTCGAAAAGTTTTAGTAGTCTCTTTATCTCACCTTTAACTGTTTGGGAGTTCATCCTGGGTCAGGTCATCTCTGGTTTACTTAAAGCTGTTGGTGTCTTTATATTGCTGGCCATCATGGTCAAAGTCTTTTTTGGTTTCTCGATGTTGATTTTGGGGGGTTGGCTACTGCCTTACTTCGCTATTTTGTATATTTTCTCTGTGGCGGCAGGTATTTTTATCTTAGGCCTGATCGTGCGCTACGGCACGACTATTCAGTCCTTGGCTTGGGGATTGATTTTTCTTTTTCAGCCTCTCTCAGCGATTTTTTATCCTTTAAATGTTTTACCTGACTTTATTCGTACTCTTGCTTACATTTCACCCATCATGTATGTCATGGAGTCTGCTCGTGGGCAGATAAGTGGGGTCTCACCTGATCCTAAGTTTGTGCTGCTGGGAGCTACTTTATCTCTGGGATATCTAGTCCTTAGTGTCATCTACGCCCGAGCCATGCTGGGGTGGGCTAGGCGCACAGGTGCTTTTGCTAGAATGGGGAACTAGAGCCACTTTCTTTGAGCATTAGTGTTTCTGGGATGGGCCCTCTGGAAGACCTACAGCTGGGCAAGCAAATCTTTCATCTGAGTCTCGATCTCAAGTGATTTTTTCTTGTTTTTGCCAAAAATGACGTAGGCCAAGCTCCCTTGGTGTAGTAGGTTAGCTGAAGCGATGACGACACCTTCTTGCGTGGCTTTGTTATAAAGAATGCTGCTTAATTTTTGGAAGACTTCGGTAAAAGTGTAAGCTCGATTGCCAAGAGGTAAGTTGTTGTTGGATAGCACAAAGGTGTCAGTCATAAAATCTTTACCGATGAGCTGCTTGGCTGTCTGATAGGTGTAAGTGCCACCCGTGCGGCGGACGTTTGACTCAGAGACGTAGATCTCACCATTTTTGGCTGCGATTAGATCGACATCGTAGTAGCCTCGGTAACCTTCGGAAGCATATTTTTCGCCTATAAAAAAGCCCATGTCAGTGATGCGTGCCTCAATGCGATCAGTGACCACATCTTGGTTTATCTCGACTCCTTGGAAGACGCCGTCTTTGGTCACACGCAGTCCACAGAAGTAGAGGAGCTCTATTTTGCCGCTCTTAAGAATCTTGAACTCGACGTTAGGAAAGCCTCCACCAACAGCAAAGTTGACGTTGACCAAGCCTTCGATCACGATAGGAAAGATGTCCCAGTAGCGATCTTTCCTGAGCAACTTGAGGATGGCTGATTCACAGGCGAGGTACTCCATGGGCAGATCTCCAAGGCGTAGAATAAGTACTCCTGCTCCAGAGTGGCCTTTGTTGGTCTTGATGACCACACCTTCTTCTTTGATGTACTTTTGGGTCGCAATTTTGGCTGCATCGATGATGCCGAAACAGATCAGGCCATCAGTGACTAGAAAGTCTGGTTCTTCAGCCACGCTTTGTTGAGCTAGTTGTCTGATGCCTGACTTACTGCCATAGAAGTTCACTACCCAAGCATCTTCATCGTCGGGAGATTCTGGTGTGTAGATAGTGATTCCTTCGGCACGGAGTGTCGCGACTAGCTCAAGAAATTGAGGGGTGGTGGAGTATGGGATGAGGGTAAGTTTTTTGGCACTGTTGGCAAGTTCTACAATTTGTCCGAATAGCTCTTGATCGTGCAGAATATCTTCACAGATCTGACCGGTGTGAGCTTTTGGCACCAAGATCTCGATTTTGCGCACGCCCATCAACTCTTTGTAGTATGTCAAGAAACTGGGCTGGATGGGTTTGGGACTAATGAAGACGAAGTCTTCTTCTTCAGAGGTTGAAAAAAGTTCCCGGTCGACGAGATTGGCGTTTTCTTCAATTTCTTTGGCACGCTCCTGATCTGAAGTCATGGCAGCGATAAATGGCCAGACGTCCTCAGACATATTGAAGACGAAGACGACTTTCTCGTGTTTTTTTTGGGCGTCAGCTAGGGGAGTGTTGCTAGCTTCTGGTGACAATTCTTGAGATATTGATGTGTTTTGAGTCATAAAAAAACATGTTTTGACCTGATCTACTTGATCAAATCCTGTTATATATGGAGATATATTAACATGATTGGTACGACTGAAAAGAGTCAGATTATTTGGCTACTGCTGCGCACCTGAAAATCTAGCGCATGTGCGTGTAAGGCTAGCGCTTGCGCCTGAAAATCTAGCGCATGACTTTGATGATGGCCCCTGCTTCGGCTTCTGGAGCGGTGATGATGACTCTATTGCTTGGTGTTAGCTGAATGGTGTAGTGGGTGTTATATGGCTCGTTACAGTTCTTAATACTTCCTGTTCCTTTGACAGCTTTCGGATCGGCTGGCAAATTTGCAATGAACTCAGGTACAAGGTCATGGCAAAGATCTGCTCCTGAGCTGCTGATCTCCTGTTCTTTAGTACTCAGCCCAGCTGGCATTACAGCTCTATTGGTAGCATAGTACTGGTAGACAGCATTTGTTAGAGCATTGACGTCTGAGGCTCGTTTGGCATTATTCGCCTTAGCAAACTGCTTGGCAGGATTAAGAGCCACAAGTGACACGATGAGGAGTGAGGCTAGTATCGGTAAGGCTGCCAGAGATTGGGAGATTAGAAACATATAGGTGATTTTTTACGTCAATTAACCGCTTGGCTTAATTATATGCCAAGATGTAGATAAATGGCATTTTACTTAAATACTTAACCTCATCGAGCTCGTATTGTCTAGTTCGCATCATCAAGTATAGCTTTTGAGATACTTATGATAATATGTCTCCTTATGCAACTTCTCAAATCATTGATAGATTTTGTTCTCCACCTTGATGTCCATCTAGCTGCCATGACTGCCACTTATGGCCTACTAACTTACGCGATTCTTTTTGCCATTATTTTTGCTGAGACTGGTCTAGTCATTATGCCATTTTTACCTGGTGATTCGCTTCTTTTTGCTGCTGGGGCACTGTGTGCTCTGGGGTCACTGAACATCTTTGTGGTTTGGTTGAGTTTGGTTTTTGCAGCTATTCTAGGAGACACAGTCAACTACTGGGTGGGTAAGATTTTTGGTGACAGGATTATCAAAAGTAAGCATATACCTTTCATCAATCAAGAGCACATTGCTAAGACCGAAGCATTTTACGAGAAGCACGGTGGCGTGACGATAATCTTGGCTCGTTTTATTCCTATTATTCGCACTTTTGCTCCCTTTGTAGCTGGGGTAGGCAAGATGCATTATCATACATTTGTACTCTACAACATCGTGGGCGCATTGATCTGGGTAACGCTCTTTACTTTGGCTGGCTACTTCTTCGGCAACATCCCTTGGGTAAAGCATAACTTCGAGATCGTGATCTTTGTGATTATCGGATTATCGGTACTGCCGATGATCTACGAGTACCTGAAGCACAGGATGAAGAAGAGTTAAGTGAAAGAATAGATATTAATGGTTATTAGGAGAAATTATGCCTAAGCAGCTACTAGATACTGAGTTAAGACATGGTGCTGCATTGTTAAGTCATGATGCTGCATTGACTGAAGCGAAAGCGTTGGCTGGGATGATTTCTGTTCAAGATGTCAGGGGGGGGAGGAGACTGTGAGTAGGAAAAGATTGAGGCTTAAGCTATCTGATTTCAAGCAAAGGTATGGTTTGACTGATGCTGAAATTTACGTATGAAACTGTCTTAAATTTCTAATTTTCTCTGGTGTGCATGTCGGTCAAAGTAAAGCTTAAAGTAGTGAGCTACCTGAGGAAAGTAATTGATCCTTGGACCTGAGATCTGGCTGTAGAAAATATCGGCCACTCTCTGTGTTCCTAGTGTCTGGAGGAGTTTTTTTACACTTTCGAGCGAGCCTCCGTTTAGAATCCCTTCCACCACCGCTGGCTCATCGAGCTTGTCGAGATTTTTCTCGCCTACGCTCCAAAACAGGATTCTATTTTGTTCAACTAACTTGAGAAGGGCAGCTTGCATAAATTTTAGGAACTTAATTCATCAATAGTTATATGGTGAGTCATTTTAACACCAAAAAAGATGCTTGTAGATGAGTTAAATGATATTCCTGATATGTCGAAGAGATCAACATCTCAGGAATACCCCCAGCCGCCCGAGCCAGGAGAAATGTCTTTTTGTACAAAGCCATTATTTCAACTTCTGACCAAGTCCTTGCTTGGCCAGCGCACGCTAGCGGCCGCTCAGTCGCCGTTGGCGTGGCAACCGCAGCAGGCGCCGCGGTTGGGGTTGGAGTTTCTGAGAGAGGTTCAAATCTCTCCCAGATCGAACTGCAGGCAACCAATGTGATGGTTGCCAATAGTACGGACAACGCTGCCCCCAGTGGGAGCAGCGGAAGTAATTTCTTTCTCATTTTCTTCTCCTCACACTCAAGTCTCTGATCTAGCCAAGTCGGCTCGATCGTTCCTGAGTGTTTCCTCGATCAAATTTTGATCTAATGAGAACTCCTCGCGTGTTATGGCGGGGAATCTATTTGACTAAGGAAACACTCAGGAATAAAAACTTGGCCACGAGACCTATCGGTCGCTGATTCATGGGAGGCATGTTGAAGGGTCTAAGACTCAACCAAATGAGTAGGAAGCCAGAGAACTCAAAAAATCCCGATCCTGTTTGCCATGTTAAAGAGCTGTTGCCAAAAAGGCAGCACTTCGACCAAACTCAAGATGAGTAGTCTCCAGAGATGGGGCGTACTGCTCCAGTCTAAAAGTCTAGCGATCTTAGTTGGCTGATCTGGAATTTAACACAAATACTGTAAATAATTAAACTTATAGGCCGATTGATCCCTACACAAAGAAGGGGGAGTTTCCTCCCCCTCTCTGAATTACTTATAAATTACCTGGCTGAAGCTTAACGTGTGACTGTGATAGTCAGACCCAGCTCAGCTCCTTCTTTCTGTTTTAGCTCTTTTCTAACCAACCTCTCAAGTACGTCAACTCTATCTGCTTTCTTAACGAAGAGGGGACATTTTCGGTTGAGGCTAACAGAGGAAGAGTAATGCTGTTAAGATATGTATATATATGAGATAATGAGATCGTGAGCTTGTTTTTTTCTTTAGCTTCGGAAACTGCAGGGCAAAAAATAAGGTAACTCCGCAAGGTATCTTTACTTCGTAAAGTATCCTTTGTAGCCCCCGAAAGGGGGCTTTTTATTTGACTTAGCTTACTTTTTGCGGGTGTACAATCACATCATGAAAAACATTATTCCCATCTATACGATAGGTCTTGATATTGGAGTTTCTTCAATTGGATGGTCGGTGATTGAAAATTCTGATGAAAGTCAGAAGCATAGTCCACTTAGGCTGATAGATTTTGGAGTGAGACTTTTTGATGTTCCAGAAGTTCCCAAAAATGGTGAAGCATTAAATAAGATTCGCAGAGCTCATAGAAGTTTGAGAAAAAGATTAGCTAGAAGAAGGTGGAGATTGAAATATACTAAAGAATTATTATCAGACTATGAACTTATTCCAGATTCAAATGAATTAGAAAAGCAAAATCAAATTTTTAATCATCCTCAACATGCTCTCTGGCCTATGAGAGCTAATGCTCTAAATGATGTACTAGAAAAATCAGATTTAGCTAGGATTATATTCACTTTAATTAAATGGAGAGGCGCTAAGCTCAACCAAAAAAATGTTTCAAATGATTCAAAAGATGCAGCAAAAGAACAAGGATGGATAGCGTCAATTTCTAATTCGAGAGCAGAGATGCAGAGTTTAACCTCCAGAACTTGGGGAGAGTATATTTATAATGTTGCAAAAACTAACAATGCTCATAGTCTTAGAAACAAAGGAGGAATTTTTTTTAGAATTGCCCCACGAGATTTAATTAGACACGAATTAGTTTCAGTTCTTGATTTTCAATCAAAACATCACAAGTGGCTTGATCAGGCTTTTAAAGATAAAGCTCTTCAACTTTTTGATTACCAGAAGCCAGCAGGTACGAAGGAAGATATCGAAAAAATGGTTGGTTTCTGTGAGCTAGAGAAAACAGAAAAAAGAGCGCCTGTCTATTCATTTACATATGAAAAATTCAGAATTCTTCAAGGACTAGCCAATTTAGTGTTGTACGCCAAGGGAAACTGGCATGTCTCAAGAATGTTGAAGGATGAAGAAAAAGATAAAGTTTTAAAGGAATTAGAATCCAAGGAGGAGATTACATACAAGCAATTAAGAAAGTTGCTCAATCTACCCGATGATGCAGAGTTTAAGCAAATAAAGTTACAAAATAAAGAAAAAGCAGAAGAAAAATCTGCATTCTCTAGAAAAAAATCTAATTCTTTTCTTAAGATATTAATCAAGCACAACGACCCCAAGGTTGATAGTTTTAGAAAAAATACTCAGCTAATTGATGAAGTTGCAGAAATACTTACCTTGTGTCAATCAGAAGAAGAGGCAAAAAAAGAAATATTAAAGCATGATGAACTTTCTGGACTGCTGCCTCAGTCCATTGAAGATCTGGTCTCTTTGCCTTGCAAGAACTATTGTCATTTATCTCTTAAGGCAATGACAAATCTTATCCCTCATCTTGAAGCTGGTCTTTCTTACTATGATGCTTGCGCAAAGTCTGGATATCTTGAAAAAAGTGACACAGA
The DNA here is from genome assembly GCA_964447075.1 of uncultured Pseudomonadales bacterium. Lineage (GTDB taxonomy): Bacteria > Patescibacteriota > Microgenomatia > UBA1400 > PJMF01 > CAYUQY01. The sequence goes on along the minus strand of CAYUQY010000008.1, from coordinate 20,699 downwards.
AACAAGATCTGATAAATTACCCCTAGTAGATCAATCAGAAATTAGAAATCCTAGGGTATTGAGGGCTGTTACCCAATCTAGAAAGGTAGTAAATGCTATTATTGCTAGGTATGGGGCGCCATTGCAGATCCATGTTGAGTTGTTGAGAGAGCTCAAACAAACTTTCAGAGAGAGGATGGAGAGAACGAAATATATGGGCTCTAGAGAACAAAATAATGCAGCTGCTCTGACGACATTATCTGAATCTGGAGCAAAATCAATCTCTGGAAAAATGCTTATCAAGTTTAGGCTATGGGAAGAACAGGGTCATAAATGCATCTATTCAGGTGAATCTATCGATATTTCTTTACTTATTTCTGATGACTCAGCCACTCAAATTGATCATATTCAACCATTTAGCAGATCGCTTGATGACTCTCTTTCAAACAAAGTTCTTTGTCTTACTAGCTCAAATCAAAATAAGAGAGATCAGACACCATTTGAATGGCTCAGTGGTGAGAAGAACGCACCTTTGTGGCTGGATTTTGTTGCAAGAGTCAACTCTACCAAATCTCTGGGGTCAGTAAAATCAAAAAAACTACTTTCAGATTACTTACCATCAGATACAGATGAGATTCTAAAAAAGTTTCAAGAACGAGATTTGAGTGAATCTCAGTATATTTCCAAATATGTAAAAAACTTTTTGGAAAAAAATCTATTATTCTCTGATTCATCTTTGATAAAAAAAAGAGTTATCACCACTGTGGGGCGTGTTACGGCTTTGTTGAGAAGAATGTGGGGCTTGAGTAAGAATCGTGACTTAAACAATCGCCATCATGCATTGGATGCTGTAGTGATTGCTCTTGGTAACGAATCACAAGTTAAGAAAATTGCAAAATATTATCAAGACAGAGAGAATGGCAAGTCAAATAAAGAATTAAGCTTTCCTGCCCCATGGCTAGGCATTGCTGACTTTCGTAATGATATTCTAAACAGAATCTTCGAGACAGATGATCCCATATCTAAAATGGTAGCTCAATACTACCTGGGCTCTCTGGCCAAATTTAGTCCTCTAATGGTTTCGCGAATGCCCTCTCGCAGAATTAGTGGACAAGTACACAATGAAACTATTGTTTCAGATGTGCCAGAGAAAAAGGGAAAATTAAGTGAAAAAAATCAAAAATCAGAATCATGGGTCAAATTAAAGAATGTTAGAGGCAAGGCTGCCAATGCCTCTATAGTGAGAGTAGATGTTTTCCATGAAAACAATAAGTATTACTTTGTGCCTATTTATCTGTCAGACACCACTCATAAAGAATTACCACAAAAAGCGATTAAATCTAGTCATGCTATGTCTGATTGGCCTGTAATGAAGGATGAGAACTTTGTTTTCTCACTTTATAAAAATGATTATCTTAGTGTAAAAACAAAAACTGAATCTATTCAGGGGTATTTTGCTGGTATTGATAGGAGTAGCGCTGGAATTTCAATCAGACCCCACGACCGGAGCGGATCTGATATCAGAACAGGAGCTACCAATTCTTTGTCTATTTCTAAGTATGAGGTCAGTCTTCTGGGTGACTTACACCAAGTAAAAAAGGAGAAAAGGCATGGCTTTTAGACATATTTTTATTGAGAAGCCTGCCCATATTAAAACTCAAAATCTCCAGCTAATTCTTGATCAGGAAGATAATCAAATATCTGTACCGATTGAGGATATAGCTACGATTACGCTTGATTGCCATGATATCACTATCACAGCCAGGTGCATGTCTACTCTTTTGGCTGGTGGTGTAGTAATTTCATGGTGTAGTGAGAAGCACCAGCCTGTAGGTCTCTCTCTGCCTTATAATATCAATTACTCACCACTAGATAAACTTAAAAAGCAATTATCAGCTTCTATTGTCTTAAAAAAGAAAATCTGGCAGTCCATTATCAAGCAAAAGATTCTCAATCAATCAAAAGTATTGAGTTATTTTAAAAAAGATAAAGGCTCAGAAGAACTGTCATCAATTGCTTTTATGGTTCAGTCTGGAGACACCACCAATAGAGAAGGCTGTGCGGCACGTGCCTACTTTGTGGAGTTATTTGGCAAAAACTTTTGCAGAGACTCGCCAATTGTCCTTAATTCCTGTTTGAATTATGGCTATGCAATTGTTAGGTCAATTATATGCAGACAATTGGTATCTTTGGGCTTGGTTACTCAACTTGGCATTTTTCATAAGAACCAATACAATCCTTTTAATCTTGCGGATGATTGCATTGAGCCATTTCGGCCAATTGTTGATAAAAAAATTGCTGAACTAAATCTTCTTTCTGAGATCACCTATCTAGACTCTCATACGAAAAAAATGATCGCTACTATTCTTGATGAAAGATTAATTGTTAATAATCAAAAGATGAATATTTCAGAGGCTGTCAGAAGACTTTGTGAATCCTATTTTCAAGCGATAGAAGTTAAAGACGCCAATCTAATTCTCTTACCAAGCATATGATCTATGGACACAGACCTATGCAGATGATTGTTCTTTTTGATCTTCCAGTTAAAGAAAAAGAAGATCGAAAAAAATATTCAGACTTTCACAAATTTCTATTAAAAGATGGATTTATTATGTTGCAGTTTTCAGTTTATTCTAGATTTTTGCCTACTTACGATGCGCTCCAGACTCATACTCAAAGAGTACAGTATTCATGCCCAAAGAGTGGCTCTGTGAGAGTTCTGACTGTTACAGAGAAACAATTTGCAAATATGCTGATAGTTACTGGTAAGAGAAAGTATACTGAGACTGTCTTATCCAATTCACAACTCAGTTTTTTTTAGTTTTTTTGTGTCCTATATACCAAAAAGTCCTCATGAATGAGGACTTTTTATGGACAGATTATATCACCTTAGGAAACTGCAGGGCGAAAAAACTCCTGGTGGTAGCATATTTTTCCTTTATATATTATATCACCTTAGGAAACTGCAGGGCGAAAAAACCTTAGAGTCCGTAGTCATCGGCGCTGTTTGATTATATCACCTTAGGAAACTGCAGGGCGAAAAAACACTACGAGTACTTGAGTCCCTGTATATTTTATTATATCACCTTAGGAAACTGCAGGGCGAAAAAACGGGCGAAAAAGACGGTAAAAAGTTCCCATAATTATATCACCTTAGGAAACTGCAGGGCGAAAAAACCAGCTTCGCAAGGGGGCTATGAGAGACTTTATTATATCACCTTAGGAAACTGCAGGGCGAAAAAACCGCAAGGATTCACGAAACAGGAGTCGGTGAATTATATCACCTTAGGAAACTGCAGGGCGAAAAAACTAGGGTTTGGCCGACGTTCCATGTTGGCATATTATATCACCTTAGGAAACTGCAGGGCGAAAAAACCACCAGGATTCACAAAACAGGAGTCGGGGAATTATATCACCTTAGGAAACTGCAGGGCGAAAAAACTCGAACTTGCATTGCCATATTAACTCTCAAATTATATCACCTTAGGAAACTGCAGGGCGCGAGGTTGATAAAGGCCACAAAAAAGGGGGAGTTTCCTCCCCCTCTCTGAATTACTTATAAATTACCTGGCTAAAGCTTAACGTGTGACTGTGATAGTCAGACCCAGCTCAGCTCCTGGTGCAGCTACTGTGATGCGGTTGTCAGCAGCACTTTTGACCACTGTGTAGTTGGTGGTGTAGACAGCTGTACAGTCAGTAATAGGAGCGCCGTTGTTTGTCTGAGGATCAACAGGCAGAGCTGCTAAGTATCTAGTAACTAAGTCTGAGCAGATGTCAGCACCTGCCGTACCGATGGTTAGAACTGAAGTGGTAATACCAGCTGGCATGGAACCTCGATTGTCTGCTCCATATTGATGAATACCATTGAGAAGAGCATTGATGTTACTAGCGCGACTGGTGTTGTTTGCCTGCGAGAATTGACGAAGCGGGTTGATAGCGACTAGAACAATAGACAACAGAACTAGGAGGATACCGATGACTACCAAAAGCTCAATCAGGGTAAAGCCTGAAGTATTTTTTGATAATCGACCAAACAAGGCAGATGTTTTTTTCATATACTCTTAGAGTAGAGAGTTATTTGTACGGTGTCAACATGGAGACTTGAGGTAGTTTGAATAGATTCTGATCAAATCTGTGAGCCTTTGATAGCTATGTCGAGCAGTTGCAAAACACGAAATGTTTACTGCCTCATCAACATAAACCAAGTCAGACTGCCCAAGCCCACCAAAAATGAGACAAAAATTATGACCACTACCCCAGCATGTTTATGAGAAAAAACCTGTTCTTTTTCTTGAATAGAGTTCGCCCCTTCCTTCATGGGCACGATACTCTGCTCATCCAGTGAGCTCCAGCTTTTAAATAGTTTTTTGACAGCAGTTGGAGTAATGGTGTGTTCACCTCCCAGACTAGCCGCTACTACCTCAGGAATAATCCCGGTTAGAGAGATATGCTGTTTTTGGAAAAGTAAACGAAACATGTCGATTAGATCATGATCAAAACTAATACTCACCCACTGTCCAGAGACAGCATAGATGCGGGTGGCTACTCGTTCAAACGGTACTAAGGCAGCAAACTGTTGAGCTTTGGTCATGTCTTCTGGAGAGGCTGATGGTATGGCTTTATCAAAACAGAGCTTGGGCGAGAGAATAAGCATACCTTGAGTAGCAGAACACTTGATCTCATCAAACCAATCACTTAAAATTTTGAAGAGCTGATCTTTGTCATCAATTCCCATGTTCTTGATGATTCCGGCTGCCAAGTGACGACCGATACCATCTGGTGATTGAGGAGTGTAAAAAGTGAGCTGCGATGGGCTCATCTGGAGGATCATGAGTGGGTTGTTCATATTAGATCAAAAATTCTTGATTCAAGCTGAAGTATCATCAGAACAAAAGCTTCAGTTTTTAGTACACCTCGCTCCAGCTCTGGAGTGCTGTGATGCCGTTGGTTTCAGTAGTGATCAAGCGCAGTTTCCTCACAAAAAAGTTATCGTCACTCACGATATCGATGGTTTTTGGAGAGCTACCAGTGACAGTAATTGTGACGGTTGCAGCATCGACTGTCAATGTGCCACCAGCATAACTAGGATCTCTTACTAGGCGTAGTAAAGCTTCATCAGCGCCACTTTCGGCAGCTCGAATGGTGTTGAAACTTCGATCAAGCAAGCTACTTCCAGTGAAGGAGTTGATGGCCAGTGCTGTAGCCATAGTCGCAATTACCAGACCAATTGACACAAAAACTGTCAGCATGATGAGTGCCAGACCTGATTGCGCTGATTTATTTTTGTTCGAAAATTTAGTCATAATTTATTTTTATGGCTGTCTCAAACCCAGAGTAGTTTGAATAGTCTGCTGCTCCAGTCGATTACCTGATAGCTCCAGGGAGCTGGTTACAGTCATCCTCACCTGGATGGTGTCATGATTACTGCTGTCACCCAGTCGTGTGAAACTTAGATTTTCAATCTTGATCTCAGGGCTGTTCAATTGATCGCTACCAGCAGGGCTAGCTAAGATCAAGTCATTGTCTACAGCTTGATATGAGTATGAGTTACCATCTATAACCAAAGTCAGAGTTGTGCCACTTCCTCCAGCTGCAGCAGGTAGAGAAATACTTGAGGCGCGAGCAGCATCGTACCTTAGTCTAGTGAGGAAAAAGTGGATGTCTTGTTGAACTCTAGAAGTAGCTGATGCGTCCAATCTGAGAGCAAGACTACTACTGAATAACTCTGTCAGCACTACCAGCATCATCAAGAAAAGACCCATGTAGATAACTAGCTCTACCAGAGTAAAACCAGCTGCTTGACTCAATTTTATTTGTTTGAATAAAGATAGTTTTGATGTGATTTTTTTTATCATTTTAAGTATTTGTTTTTAACATGGGATAAATTAATTATTTTATTAATTATCTATGAGCTTAAGGAGAGTAGTTGATAGTTAGATCGTTAAAAATTGGAGTGGCGGCGGCATCACTTGAGGTGAGAAAAAGCTTGTATTGAAAACAACGTCCTGGATTTTCAAAGCCAGAACCATCATTATTCATGGGAATCTTGAGAGCCTCCACACCATAAAAAGTATCAGCAGTTCCATCTGGACCAATGTAGGCAGGTGAAACTCCTACACAGCTACCTCCCACTGCATCCTTGCTTGAAATTTGATAAGTAGCGCCAGTTAATGCAGGAAGTGTAACGCCCATGGAGACTCTGTTGAAGGCAGTCTCAATACCTGGATCGAAAACTGCTGATTCAAAGTTTCCTGAAGTAGTGCTCTGCCCCCCAGGACCTCCCTCGATGATCTTGAGCTCACTACTGGTGTCACCAGTAATAATGTACGAGTAGGCATCACCGTCAGCTTCTACAACTGATGCAACACCGTTGACACCCGTATCGATGTTGAGACCTCCACAGTGAGTGGGAGCGCTTTCTGTGTTGAGATTGATGACTTGGTACTCTTCGCCACTGTTGCCCACCAAGATAGCCCTATTGCCGGTCACCACAGTTACACCTTTGGGATTCATACCGTTTGATTCGTAGCTACTTATGATAGGTAGATCTCCTGACTTGGTGCTTGTGTTGACAATAAACAATTCACTTTGAGAACCAGACACAGCTGTCGCTACGTAAGCACGAGAGCCATCCGCGTTCACGAAGATATCTACTCCTCCTTGAGCTGGGAGTGAAGCTTGAGCAACCACGCTTAAGCTACTTGGATTACTCACGTTGATGATCTGCAGTTGAGTGGACGTGCCGTTGTTGACCACGTAAGCATAGCTACCTACAACGGCCACCTTGATACCAGTACTAGAAAGTGAGGCATCTCCAAGTTGTGGACGTGAACCACTGTATGAGCTTAAGTCGAAAGTGTAGAGCTTGCTCCCAGACAGAGCATAGCCCACGTTACCCGAGGTTACTACACTTGTGGCTGAGCTATTGCCAGGTGCGTTGAAGTAGCCTGACTCAGCTAATGGGTTGGCTGTAAGATCGATGATCACAACTTCTTTGGAGTTGTTGTCAGTGGCCAGATATGCATGTGAGCTTTCACCAAAAACACCATTTGTTTTGTAGCCATCAAAAGTATTAGTCACAGTTGCTGTGGGAGGATTGGTGTCGCCGATAACTACATTGGCAAAAGAGACTCCAGATGCATTGCTGCCAGTGCCTGCTGATACTTTTCCCTCGATAGCTGTCAGGGCATTGGCCTCTCCATTGCGTGGGAGATCCAAGGGGGTTATGTTGAGAGTAGGTGAGCACCAGTCGCTGCGACCACCACCACCTAGGATCACTTCACCTCCGCTAGTGTTGGTTACCACTGTGTTGTTGATGGTGCCAGCATTAAAGTGAGCTTCAGTCGTCTCTATTCTGGCTAGATTTTCATAGCGCGTGACGTAGTGTGGGAACGAGACACTAGATGTGTACGGCTTTTCCCAAGTTACGGTTAAAGTAATTTTTTTGGTGGATGGGTCGAGTGTGCCACCAGTCGTGACAATGTTGCCAGAAGCATCACGGTTGACATCTGAGATCGTGATTGAGCGTGTAAACCCATCTACAACTTCACTCCCAGAAGCGAAGACCCAGTTGCCATTAGTGATCGTAGGATGAAAAACTCCATTGGCGGAGATGTTACTCCAGTTATCGTTTCTGAGTGCCTTGATGACCTCGCTAGCCTCTGATGCTAGAGCTACTGCTTGGACACGTTGCGTCTGTTGGAGCTTACCATCACGAGCAGTCACAGCCCCAAGAATGATAACGGGTACGACGATCATGGCTAAGCCCATAGCAATGATGACCTCAATAATGGAGTAGCCACTCGATAGATTAGGTTTGCTTGAACTCTTGTAAGCGAGTCGCTGAGTTAGTATGGATTTATTCAACTGTGCCATAGCGATTTAGGACTATTTGCTGGGAGATAGTTGTGTTCTGAGCAGAGACAGAGAGCGAGTTGGCTACAGCAGAGAACGAGACGATCTCTCCGCTGCCTTTGCTAAAGACTAGTGACGACGAGGGTAAAGTAATGTTACTTATCGTGATGTTGCTAGGCAGGGAAGTGACTTGATTAAGTGGATCGCCAGCACTGTAACTGCTCCCACGAAAGAGGACGTATGAATCAGAGTTGAAGTAGACGCCATGGTTTGAGGCTGTGGTATCTCCACCAGACTCTAGAAACATAGCCTTTTCTCTCTGCCGATTGATGTCGGAGAGCAGAACTTGATAAACACTTTCGAGATGGGCGCTGCTCAGGGGACGCAAGAGTGTGATAGTAGTCATAGCTATCAGGGTTGAAAAAATACCTAGGACAACCACTAGCTCTGTGAGGGTAAAACCAGAGTTGGATCTAGAGTAAAAGCTTGATGGAGCTAGCAGAGATCTGCGCTTCATTTACCTCCTACTTGACCGATAAGGCCGTAGATAGGTGCGATGATAGCCAGCATCATCATGCCTACGCAGCCGCCCACGACTACCAAAAGTATAGGCTCGATGACGACGGTGAGAGTCTTGAGTGAGTTGGAGACTTTATAGTCTAGATACTCAGATATTTCTTGCATGGATTTATCCAGAGTGCCTGTTTTGTCACCTACCTCTATTAGCTTTAGAACGATGACTGGCATCGATTTTTTGGCTGCTCTGAAGCCTTCAGAGATTGGTTTGCCAGACTTGACCATTTCTAGGGTGTCTTTGATCAATTTTTTGGTCTCTCTTTTGACCACTACTGCCTGAGTTAGCTCAAGGGCTGAGACGATGGGTAGTCCTGAGTTCAGCAGGAGGTGAAAGTTATGCGAAAAACGTGTCAAATCAATCTCTTTAACAAGCTGGTTGACAAGAGGAAGTGAAAGAAGTGGTGAGAGTATGATGTCTTTATTTCTCTTAAAGATAAAAATACAGGTAGAGATAATAAGTGTGAGCGAGCCGAGGAAGAGAAAAGTATGTTTGAGCAAAAGATCAGAGAGCCCGAAAAGAATTTGGGTGGTTATGGGCAAGGTGACATTGAGTCGCAAGAACACTTGAGAAATTTTGGGAACTACGACGACTAAAATCAGGACTAGGACTCCCAAGAACACTAGACTTATGATCATTGGATAGAGAAAGGCGCCTTTGACTTTATCCATAAACTCAGCTTCTTTGCGCAAACTATCTTTGAGGTCTTTGAGAGTAATAGTGAGCGTACCTGCTTCTTCGGCGGCTTTTATCAGACTAATTGTGACGGGATTAAAAACATGAGGGAACTTCTTGAATGAGGCATGGATTCGCTCACCTTGAATCAAATCATCACGCAGAGCTTTAAGAATTTTTTTGTTGTTACCTTTTGAGTCTTCTAGGAGTGAAGATACAGACTCCAAAATAGGCACACCAGCCGAAAGCATCGTAGCTAGGTTACTGACGAGACCGATCTTTTCATTGGTAGAGAGACTGACTCGATTAAACATAGGTTGAGCGTTTCTGTTGGCCGCTTTCTTTATAAAAATTCTGACTTGGTGACTCTCAGCACTTCCTCGAGTGTGGTCTCACCTTGGGAGACTTTTTTGAGGCCATTTTCCAACATTGTTTTCATACCTTCTTTTTTAGCCTGCTGCAAGATAACGTCTGAGTCGCTACGTTGCTGAATCAGAAGTCTGATGGATTTTGACATCTTAAGAATTTCGTAGATGCCTACCCGTCCAGAGTAGCCACTCATGCGGCAGGCACGACAGCCTGTGCCAGCGAAGGTCGACGTAGTCTCGTCTCGCTCGAACTTGAAGTACTGTTCGAGAGTCTCAACTGGAGCTACTTTGGAGAGGTCCTCTTTGGAAATTTTGAGTGGAGATCTACAAGTTGTACAGATCTTGCGCACTAGACGCTGGCCGATAACGACACTTAGTGTCGAGCTAACCAAGAATGGCTCAACTTGCATGTCAATCAGACGTGGAATAGCCGTAACAGCATCGTTGGTGTGTAGGGTAGAAAAAACTAGATGGCCAGTTAGAGCAGCATTGATAGCAATACCTGCTGTCTCGTTGTCACGAATCTCACCTACAAAGATGACATTGGGGTCTTGGCGCAAAATAGAGCGTAAGCCGTTGGCAAAAGTTAGATTTGTTTTCACATTCACTTGAATTTGATTGGCTTTGATGATTCTGTACTCGACAGGGTCTTCTATCGAGGTTAAGTTTTTTTCACGGGCATTGAGAATCTTGAGAATGGCGTAGATAGAGGTAGTTTTGCCAGATCCTGTCGGGCCGGTAGAGAGCACCATGCCATAAGACTTGTTGAAGGCGGAGGTAAGAGTTTTGAGGTCATCCTCACTCATGCCGAGGTCAGTCAGGGTAAATTCTCTTGATTTGGACGACAGTAGACGCATCACGATTTTTTCACCTTCAGTGACTGGCACGATCGAGACACGTACGTCTAGATGCTCATTCTCTAGCTCCATCTGCATCTTGCCATCTTGAGCGCTCAAGTGCTCATCGGTGCGTAAGCTGGAGAGGACTTTGATACGAGTCACGATCCGGTCGTGCAGAAACTTGGGCAACATCAACATGTCATGTAGGACACCATCGATACGAAACCTGACTAAGCAGTCATTTTTTTCTGGTTCGATGTGGATGTCAGAGGCTTTATCCTGATAGGCACTGTCAATTATGGTGTCGACTATCTTAACGATAGGAAGATCATCGTGCTCATCAAGCAAGTAAGAGACGTTGTCCTTGAGGAGTTTATTGATGACTGACTGAAGATCTTTAGAGAACTGTTCAAGGACAGAGATAATATCTTTTTCTGGAGCGGTGAAGACCTTGATGCTTAGGTCATACCGTTTCGCCAACATCTGGAGCAGCTCCATGGGCTGTGACTGACATGTGGCTAGACTTAGGCTTTTATCATCTTGGGCAAAACAAATTAACTTCTGAGAAACCGTCAGACGATGAGGAATCAGTTTGAAGATTGCATCAGGAATTTTGAGCTCGCTGAGCTTGATGGTCGGTTCAGGTGTGGCAGTGGGCATGCGACATTAATACTACACTACAGAATTTTTTTTGTCTTTAGCGTTGGCATTTCTTAAGGTTGCTAAGTTCTATGTTGACGCTGCTCTAAAGGGCACAGACTCTTCTCCTAAGTTATAGCTGAGTAGTTAAAATTTTCAAAAGAGGCTCTCATACTATTTCAGTAACTGCTTCCAATCCATCTGGCAACATCACTTCAAAATCAGTCGCTATATCTATTAACTAGTCTTTGCTGGAGCAACAGGATTAAGTTAGCAATCTTGGACTAACGCGAGGTATGGTCGAAGGAAGTGCTCTTCCACAAGCTTCATAAGGAGGGCGCGTCTCTCACGAGTTATAGGTTGATACCTACCATAGACCAACTCATATCGTGGAATCTCTATAGTTAAGGCTGTGCTGACTTTACATTTCTCAGGCGCTACTAAACCACGATAGACCATGTAACTTTCTAGAGTGGAGTCGATACCCTTGCCTTTTTTATCCACTATGCTGATCAGCATGCCATTGTCAGGATTGTTATTGCCAAGCTGAGGATCATCGGGGCCGCTAAAGACATCAAAAGGTGGAACTTGTTTTTTTAAAATATTGTTGACGAAGTTATTGTGTAGCTCTACAACTTTTTTTTCTAGTTCCAGACTTCTTGGCCCTCCGTCAGGTCTGGTGAAGTAGGCGTAGTAACCAGCTTTTATTTTTTCCTTATCCTTGCGTTTGGGATTAATTAAATCTGGATTGTCAGTATCTTCGTGGAAGGTCACAAGAGCCTTCACTGCTTTGAACTCTCCCGTCTCGAAAAGCTGGCGATACTTAGCAGCCAGAGGATAGTAGTATCCTAATACTCTCTGTCTGAGAAAATAGGGAAACTCTCGGTTGAGATCGACAAAGCCATAAGCAGTGCGAGTGAGAGACAGAAGAGCATCATCGTGGGCAGAGTCGATGAAACCTAAGGTGTTAGAGTTAAATCCTTTTGAATTTTCTAGTATGCTGAGAGTCAATTGAAGCACATCGGGATAGATAGCATCTTCATCTCCGTGGACGTGAGTTAGAAAAGCTACGAGTGGAAGAGCATAGTTGGTTTTGGGTTCTGATTTATCCGACAATGCTTTGAGTTCTGGACTCAAGATTCTGTAGTAGAGGACTGGGTTTTCATCTTTCCACTCCAAGAGAACTCGCAGTTTTTGATCCAGATTTGGTAGGTTTAACCTAAAAGAGTTTGACAACCAGGCGTCGTGGAGTCTGACCTTAGCTTCAAGTTTTCTCTGGCTCACTGAGTGTGGGTCAAGCAGATGGCTTCCACTTGGAAATGGTGTCCAAGTTTTAGGTGAATCTTCAACTGCGGATGTTGTCACACATAATTCTAACAGTTCTAGTGTGAACTAGACTTTTAAATTAAATGATTTGGAGGATGGATTAGTTTCCAAACACCTGTACCGTGGCTTCAGTCGAGTTGTCAGCAGCATCTATAGCTACAGCCTTGAGCTGGTAGGAAGCACCAGATGTTCGAGGAACCTTCCATGTGCAGTAGTAGGGTAAGAACAAGTCAGAGCACTTTAAGGCTCCATCTACATAGAACTCTACTTTAGAGATGCCAACATTATCTTGTGCCTCTGCTGCAAAATTTAGATTTAGACCTCTAGCTACTTGTTCACCATCTTGAGGTGAGGTGATGATCAAAGATGGCGGAGTTGTGTCTGAACTTGGCGAAGGGGTTGGCGTAGGGGTTGGGGTTGGTGTTGGGGTAGGGGTTGGTGTTGGAGTAGGTGTTGGCGTTGGGGTAGGGGTTGGTGTTGGAGTAGGTGTTGGCGTTGGAGAAGTGCTGGGACTAGGAGAAGGAGGCACTAATACAAGAGTGATTGGTGTCACAGTTTGCAAAATATCCTCTGGTGGTAGAGCATTGGCACGTGAGACCTTGGAGGCAGAGTTAAAATCAAAAGTTAAAGTACCAGCTGTGTGAGGATAGAGGCGTAAGCTCATGAACTGAAGAGAGCCCAGTGACTTAAATCCAGTGGGTGGAACAGAGGGTGCTATCAAGGCTTTTATTCTGACCCCATTGGAGATAGGAGATATTTGTTTGGAGATAACAGAAAGTTGTGTGCCGTTCACAGTGGTGGCAATTAGCTCAATTCTTGCCTCACTAGCTGGATCAGTTGTTTGATCAAATAGAAATGCTGGGGAGCCAGAACTATCCACACCCAAGATAGTAAAGTCTAGCTGTGCTCCATCTACCAATACGTCACCTGTATTTATAGAGATTGGCATGATGTAAGGTGCGCCGAGAGGGACGTTGGCATTGTTGCTAGTGCTAACAATTTCTACTGTGCCAGTTCCGACAGATGTCTGATTCCTGGAGTCTAGGTTCAAGCCTGGGAAAACATAAGCTGTATTGAAAATAGTTGTGAGACTGTCTAGCTTTGTCTCAGGCATGGTGTCTTTGGCGAAGGTAGTGGGTGTAGTGTTAGCTGTGGTAGAAAATGCAGATACTAGTGATTGGATTGATGTAAGAAGCTTTTTAGTTGGTTTGGCTAAATTAGCTGGTTCAAGATTACTGCCGTTGCCTAGGTCGGATAGAGATCTGTCCAAACTTTTAAATGTCACTACGATCGATGTGGCTAAGACTAAGCTAAAAGTAGCCAGGAAAACCGACAGGATCTTTTTATTTTTTAAATAAAAATTTGAAGATTTTTTTTGCTGGATCTGCATAAACATTTGGCCATTCTTCCAGCAACTCAAGTTTAAAGCAAGAGCCTAAAATGAAAGTTGATGCTATCTATCAGCTAGATTGGATTCTCTGAAAGAATTTTGAGATTAAAGATCTTATCTTTTCACTAATGTGGTTTAGAGAATGGTTTCTGGAAGTGACTATTTTTTAAACAAACTTAGTATTAATGCTGCCACAGTAATTCCAGTCAAGACTAGTCCTGCATGGCTCCATTTTAGATTGTAAATGGGAATATTTGGATTTTTGCGTCTGATGGCATGTAGTGCTAGCTCTACGAAAGGCATGAGAGTCAGACTGCCAAAGGCGATGAGGCCTACTTTAGTTAGCTCGCCATCGAAGTCCCAAGTGGCCAAGAAGCTATGAGCTAAGATGAGCGGTGGCGTAAGCCAAACTAAAAGTTGAATCGATTTCCAGCGTCGTCGTAAGAACTTTTGAGCTGCTTGATTGGAAGTCATCAGAATAATCATGAAGATATACATCGAGATTGTGCCCAAAACTATGTTTTTTGAGAACATGAATTGGGGGGTAAAGCTGCCGTAGGTCAGGATACTTAGCAGGGCATGTAAGATGAAAAGCAAGCCTGCCGTGATGCCTAAAGAGCGGCGATTGGCAATCATTTTGTTGAGGATGGAGCGTAGTGATTGGGGCAGGCTGGAAGGCAAGAATGCCAAAATATTGACTGGGAGGAGTGTCATCAAAAGAAAAACTATACCGAGATAGACGCTAACTTTTAGACCAGAGCGCTCGCGGATGAGCTCGGCTAAAAGGCTCAGCAAAGTAGAGCTGCAGAACAAGAAGAGCCAGAGAGCATTACTGTTCATATTTGGTAGTTTTTTAACAGACATATTGTAGCGCTTAAATGTCATAAATTTTGTGCTTATTATTGTGATGGTAGTGCTACCATCCAGTAATCCTTCGCCATTTTTGGAAGATCAATGTTTTAAGCAGAGCGATGCATTGCCCTTGACATCAGTTTCGGATAGTCCTTCGCCTGCAGTCTCTCCTCCTCAAGTAGATTCTGATACCCAGAATAGCTCAGCCAACAGTAGCTGGATTTTAGTAGCTCTAGTTCTTGGAGTGCTTGGGGTGATGGGAGGGATTGCGTGGAGAAATAAACAGTGAGTTAGTCTTTAGACTATCCCTAGTTTTCGTTATCTCCAGTCACTTGAACTGCATGTATAAGACAAAGTATGTAGCCTACTAGAATTGGAATTCTACCTGAGTTTGAAAAAATTTGTGTTTCTTGACTAAATACTACATTCTTTTTGAGAACCAGTAGGCTTTCTCTATCAAAGAAATTACTATTGGTGTGAAGTAATTCATTTGCCTCACAAATTGAGATGCTATTGCCAATTTGAATTTTGTACAGAACGTTCGTTTTAAAATCAGTATATGTAATTTCCACCACCGCCACCGTTATGCCTTGAGAAGTTATTATAGAGAAAGTTTTTTTATAGTGACCAGGCTTAAAAGTAGAGACAGAGCCTTTTAGCACAATCGATGTTTTGAGCAGAGGGACAGTGTCTCCTTCGCATGTGAGTTTGAACTCAGATCGGTAGGGATACGTGAGGTCGTAGGTGATAGTGGCGATAGGAAGTTGATTTGTACTTATCTTAAGTTCGCCTAAATGTACAAAACTTATATCTAGCTCAGTAGGATCGGTAGGCTGTTGTAGATAAAGATATGTTTCTTCTAACTGCGGTGGAAAAGTGAGCTCTCCGTTTTTTAGTAGTGAAAATGTATCATTACAGCTGGATATTTGCTCCAAGACAGGTGTAAATTCTAGTTCGTTGCAGTCAAGCTGTATATGCTCAGAAGCACTATGTACGACCACTTGTGCAATGCCCATTTCTAATGTATTTATTTTAATCCCAGTGATCTCTGCAAATGGTATGCACTTATGAGCATTTGGAGCCCCGGTCAAGTAAGAACTCCAGGGTTTAAATGTGTAAAGAATGCTCTGATTCTCGATGGTGATTTGTAACGATCTAAAGTTTAGAAAAAGTGCAGTGGAACAAAACGTCGACACCGCTACCAGAAAAATAGTTGTAATTAATAGTGCCAATTTTGGGAGAAGGAAGTACAGAATCACAAATAGTACAAACGATAAAAATAAAAGTATAAAACCGCAAAAGAAAATATAAAATAATATGCTCTCCAAAGGCATTTTTTTCTGTAACTTCATTTTTTCTATCCTTTAGCCAGGTTTTTAGATAAAATCTCGTGAGGTGGAATCTAATCAATGATTAATATTAGATTGAGTGACATAAGTCGGTTGATCATATTATACAGTTGACTAAATTAAATTATGCATTACATAAAAATGGCAGTTGGTAGATAGTAACTAGTAGTTATCAATCGACCCTATTTTTATTCTGGGGTAAATAGAGCTTGCGCCTGAGAAATTGTCATTGCTGTCAACAATTATCTCATCAGACAGTGTGTCTAATATGTGGAGGAGGGGTCAGTTAAGACTAATTTGATACAGTACGTATTCTTGCGTAATAGAAAGGAAAAGTTTAAACTTGCAACTAGGCGTTAGCAAGTTTACTACTTGCTAAGTGAATAAATATGAATACAAATATTACTCGTACACCAGTTAATGCTTTAGATGTTGCAAATTGCCTAATTGAAATCGCTAATCAAGTTGATGAAAACGATTTAACAAATCTGAAGTTGCAAAAGATTCTTTTTTTTCTTCAAGCAGAGCATTTAAAAGCAAAACAAAGTCCTCTCTTTAATGAGGAAATCCAAGCCTGGAAATGGGGCCCAGTGGTTCCTATTGTTTACCATACCTTCAAAACATCAGGTAATTTTCCTATTACTCCAGTAGAAATCACTGACTTAGAATATAAAAAAAATTTAGACGAAGAAATGATGTCTTTTATCGAGAAGATATGGCAGAAATATGGAATCTTTTCTGCCCATAAACTAGTTGAAATGACGCATGATCCTAAATCTGCTTGGAGTAAGACTTATCGTGAAGATATGAACGCGGTTATCTCCCTTGATGATATTGTCGCTTCCATTTAATATGTCAGGTTTTTTGCCCTGTTTTTCTCAATACAAACATAAAGATTATCCTCTTAGTAGTTTTTATCAAAACTCTTCATATGTGGCCAAGGTCAAAGCGTTAATGTCTTCTTTAGTAGATTGTTTAACTCCTAAAAATGCCTCTCCTCCTCATGATGTGCAACCAATAAGGAATGATTCAAAAGAAGGAAAGAAACTTATAACTATGTGTGGTTTTCCGCAGCAACTCTATAGAATAGATTATGGAAATAATCCTTTTAGGATAGTTTTTAGCATTTCACCGCAAGAAAAGTTAGCCTATATCCACATCATAGACACAAATCACTCAACATTTAGGCCAAAAGGAAAAAAACAAAGATAATAATTGTTTCTCAGATGGGAAAAAAATATAGTATGTTCAAAAGGCGATCATTGGTTGTGTCCCAAATCCAAAGAAATCTAAAAAATCGTTGATGTTTGGCAAAAAAAGCCTCATATCTCTGGGCAGACAAGTGGAGTCAAGTGTTACTGTTTGGGTTTTCTTTTTGCTACCAAGGTATAGATAACGATAATTATGATGGCCAGAGTAATAGTGGTGGTAGTAACTGAAATGTTTGAAGCGTCTGCAATTTGGACTCTCTCGTACCATGGCTTTTGCCGTTCAGCCAATTTACTCTTTAGGTCGAGAACCTCTTGTTTCAATCTTTGACTCTCTTGCTTTTTAGTTAGCTCCTCGATAATTTCATTCACCGCTCGCTCATAGTAGCTTGCTTCATGGATACCGTCTATTTTGACGGCAAGTGCAGTGCGATCCTTAGTGTTCTCTACGATAAATGTAGGAATGCCGACAAATCCTAATTTTTCTGCAAAGTTATTTTGATCATTAATTACAGCAAGAGTATTGAGATCCTTAAGACATTTTTCGAGTGCGATGCTATCTAGATTTTCCCCAAAAATTTTGGTTGTTAAGGAATTAGAGTTCTGGATAAGTGTAGGAATATTACTCCAGAATATATTTTGGGCAGCAGCACACTCGACATATTGGGCAGTTTTTAATGAGTTTTTAGAATCAGCTGTATACAGGTGATGACGGTAAATAAAAGTTACTTTGTCTCCAAGTCGTGTCTTCAGCTCTGGGAAAGTCTCTCTGAAAAATTTTTGAGTGAAGCGTTCATTTAGGTCAGCAAAAATATAAAGCCTCACATCTTTGCCTTTGCCTAGTGATTTTGTCTCATGAATCAGTGGGTTGCTTGAAGTGTAGACGACCAAGTGATCTTCGTAACGTATCCTTTGAGTTACATCTTCATAGTTAAATGCAGCCTGCGCCTGAGAAATTGTCATTGCTGTCGAGAGTGACAACGCTAATGATAAAAAGAAAAAGTAAAAGATGATTTTCATACTGTGCAAAGAATTATACTCCATCGGGAATCTAGAGTTATTCAGGCGACCAAAAAGGCATTGGGAATAGAGCCGGACTATCACTTTTCTAGTCTGGTGGTGGGAGGTGTTAGGGCAGGAGGTAATGCAATTTGGCTAAGTCTACCCAGTCAACTGGTTGGAATCGCGCCCATTTCCTATATAATAGAGATCATGAGTGCAACAATCCCCTCAAGTATTCAAGGTTTAGTTTGGACAAAAGGTGATCAGAATCTTGACTTAGAACAAGATAGTTCTGTTATTGTTCACCACACGTTGCGTTACGGACACATAACTGATATTGCTTGGTTGCTTGCAGCCTATCCGAAAGAGAAAATTATATCAGTATTTAAAACCCAGCCATTGACGATTTACTCTCCAGCTTCACTTCATTTCGCAAAAAGCACAGTACTTAATATTACAGAGGAACTTCCAAATGAACGACGATACCTCCAATCTTTTTTTTAATGCCGTGCTGGATGAAAACAGGCGCTTGGTATTTTCTCAGCTCGCAGGGGTCTCGGGAGGTTGGTACTTGGCAGGTGGGACAGCTCTTGCCCTAAGAATAGGTCACCGACTGTCATATGATTTTGATTTTTTTTCCCAACACAAAATTGAATCTTCATTTCGTGGAAAATTAATTCAGGTTTTTGGTAATGATCTTCATTTCACCATGGACACATCAGAACAAATATCTTTTTTCACACCAGAGCAAGTTAAAATCACTTTTGCGATGACTCCATACGCTCCGGTGGAGCCACTCTTGAAAATTTCCTCGATTGCAGCTGAGGGCGTGCATGATATTGCAGCTGATAAGGCATTCACCGTGGGGCGAAGAGGGGCTTTTCGTGACTACGTTGATCTTTTCTTTTTGCTCAAAAGTCATACTTTGTTGCAACGAATCATTTCAGATGCTCAAAAAAAGTATGGCTCGATGTTTGAGGAAAAGTTGTTCTTAGAACAGCTTGACTATATGGATGATGTGAATGATTTATCAATCGAATTTATAGACAGTGAAGTGTCAAAGGATGAAATTCAGGCATTCCTCCACGACAGGGTGAGGATGTACCTTAAGGAAAAAGAAGCAGCTCTGTGACCTAAGAGCGTTGGGAGTGGAGCCGGACTATCACTTTTCTAGTCTGGTGGTGGGAGGTGATTGGGCCTGATCTATTACCCTCTCGATGATGGTTCTTAGCCAATAGGTATAATTTTGTGGATTTATCCTGATATCAGTTATGAGTTCTTTGTGACCTAACCAGCGCCAATCTTCGGCTTCAAGAGCATTGATCTGAGGTTCTGATTCATAGTGGCCGATGAGAACATGATCGATCTCATGCTCGGTCATCCCTTTATCAAGTTTTGCCTTGTAGTAGAAGGTGAAAATTTCTCTTAGTGGGCAGTCGAAGCCCATTTCTTCCTGGAGGCGGCGGTGCGCAGCATCCATTGTGCTCTCACCAGGATTTTGGTGACTGCAGACAGTGTTTGACCATAGTCCGCCAGAATGATACTTGCTCAGAGCTCTTTTCTGCAGCATTAGCTGGCCGGAGTGGTTAAAAATAAAGATAGAAAAAGCCCTGTGTAGGGATCCATCTTTGTGAGCCTGGAGCTTCTCAGCTACACCAACTGGCTGATTATCTTGGCTGACGAGGATGACGTCTGACATAAGAGATGCATTATCTACTATTTGGGTACGACTAAAAAAGTAAGTACATATGTGAGCACACAGCTTCCAATGGCGATCCACAAGCAGCCGATCAGATAAGAAATCATTTTTTTACTTATCAAGCCTTTTTTGAAGAAAACTTTTGCAGGAATATAGATAAGTCCCCAGTATACAAACATCACGATAATGCTAACTAGAAGTGTTTTTGTTCTGAAATTAGTCGAGAAAAAATCAATTGACATAGAATATGCTTTCCTCCACACACTTATATATACGATTAGGGTAACTCTATTCTTCTTAAAAATGAGTACACTAAACTTTCAATCAGAAAATAAGGCAATATGCCAATGTTTAAATAGAGACTAATGGACCAAGGTTCGTTGGGAAAAAAAACTAAAAAAGTAGCACTTACCATGCCTATGACAGGGAGAAAAAGCGGAAGAGATAAAAGTATAAAGATAGCGTTAAGTACTATTTCTTTTTTATTCATATTAGAGATGGGCAAGGTACCCGTTTCTTAAACAATCTGTCTTTTCTGTCTGTTAATTAGTAGCTCTCTGTAAACGGCTGGTGGCATTTTTAGAGCAGTATGAATTATTGTCCCATGAAGGTAAGATTGTAGATGACTCAAAAATACACGAACTACTTCTTCCGATATTTATTGAGAGATTCTATCCTAAAAAAAATATTTGGCGTTTTTTTAAACGCCTATTTCATCCTCACTCAAAAACAGTTGTTGTATAAGCTTGCGTGACAAGTGACCCAAAAGCATTGGGAATGTAACCACATCATCGACGATCTGGTCGGGTGGTTTGAAGTGTTTTGGCCTGAGCTAAGGCAACTCGGAGTAGGTATCTCCGTATAGGGACTGGAATAGGCTAAGTAGTACGGTTGAGAGGTGTGTAGATACTTAGCAAGCGCATTTAATATCTTGTTTGGGAGCAC
>CAYUQY010000007.1:29534-50342 GCA_964447075.1 uncultured Pseudomonadales bacterium | reverse complement strand
GCCTTTTAACACAACCTTACGACGAGCTAAAGCTTCAGGTCACACTAATTGGTCTATATACCAAAACTGCTCAGAGCAAATCTGAACCTCAGGATGCTAGCTCTGGGAGAATAGACACCGATACTCATGCACCTATTGCTGATGATGACAGCACTGTGACACGAAGAGAAACTCCCACATACTCTCCAGAGGAGATAAAAAGAGTTATGCGGTTGCGCTTGCATCAACTTACTGAGGCTATGAGCTCTATTTTTGGCAATAGAGCTATACCTGCAGAAAATCCATTCGCTACAATTCATTTAGCTGACGCAAGAAAACAAGAAGAAATTCTCATGATGAGTGATGATGAAGCGCTGGCTGAATACACAAAGTCTCCAACTCTCTTCACCATCCATCCTCCGATTGCCCCAGGAGAAAGCCTAAGCAATCTATCTGACTATCTTCCCGATCCCAAATGCAGAACATGTGGGGGACCACTCAAGATAGCTAGTTCCGTCTGCCCTCACTGTGGTATTCCAAGAGCTGGCCGCATTTTGATCTACAAGGGTGAGTCTAGCTCCCCAGCGGATATGCTCAAGCTACTTCTCTCCCAGTCTGATGACATCAGAGGAAGTAGACAACTAGTGGCAGCGATTGCTGAAAGTGAGGGCAGAGTCGTTGCTAGATTTATTGGCCCAGATGACCTGCAGCTTTATAGTCTTGATTTTGATCAAATTATCTCCTTGATAGCAGGTCAAGTAGACTCTACTCGCGTCAAGAGTCCTAATCTCTACATTGATAATCTATCAAGCCATCACTCAGATATTAAAGTTGAGGCCAGTTCAGTTGCCATCATCAATCGAGCTCCAAATCCAATTAATGCGCAGTGTGGAACCCTGATCGTCACTGGAGAGGTAGCCCTCTCATCGCTCTCTTCTATCCAAACACTTATAGTTGCCCCAGGAGCGACTGTGACTCGACCCAACGATCTTCCAAAAAACTCTCTGATCAAAGTGCTTGTGGCAGAGGGCGGAACTTTTGTAGATCAGGCAAGCGCAGATGAACGAAAAATTACACTTAGCTCTATGGCTGTCTCGGAATATCAAACAAGACTTCAGAGTGAATTAAGTAAATTCTAACAGGAGGTTTTATGACAGAAATTAAAGCCGAAAAATCACGAGCTGCTCCTCATGATACCACAGCAAAAGTTATAACGCCGATTGAGAGTGGCGGTGACGTACATCAGGAAATTGAGCTGATGCTAAAGACCCTTCTCGATCAAGATAATACTAAAAGTGAAAATGCTTGGCGACTGTGGGATAAGTATCTCCTTACACGTCCTGAGTTTTTCAATGTTGGAACTGACAAAGGCTTCGGCAAATGCTCATCATGTGGAGCAGTTCTTAAAACACTTACATGCGAGTACTGCAGCATACAGAACTCTAAAGATAGACTGGCCACATTTAACCAACAAGCCTATCACGCTGCTCTAGAGGCTGGAAGTAAAATTGGCAAACAGCAGATAGATTCTGCTCGTTCAGAAGCAGCCCCATCACAAGTAGATGACGAATTCAGTCTAGGAAGTGTCGACACAGTTAGTATAATTCGAACCATCGACACACTCCCTCCAGATGCCACTGTCAGGGCTAGGGCGGTTACTATTAAGTTCCATACTGATTGCTCCCCTGCTGAGATTATTGCTAAAAATTTAACAGTAGATGTAGTAGGAGGTAGGCCAAATATTTGTGTTGTACCTGACGGCCAGGCAAGTCTCTCCTCACTCACCGCAACTAGCATCTACCTAGGCGAAAATGCGTCTGCAGACATGAGCTACCTGAAAGGTAATACCCTATACGTTGCTCCTGGAGCAACTGCTAATCTGATTACTGGATCTTCATTTGATCATGTGTGGTTAGCTGACGGCGCAACCCTTATTCTGAATGGCGATTTTAATCTTGTATCCATGACTGTGCATTTGACAGAAACTGCTACTTTTAGCGATAGGAGAGCTGGTACAGCGCAGTCTGGAAGAGTTTATACGCAAAGTGAACATGGTGAGAGGATACAGGGTCAAGCATCTAGAATTAAATCCTTATTTACTCGCAAACCCAACTCTTCATCTAAGTAACACTGCTGATGACTATTACACAGGACTCATCTCCCTCCACAACACCTGCGGTATCTCACTCACCAAGTCACTAGCGTTAAAAAATGGACCGACTTTCTTGGCCAGACTTTCACCAGCTATTTTATTAATATAGCTAGCCACTAAGGCGCTAGTTAACAAATCATTATTGGCGTACAGTCCCGCGGCCAGTCCAGACAAGACATCGCCAGTGCCACCCTTGGTCATGCCAGGATTGCCACCACGGATTTCTATTTTTTGGCTTTGATAAATTACCTCATCTACCTCACCTTTTCTCAAAATCAGTCCTGGCAAATTACTGAGTCCGACGTCGCCCATCTTTTGAGACAAGAGCTGCCACTCTTGCTGATGAGGTGTGAGAAGACATGTCTCAGTCAGCAACATCACATCCACCATCTGCAAAGCTCCAGCATCTATCACCCATTTTTTATGAGGGTACTTGCGTAAAAGTCGATTCACCAAGCTGCGAGTAGCTGAAGTTCTCTCCATACCAGGACCTATCAGAATGCAGTCAGACTCTTCTATATATCTTGGTATGTGACGACGAGGGATCACAATTCCATTCCAGAACTCGCCTTTGGCTTGAGATATGAGCTTATTATTTGAAGGCAGTGATGAGTAAAAAACCATGTCTACAAAACGAGAAGCAGTATCAAGGCTCCACTTACTTGCAGCATGGAATAGAGTGCTGCCGCCAATGATTAACAGCTTGCCATTTTGACCTTTGTGAGAATCTGCTTGAGGTAACTTAAGTCTAGAAAGGGCAGCCTTAAGTTCTAGCAAGCTATCTTTTTCAGATAAGACAAAATCAGCTGATAACTCCGCTTGCAGTATCTGAATTTCCGACGGTGGGATTTTCGCAGAAGCCTGCTTACTCGGCTTCTGCTTAAACATAGAGTACTGACTACTTGGTGGGCTCATGGCAGCAATTGTACAGCAAGCTAGGAGCTCAACTCACAGATAAATACCCTCACTCTAGCTTGACCACTTGGCAGTCTTGCTCACGAACATATGACCGAATCTCGTCGCTAAATTTTTCCTCTGTCGTCGAGACAATCACCTGTCGACCATCAAATAAGCTGTAGACTTGTTGACGATGATCCTGATCTAACTCCGACAAAATATCGTCAAGAAGCAGAGCCGCTTTTTCACCCTTAGCTGCCTCGACCCACGATAGCTCGCACATCTTCAGCCAGAGCACAGCCAATCTCTCCTGACCCCTTGAGCCGTAAGAAGCTATAGATACCCAACTCGCTTCTTTTTTTTCCAACTTACTTTGAGCATCAAACTTGACTAGAAAATCATCTTTGTGAGGACCGATGAGTGTGTGGCCTGCAGCTACTTCGCGCTCTGAGTATGTGGCCAATCTGTCGCTCGTCAAAAGTGAGGGCAAATACTCCACTTGGAGTTTTTCTGGAAAAGCGACAGTTCCAATAAAATCAATTAGCTCTCGACGCTTCTGCTGCAGCCTCATGCCATGTTCTAGAACTAGCTGTGTCCAGTAGCTGAGCGTAGATGCGCTAGCTCCCTCATCACGAATCTTTTCGAGCGTGCGGTTGCGACGAATCAGAGCATTGTGATATGTAGAAAGTGCAAGGTCATAACTACTGTCGCATGAAGCCAAAACACTATTCAAAAACTGTCGTCTTCTCTCAGGTGATCCATCTATAAGACGCAGATTTTCAGGTCGGAAAAGTACGGCTTGAAAACTCCCGACAAAGTTTTTTCTTAGTCTTTTAACATCGTTGACTCGAAAGAGTCTATGCTGAACTTTTTTGCCGTTGTAAATGCCACGGGTAAGATTGACCTCTAAGAAAAGATCATCTCTCTGTTTCGACATCAATTGATCACCACTTAGGCTTTCCAAAACTTCAGCAGTGTTAAGACTATGTTCTAAAGAGTCAAAAGTAACTTTCCCCTTCACTCTCGCCAACTCTTGACCTAAAGTAATCATCTCTTCCACGCTCTCTGCCCGAAAACTTTCACCTCTAGAAATTAGATAGATAGCTTCCAGAACTGAAGTTTTTCCTGAAGCATTGGGAGCCTGCAGAATGCTGACCGATCTGTCAAAGTTAAGATTCAGTTGCTTGAACTTTCGGAAGTTCTGGAGGGATATTGCTTGGAGGGACATGCTTACTGCTTGTGTTCCACATTAAAAAAAGCAAAGCTGGTCTGAGGAATAGACAAATATCCCGGCGCACGCAAGTTGAAGGTGCTCTTGAACTCATCTCCTGGAACTGTGAGCGGGCCTCTGTTGGTGTTGAAGGTCACCGATGTAGTCTGAGCAGAAGAGTTGTGTGAAGTATTAACACCACTAATACTCGTGACAGCCCCTCCAGAGTTATTCGCCAAGTTGCGCAGCTCATCACGTGAGTAAGGATTTCCACCACCTCCCACATGACACTCGTTGATAGTAACAGGCTGAATACGACCCACATCAGCCCCATTGGCATTCTTGCGCACGATCCAAGCATTGAGTATGTCACTCATCTCCTCCTGAGATAGCCAGGGATGAGCTCGCCCGCACTTAGCTGAGTTTGAGCTGTAGGCTTGGGTGTACCAGGATTTGTACAGCCACGGCGACTTGGCTTTTCCTTCCCAAGATCGACTTGACCAGTCACCTGAACCAGACTTGTCAGTCGTGTCCCAACCACTCGTTGTTGCATAGCCGCCATGTGTTGAGGCGTACATAGTCGAGACAGGATTACCGCTGCCATCGACTAACACCCAGCCCTTAGTCTCGTTAACTGCCTTTTCCCAGTCCCCACCCTTTTTAGAGTTGCGAAATACTTGACAGGCTTCAGTAGTGCAGATAGATTTTTTACCATTATCTGTGTGCCTCAGAGCATATGTTCTGGCTGCTACCGCCTGAGCCTTGAGCGCACTCATGTGCCAGCTGCTAGGCATCTCATAGATACCTTGAAGATAGTGCCCTTCAAAATCAAGGGAACCAAAACCTTGAACACTGATGGAGCTAGGCTCAGAGTAGTCTTTTTTAAGCTGAGCGTCTGGATAGTATGCCTTGAGAATATCCTCAGTACTTTGGCCAGACTCTGCTCTAGCTTTTGCACCATACTGGCTCATTCCCTTGCGATGGGTAAAACCTCCAAAGCTAAAAACTGCAAAAGAGTTGCCTGGCGCCTGAGACTTAAATCCTATCGAAGCGCTAAAGTCATCTGCTAAGGGCACATCACCCACAGAGGTTGTGAAGGAACCGGAGCGGGCGTTGATTATTTGTTGCTGTTGAGCTGAAAGTACGGCAATTTTACTACTCAGCTCCTTCTGATATGCCTTAGCACCTTTGACCTCTTTACGAAAAAACTCTGCCTGCTTGTCCAGCTCCTTCTGAAGAGAAGCTAATCTTACCTGGCGACTCTCCAAGTCTTCTTTGCGCTGCTCAAAGCTCGAGATCTGGGCACCGCTTTCTTCCATCTTGGCTACTTCATATCTCTCTAGGAAAAGCTGATATCCAGAGCTACGTATCACTTCTGAGGCTTCAGAGGCTGAGAGAAGTACAGTCAGAGGCGTAATAAAGCGCGTCTGCTTGTAGTGAATTTTGACTCGCTGTTTGAAAAGAAGATAAATATCTGCCAGTTTTTCTTCCTCTTGAGAGATCTGTTTCGCCACTTCGTCTGTTTGCTTTTTAGCCTGGACAATATCCTGTTGGGCTTTGTTAATTCGATCCTGAAAGTTTTTGACTTGTCCCTCGAGTGGAGTAGTGGCTGCAGAAGATAAATGAAGTAAATGCTCTAGCTCATCTTTTTGCTTCTCTATCTCTTCAATCGGATCAATAGCTTGGGCAAGAAAGAGAGAAGAGAACTCATGCCATGACCACTGCACACGCGAAAAACCCACCTTGCTTGAAGCCATGCAGAACACTACTCCTAAAAACAAACATAGATTAAATAAACGCCATCGCCTCATATTCTCTCCATTGTAGGACAAGACCAATCAGAGTCCTAGGTAGAGTTAGCGCCTAGCTGAGCTAAATGACAGTCGTATAGCTAAAAGCAGGCTGTAGTGAAATGCGAATCTGACATTTCTGTTTTGTGAGAGCTATAATATAGTTGTGAATATTTTTACCAAACTAATTCCTATGGCCCGCGCAGCTGGACCTTGCGATGTAGGAGGAGCTGGTGGTGGCAATGGTATCAATCTTTCCGACTGTTTCACACTTGATGGCACCACTCCAGTCTCACAAATCTACAAAGATCCTGCAACTTTGGTCAATCTTCTAGTGCCCACCTTATTTATCATCAGTGGTTTTATTTTCCTAGGCATGATCCTCTATGCTGGCTTTATGACTATTACGGGGGAGAAAAAAGGCTGGGAACAAGCCAAGAAAATTATTACAAACGCCCTTATAGGCTTCGTGGTTATGTTTGCGGCCTTCTGGATTGTTCAGATTGTCAAAGTCTTCACTGGAGCAGCTATTGAGTTGTAGTAAACCCATCAATAAAATCATAGTCAGCAAAAATCCGCATCTTGCACCTAAAAAATGATACAATTCCTCTCATAGCTCAAGAGTTACCCTATGATCATCAGCGCCCTCTCTACATTTTTGGCACAAAATACTCCTCCAGCAGAGACCATTTTTGGCAAGCTCTCACCTCCTCCAGGCGTGGACAAGTATAATAAGATGACTGGGGACCCTGTCAATGGAATAGGTATCCTCATCTTTCTTACCTACGCTATCCGCTTATCCTTCATCGGGGCTGGTATCTACGTCATGTTCAACTTCCTGCTTGCAGGCTATACTTTTATCAATTCTGGAGGTGAGGCTAAAGCTTATACACAGGCAAAAGACTCTCTCACCATGAGTGTGATCGGCCTCGTGATCATGATTTCAGCCTACACAGCTATTTCTCTACTTAGTCTCGTTTTCTTCGGAGATGCTACTTTTATTATCAACCCAAAGATTTCTGGACCTACTCCTTAGTTTCAACTTAAGAAATCAACCTATGCTCACCACACTTCTAGCACAATCAGCAAATTTTGGTAAAGGCGGCACCGAGGGTTTGCTCCCTCCAGCCAGCGCCTACAATCTCGGACCTCTAGCTACTGATAAAACAGGCGCCCAAGCCGCCTCCAACTTAGAGCTCATCATCTCTCAGATGATTGGCTTAGCCACCATTCTAGCTGGACTCATGTTTTTGGTTTACTTTATCGTAGCTGCGCTCAACTGGATTTCATCTGGTGGGGAGTCAGCCAAAGTCATCAAAGCCAGAGAACAGATCACCCAAGGCGTGATCGGTCTCATCGTCCTCATCTCAGCCTACATTATGATCGGCTTAGTTGGCAGTATCTTGGGACTCAAGTTGCTCAATCCTGGTCAAGCCATACTAGACTTAAATCCTATAAAGTAAGATTATAAACTCGGTGATCGCAAGCACAAATGAGAGCTTAAACATGTTTAAAAGTAAGTCTGTGTATTTGAGAGAGCTATAATTGTAAGAAGTTCTTGGTTATGAAAAAAATCTTTGCTATCTTACTTGTTCTTGGCCTTAGCCTAGTCACTCTTCAGTGGGCACCCTCTGCAATGGCCGCACCAGAAGCTCCAACCGGGATCATCAACCCAGCCATCCCCAAGCTTGGCTTCACTCCTGAGACAGCAGAGGATGGAACGGCTTTTACTAGCTATTTTGCTATAGTCTGGAAAGCAATTCAGCTAATAGGTGGACTGATGGTACTTTTCTACTTTATCTGGGGAGGCATGGAGTGGATCATGGGACATGGAGAGAAGGCAAAGGTCGAGGCTGCCAGAAACAAGATGATGCAAGCTTCATTGGGCTTCATTGTCTTGATCAGCTCTTTTATTATTATTGGCTTCATCGGTACGCTGATAGGCTACGACTTCTTGAATCCAGTTTTTGGTTTGCCAGGCAGCACGAACGGCACTCAGACTGGCGCAATTAACCAACAAAATCCTGCTCCAGACAATATAAAAGATTCTGGAACAGTATAGCCGTGATAGTAACCAAATAGATATTTATCTGACTATGCTCACACTCCTCGCCCAAACCATCCCCAAACTCAATATCGGCCAGGCAGTAGGCGTACCTCAGACTCCTGACTATGGCATGGGTCTTTTCCTAGGTAAACTACTCACCATCACCATGGTCATGGCGACCCTACTCCTTTTCCTCTACTTACTCTGGGGAGGCCTAGAGTACATAGCTTCGCATAATGAAAAATCCAAAGTTGAAGCTGCCCGCAACAAAATCACAGGCGCTATCATCGGCATGTTAGTCCTAGCTGCGTCAGTAGCCCTCGTCATCCTTGTGCAAGGCTTTGTGGGCATAGAAGTAATTAAGTTCAGTGGTGGGGGAGGTTGAATAACAATTCTTCATTCGGAGACAGTGAGTGCGAGTATCCTTGTGCAGGCTGTGGTGGATTCTGTGGTGATGAAGATGTACGCAGAGATCTGACATATATTGAGCAATAAATGATTAAATGCGTTTAAAAACCCTGCTATGAGCTAGGCACTTGCACTAAGTAAGTTTTCCCCTTCCACTACTGAGTATTCTTGGTGTATTCTTTGATATAGAACGCAGATGTACAATTACACTGCTTTTGTAAAATTGCCTCCCAAGTCATAGGCTCTCATGCTAAGTAGTGATCATCTGTCCACTGCCAAAGAACTCATCGACTCTGCCAATCAAGTCCTGATTATTTTTCCTGAAGCTGCCAAGAGGGATCTTGTCTGGGCTGCTGTCAGTCTGGCAAAAAGCCTAGAATCTCAAGACAAAAAATGTCGCCTCCTGAGTCCTCAAGCTGGGGCCTTCAACTATCTACAGTCGACCACTGTTCTAAGCGAGCTCGGCAACAAAGATCTACGTATCACTTTTCCCTACACTCAAGACTTGGTAGATAAAGTCAGCTACTCTATAGACGAGGGACAGCAGTTGTTTCACCTGGTCATCCAGCCTAAATCAGGCTCAAGTCCTCTCGATACAACCAAAGTCAGTTATGACTATATTGGAGCCCAAGCTGATCTGATTATTACTCTCGGAGTGAAGTCGCTTGAGTCTCTTGATCAGCTTTACGACGGTTACGAGTCACTGTATGAGAGCACTCCTATTATCACAGTTTCAAACTTTGAGCCCTCTTTTGGCACGCTAAAACTTGACACTTCAGATGTCAGCTCCTACTGCGAAGGCACATTTCGCTTGCTAGACTCACTCACCTACCCCATCTCTAGTGAGTCAGCTACACTCCTCCTAGCCGGGATAGAACAAGAAACCCAGATGTTTCACTCCTCCACAGCCAGCGCAGAAACTTTTGAGTGTATCGCTAAACTGCTACGCATGGGTGCGAGACGAGCTCACTCCAATAACGAGACACAAGATAATGGTCCTAGTACTCAGGCTCCAAAAGAAACGCCCAGTAATCTTCGATTCTTGGCAGAAACACAAATTAATCAGGGTACTCCACCTAGTCATCGCCAAGCAATCCAGACAAATCTAAAGAGTAAGTCCTCAAGACCCTCACTTTTTGCGACAGATAAAAGGAACAGTCCCGAGCCACTGGATGTGGAAGAGTTTTCTAGACAAAAAAACCCAGTTACTATTTAGGGATAAGTTTTGGTTGAATCTACAATCAGCTCCAGTACTCTGGATATGCCTTGATCCACTCCTCACGACGTGATCCAAAAGCAGCTGGAATAAAAGGCCTGAAAGTAGCTAGCTTGCTCCAATCTTGTCGATATAAAAAGAGGACCTTCTGAACATAGTTCTGCAGATCTTCGGCGAAAGCTACATTATCAATATAAAAATACTTCTTGTTCACTCTGGCTGGATCATCTGTAGCCGCTCCAGAACTGCTAGCGCTCGACCTAGCTGTAAAAGTACCCAAGTGAAGAAGAGCTTGCAAGAAACCTTTGGAGTAGGCTCCAGTATCTACAATCATCTCTAGTGGCAGCGACAGGCTGTGACGATTCCAGGGAGTAGAATAGATAAATTTATGAAGTCTCTTCGAGGTTATCAAACACAAGCTCTTTTGCCAAAGGGCACCAACCCACCACCAGCCTACACCTGCAAACACTACTCCTATACCCACAGAAATTAGCTCAAAAATAAAGGCTCCACCCAAGCCTAAAAACATATTAAGTGAGCCGCCCAGCCACCAGCCCGTGAGAACAATGATGATGCTTACGGCCAAAACAGCTGAGAGCCTCAAGTGATGTACGACTGTATCCTCACGAGTCACGTATAGAATAACCTCATCTGAGCCCTGCCCTGGAAATGAGTAGTTGTAAGGAAATTCGAGAGATTTGGCAGTAAAAAGTGAGTTCATGGGGATTCTTGTAAAACTTCTTTTTATCTAACGACAGGACTTTGATTTTTTTTAATTTTTCCAGAGCTTTCTAAATTACTCTGGATAGTAACACCGGGCAGCGATCTAGCCAACCCTTAAGTAGTATTCTACAGCTACTCTATCTGACCGACAAATAGTGTTTCGCCGCTGAACTGTCCAGTGACTGTTGCAGACTTGCCCACAAAAGCTGAGAGATCAACGCCATAACTATCTATTTCTTGAGGTTGTTGACCAGATACTGTCAAAAAATACTTGGATCCAGCTTTGGAAATTTTGCCAGTCTTGGTGGTAGTGCCAGACTTTTGAGTCGTGTCTGTTTGATCAGTGTCGCTATTGACGCTAGGCCTAGAGTCTGAGCTTTCCGAACCTGGAACACAACCTGACAGAAAAATAACTGAGCAAACTACTGACAATATAAAAAGTTTCTTCATTTTTCCTTTGCTGTTTTTAACCTTTAAAATAATACTACCTTGTCACCTCCTTGTCTCATCTGCATCGTAACTTAAGGAGGATTCAGGATCTCAGTCCAGGTCGGATCTAACTAACCTTGGATAGCTTCTCTCGATCCTTCAGCACCTGGCTAGTTGAAACAAGCGGATTGTGCTGATGAACTACCCTCAGCTCTCCACCATACTTCTCCATCAATTTTTGTTTTTTGTCTTGATGTAGGGTATGAGACGAGATAGCTAGAATATCTGGCCGCAACTGCTCTATGAGCTCTTCGTGATGGATGGGCAAATCAAACGAATCTGGCAGGGCAAAAACAATCGTCGCTATTCCTAAACACTCCAGCTGCAAAATTCTTTGGTGGAGAGGATAGATAGGTCTAGTCTCACCTTTCATCCGCCTGACACGGTCGTCAGACTCCAAGCCCACCAAGAGAACACTTCCAGCGTTCAGAGCTCTTTTGAGAAAATTGATGTGCTCGCTGTGGATTAGATCGAAGACGCCTGTCACCAACACAACTCTCTTGTAGGTAGCTTTGGCCAATCGAGCGACTCTCGCTGCTTGCTCAACTGTGCATATTTTTGAGTTAATCATATCGCCCTTTTAAAAGAGAGTATCGTGTTTGTAATCTAGCCAACTCATAATTTTTATTTGAGATAACTAGAGATTTTTTTATACTGAAGTGTCAAAAGATCTTGCCATTTTTGGTATGATAATCCAGCTGTATCTCTAGGATGAAAGAAAGCAAAAGAGAGACCTACTTTTTCAAATGTTTGGTGCCTTTTCATGTAAGATCTTTGCATCCAGTAGGCACAACTGTTGAGCGCAGTAAATAGCTGAGAAATGATAAGTAATGACGTCGCTGCAGATATTATTCTAGCAAAGCTGGAGCTTTGAATTGGTTGAAAAGTATCTTTTTTGAAGAACCGATTTTTATTATTTCTCAGTCGTGCTGCCGATGAGAGCCACTCCTCAATCCATAGATTCTGTTCATAAAAAAGAGACTGACTTTTTGAGCTCCCTAGTACTGGTACCGCTTGAAGTATCTCATAAGCTGTGTAAAAGTTTTGTCTAGGTTTTTCCATGGCCAAAGTAGTGGTTTCCAGCCAAAGGTTAAAACACCAAGTGTTGTTTTCGCTAAGTCTCCAGGAGCGACGCTTACCACTCATTGCCGCTACAGCTAGAACTAAGAGTCTGGTCAACCAAAGCCTGCCTGGGGTTGTCACAATCATCCAGTCTATATCGTCATCTTTACAAGCATTGTCCATAGCCAGAGCTCCAGTAATCCATGCGCTCTCAATCCAAGGCAAGTAGGACAACAGTCTGATAGCCTGAGCAGCTTCCTGCCACTTTGTTTTAGAAAAATTCCCATTTTTAACTCTATTTTGCACATGATTCTCAAATCCACTGATGTACCACCAACTCTCAGATTGCTGGATTAACCCGAGAGCTTTCAGCTCAAAGAGAATTTTGTCAATCTCGCTAGTAATAGCCAGAGGGTTATCAAATAACTTGACCTTTAGAGTTTTCAGTTTGGACAGTGTCACAAGTCTGTGTGCAGTCTCGTCAGATGTAAGTGGATACCCAAACTGGGAGGTGTAACAAAGAGTAGCCAAGACTTGCCACTGCTTGTCGGAGAGCTTGGCGTTGTGAAGATCGACAGTGTGCCCCGCATTGGAGTGCTTGTCGGAGAGCTTGTCGGAGAGCTTGGCGTTGAGCTTGACGCTAGAAAAATTGGAGTCGGAAGGCTTAGTCATGAGCTGAAGAATAGCATGACTCTAAACTATCTCATTGTGAGGTCGGCAGGTTGTAGGTCTTGAGAACTTGGTTGGTGCCTTTTTTGACAGTCTCCATGGTAGCCTTGAGTTCTTTTCCTGATAAAAGAGCATTGACTGCATCTTCATAGTACTTGATAGTTTTGTCGTTCAGGCCACTGTCATGAGTGTATGAGTTGAGGTAACCACTCTTGGCAATCTGAGCGTCTAGTAGAAATGGTGCCACTGTCACATCTGTAGAAAGATCCCCGGCCATGTCTTTGCGTGGGTAGATCTCTCCAAAAGCTCTCTGCTGACTCTCAAGAGAGTAGAGTTTTTTCATGACCTCACTACTAGATAGATACTTGAGTAAAAGAGCCGACTCCTTCTGGTACTTGCCGTGAGCATTTAAGCCTTCAGCCCAGTAGGAAGACCAAGTGACTTTGTTGCTACCCAGTTGTGGCACTGGAGCGATCCCAAACTTGAGATTGGGATTGAGCGCTTTGATGTCATGCACTCTCCACGAGGGAGCAATAATCATAGCTACATCACCTCTAGCGAAGGCAACCGTCGAGCTAGGCAGTGTAGAGTTCCAAACTTTATCATTTTTAACAAAACTAACATAAAACAACATTGCATCCTGCCCTGCTTGCGAGCTAGGATCTGATAGTTCGGCGCCATTCTGAAGCATGAGTAAGCCGATGATGTCTGAGAAGTTGTCGACATTACTTGCGTTGCCTATGGCCACTCCTGCTCTCTGGATAGGTTGGGAAGTATCTTTTGGCAGACGAAGTTCGCTGGCAAGCTTCTTGAGCTGAGCCCAGGTAGCTGGTGTAGTAGCATTGGCCGTACGCAGGACATCTTCGTTGTAAAACAATGCTAGCCCGTCGTACATAAGTGGTACGCCCAAAACTTTTTTGTTACTTACTAACTGCGAAGTGGCAACTGGATAGTAAAGCTCTTGAAGCTGGGCGGCAGTTATGACAGAGTCCAGCGGCTGGAGCTCTCGAATCAACATCGGTGTCCACGAAGCATGAAAGCGGAAGATATCTGGTCCTCTTCCTCCAGCCACAGCAGCTTGGAGTCGCTCTCGATAGTCTGTAGGTTTCTGAAGTTGATAGTTAACTGTTATGCCAGGATTTTCTTTTTCAAACTGCGTCAGAACATCACGCATAGTTTTTTCTTGCTCCCAGAGTCCCCAGTAAGTGAGTGTCACGGCTTGCTGGGTGCTGTTTGAAGCTGGCTTGGCAGAGCTTTGAGCACTAGAGTTATTGGGAGAAATTCCTACTGAGGTGTTGTTCTTGGCAGAGAGAACGCCCATCAGCCATTTGCCTACAAAAAACAGAAGCACTGCTCCAATTATCAGAGGTAAGAAACGCAGTATAGATTTAGCTGGAGCAGCAAACCGAGGTGCTGGCTTGACAGGGGGAGCACTCATGCCCTGCATCTTTGGCGGAGGGGAAAAAGAACCTGTGGCAATTTTGGGTGGAGGAGGAAGTGGCTTGGCCTGAGGCATTCCAGGCATCATCCTGGAAGCCATTCCAGACGTGTTCATGTTGGGAAAGGCAGTGGTCTGAGGTATGACTTGTCTAGGTGCAGTGGGCAGCTTTGCAGATGGCATACCTATAGATGGCATACCTACTAGTGAAAGCGGCTTGGCAACTGGAGCTTGACCTTGAGTAGTTCTAGCCTGAGAAATGCTCGACGGAGGTGGCAGCTCACGTGGCGTAGCTCCTGCAAGGGCAGTGCCACTAGTTGCGCCAATTGTCCCATTAGAGCCACCCGCACTTGTATTGCTAGCTGAGCTACTCGATCCTCC
This sequence comes from uncultured Pseudomonadales bacterium, assembly GCA_964447075.1. Lineage (GTDB taxonomy): Bacteria > Patescibacteriota > Microgenomatia > UBA1400 > PJMF01 > CAYUQY01. Next base: position 35,881 of record CAYUQY010000007.1, on the reverse strand, counting down.
CACGGCAGGCGCTGTTGGTGGAAAGATAGTAGCTGATGGATTTGTTGGGGCAGACATAGGGATAATTTTACTTGGCCATATAGAGTATACCAAGTTTGACGAAAGTTCTCTATAATTCAAGCTCTTGGTAACTACTCAAGAGCCCCTTGCTCTTATGCCTCCAGCCCAATCAACTCACCAGACCGCCCCCAAATTTTTTACTACTTCAAGATTTTTGCTCGTCACCTGTCTAGTCTCTGGAGCTGCACTTGTCTTGTTTGGTGGGGTGCTCACTAAGCAACTTCTAGATCGATACGACAACATAGTCTTGCCAGGTATCTTTGTAGGATCTGTCGATGTGAGTGGCAAAAATGAAGCTGAGTTGCGATCCATACTTCTAGCTGAGTTAAGCAAGCTCAACACTCGCACTCTCGTTCTAGACGTAGATGGTCAGAAGTTCCCCATCTCAGCGTCTCAGCTCAACTTATCATCCAATGAGGGTGAAGTTATTTCTCAAGCTCTTGCTGCTGGCAGAGAAAATTTCTGGCAGGATGGAGCCCAAAGAATTCTGATTGGAAAAGGCCCCGAGCTTCAAATCTCGCCTGTCTACAGTTTTTCCAGCGACAAGGTCAGGCTCCTGGTTGAAGCTCTCAAGCTCAAAGTAGATTTGGCAAGCAAAGAGCCTTCAGCTGTGCTTGCTAAGTCTGGCATCATCTCTAGCTTGAGTATTTCAAATGGAGTCCTGGGTCATGAGCTGTCGGCAGCTCAAGTCATGCAGACTATCCAATCTACAGCTGCTCTTCCAGATCAAGAGCTGCGTCTGAGCTTCACCAGCGAGAACAAAGGTGTAGTCCTCAATGAGCTTCAGCTTGAAGCAGCAAGATTGAGGGCTACCAAGCTGATTGGCAAACAGCTAACTCTAAAAACACCAGATCGAGCGATTACAACCAATGATCAAAAGTTGGTGGGTTTGCTTTCTTTGCCTTCAGGAGTTAATCAAGTTAATCTGACTGCATATCTTAGCGACCTGGATTCTCAGGTAACAAGAGTGCCGCAAAATGCTCAGTTTGAGTACGATCCTGTCACCTTAAAAGTTAACACTTTTGTCCCACCGCGCGAAGGCCTGAAACTTGATCTTAGTAATTTTCAAACCATGCTGCTTGAGCAGCTCAACACACTGGAGCTCTCTGAGAGTAAAAATATAGAGCTCACCCTACCGCTAGTTCTCAAGAAACCAGAAAAGTCACTTCTCTCTACTAACTCTTTAGGCATCAACGAGCGAGTTGGCTTTGGCGACAGTCGTTATTCTCACTCGGCGATAGGCAGAATTCACAATGTTGCCCTGGGGGCAGAGAGGGTGAACAACGTGATCATCAAGCCTGGTGATGAGTTTTCTTTTATCGATGCAATTGGTCCTATCTCACAGGCTACTGGCTACAAGCAAGCCTACATTATCCAGTCTGGAAGAACTGTCATGGGAGATGGAGGTGGAGTTTGTCAGGTGAGCACAACTGTATTTCGAGCCATCATCAATGCTGGTCTCCCCGTTACGGCGCGTAAAGCTCATAGCTTCCGTGTCAGCTACTATGAGCTCAACTCTAAGCCTGGAGCGGATGCCGCTGTGTATCCAGGGAGCGCAGATCTAAAGTTCATCAACGACACTGGTCAACACTTACTTCTCCACACTCGGACAGATAGCAAGGAACTCTACATGACAGCAGAGTTCTACGGCACTTCAGACGGGCGCACTACTGAAGTTATAGACCACAAAACTTGGGGATATCAAGGTCCTGGTCCAGCTCAGTACATCGACGATCCCTCGCTTCCACCAGGTAGAGTCAAGCAAGTCGAGACTGCCGTAGCTGGGGTCAAGGCTAGCTTCAAAAATGTAGTCAAAGATAAGAACGGTCAGATTATTTCCGAGAAAGAGTACGTCTCCAACTATGTGCCTTGGAGGGCTGTTTTTATGAGAGGGATCTAGAGTAAGGGACTCGATCTAAGACTATAAACTGCGCCAGAGAGCGACTCATACACTCTATTTTGCAAGAGTTAGAGCAAACTCAGAACCAAGTTTCGCTTTTGAACCAAGTGCAACCAGTAATTTTGATTTGCGATGACTAGATCACTATCTCAATGTTTGGCACCTTTTACTAAGTAGTCCTTAATCCCATCGATAGCCCTCAACACTTCTACTGGAACTGCAAACACCACCGTGTTTGAGGCGTCTGAAGAGATGTCATTGATCGAGTTGAGAGTTCTCAAGTGCAGTGCGCCTGGAGTAGCTGCCATCATGCCAGCTGCTTTGGACAAGTTCTCTGCTGAGAGTACCTCTCCTTCTGAGGCGATGATGTTAGCTTCTTTCTCACGCATGGCCTCGGCCTTTTTGGCCATAGTGCGAATCATGGAGTCTGGCAGTTCTATGTCTTTCATCTCCACAGCTTGGACGTCTATGCCCCAGTTGCTAGAAATACGGTCGATATCTACTTGAATTTGGTCAGCGATCTTGACCCGCTCCGCAAGGAGCTGATTGAGCGTCACGCCACCTATGACGTTACGCATGGTTGTCTGGGCAAGTTGGGAAACGGCGTAGTAGTAGTTCTCTACTTCGTTGACAGCTTTACCTGGATCAATAATCTTGTAGTAGATCACGGCTGTGATCTTAGCCTGCACATTGTCGTGAGTGATGGCTTCCTGTTTGGGCACTTCGACTGCCTTGGTGCGAATGTCGACTTTGGTAAATGACTGAAGAATTGGCCAGACAATCTTCCATCCCGGACCAATCAAGCTTGTAAACTTACCCATAGTGTAGACCACACCCCGCTCGTACTCATTGATCTGTTTGAGAGAGATCAGAATGAGAAAAATTGCCCCTATAACTATATAAACTATTAGCATACTCACACTCCTTTCGACCAAAACCCTTGAGAGATTGGCCTTTTTTGAAGTACTTATATATATTTTTTACCTACTGCAAAACTCTAATACCCAGAGCTATTTGAATCACCTGCATAATCCAGTACGACGAAAAAAGCAACAGAAAACCGACCAAGGCAGCTGTGATTCTCTGTTTTCCCTCTTGAAGCGACTTGTCGTCCTGTGCTCCTTTGAGGATGGTAAACCCTCCGTACAAAATCATAATAAAGAGAATCAAGCCGGCAGCAGCGAAACCAAAAATAAGTGCTCTGGAAAGAATCCCTGCTGGAGTCGAGAACTGAGCCAAGTAAGGCGAGTTCTCGAACCTGAGAGGATTGAGCTCATTAAGCGTAGCGTTGAGCATCGGGGCGGCGATGTTGGGGTTGTTGTCGGGGTTGATGGGGGGGGTAACGTCTGCAGGTGGTTTATTGTCTGGGGGAGCCGTATTTGCTGAAGTTGGCTTACACTCACAGCCAGTAAACACCATCCCTTGTGAGAAAACACATGTTCCAGCTCCAGACACAGCTGGGTCTGTGCAGCTATCACCATCACTCAATCCTTTTCCTCCACATGCTCGATCTGAAAGTAAGCCAAACTCATCGCATGACCTAGCAGCTGGAGCTGAAGTTGGCTTACACTCACAGCCAGTAAACACCATCCCTTGTGAGAAAACACATGTTCCAGCTCCAGACACAGCTGGGTCTGTGCAGCTATCACCATCACTCAATCCTTTTCCTCCACATGCTCGATCTGAAAGTAAGCCAAACTCATCGCATGACCTAGCAGCCTCAGCTGGCCTAACCCCCACCCAAAATAACACTGAAAATACAGTGGCAAAAACTAAAACTTTTAAGTGTGTAATTTTCATACCCCAAACCCCGGGATGCGTAGAATACTTATACCAATAAACTGCAAAATTGTAATTGAAAAAATAATAAAGACTAAGCCTATTATGGCTGAGGTAATCCTCTCCTGAGCATCTGATTTTTTCTTGGGCTCTCCCTCAGATGTGGAGAGTATAAAGGCTGCTCCCAGGATCTGCAAAAATGCGATCCCTCCACCCGCCATCAGACCAATCTTGAGAAGAGAGCCTGTTATTCCTTTGTAGGAAGTCGGGATACAGCCAACCGCTGTCCAGAGACCCTTGACCCCACCATCTTCTGGAATCTCAGATGGTGACCCACAGTCAGTTACCCCCTCTAGAGAACAGCATTGGCATTTGGCTTTTTGAACAGCATCTTTGTTTGAGATCTGATTACATAATTGAAATTGACTCACTTGTGATGAGTCATTGGCGATTACGCACGCCTTAGTTCTGTCTTCGTCAGGACAAACATTGACGTTCATGCTCTTTTCACACGTACCAGACTCTGCGAGTGGCAGTACAAATTTGTGAATTCTACCTTTTCCATTTGGATAAATTGAAAAGTTGACATTTGCCTCACCATTTACAACATCCATTTTAAAATATTCTAAATATTTAAATCTTCCCGTATTGTATCTATACATTGTTTCACCCGTGTAGGGAACACCGTTCTGAAAAATATTTTTTATAGAGATACTTACATTATCACCTTCCCTAAAACAGCATGGATTGTCTTGACCTCCCACACTAATTGTTATGTCACTTGATTTGCAACTTATTACTCCAAAATTCTTCCAGTCATAAGTTTGTGCAGTGCAATTGGCATTGTCACTCTCCAAATAAACATACCTAGAGTGATTCAACATACTGTCAAAAAAATTAACCTTTCTAAAACATGAATCATCGCTCAGCTTCCAAGTCGCACTTCTATCTGAATTAGAAACTACTGTGACCTTATCTAATACCCTATCTACACCAAGATAATCAATCCTGCAAGAAATATCGTACTTGGTGCTTGGCTCAAGTCCTGTCAGTTGCACCTCCATAGGCTCGCCTGCACTTGCAGTAGTAACTCGATCTATTGCTTCAGTAGGAAAACCTAAAATTGAAAAACTATTGCTTATTACATTCTGGCAATCCGCCGTAGCCGCCTGTACCTGTCCTGGTCTCACCACCAAAAACCCCACCACAAACACCAAGTTCATTCCCAACTGTGCTAGTTTGGATCTTTTTGACATGGGGGTTTTTTCTCGACTAGCGTAGTGTACCATTTTGTGAAGTTCTTAGGGAGGGCTGCGAAGCATGTGAACTATCAACTACAGGACGTTGTCCTGCTTGATGAATACACTCTCATTTTAACCCGATAATAATGATAATTGACTATATGTTTTATCGGGTTAAACAGCTAGTCCATTTTAGAAGATTAGTGTTAAAAATTAATTTGAAAAATATTTTAAACCCTAAACTAGTTAGGCAGTTCTGTGACTCTCAATTTCTCCATAGCAGCCATTCTAATGTAGGTTGTTACACCCAAGCCTTTTGCATCAGCCATCTTGCGTAGAGACTCTAAGTCGTCCTGGCGAAATCTAACCGTAACCCCTTTATCTTTTTTAATCTTAAAAACGATGTTTGTAACTCTTTTGCTAAAATCGAAATAATCTGTGAGATCGTGGGTATCCCAAAACTCTGCTTCCTCTGGGATTGAGGCAAATTTTGGTACTTTCTTTAATCGTGCTTGAGTCATCAGTGACCTCCTATTGTTGTACATCCTTTAATATAACTTGCGCTCTTTTCTACTTGCACTTCTTGCTGTAACTACATAGTAACCCTTGGGCTCAGACTGCTCGACAACCACTGCCAAAATTCTACCTTTACTTGTTTTGCCTACTGCAATCAATCTATTATTTTTACCCATTATTACTTGACTGTAGTTATTCACAACCTCGATAACTTCCTCGATAGTGACATCGTGTTTGGCAATATGATGTCTGTTAAAATCGTCCCAAACCAAGTGATCGATAGTGATTTTTCCAGGAACCATATCGGTATCGATTGTAACACATTTGGATGCGCGAAATACAAGCTAAAATACAGGAGTCTGTACTGCTTATAGCATCCTAACTCTTCAATCTCGCCATTCCCCAATATCCACTTTTGCGCTACACTCGCTCCCAAGAACTTCTCGCACTGAAGAGTGGTGAAACTCCACTACTGTGCCGCAACGGTGAGGTCATGGCTTCAAACCCAAACCCAAGTCCGATCGTGCGAGAGACTGGCTTGAGAGTAACTACTCAGACCAGGTGTGACCGACGAGCATCGGAGCTTTGAGTTGATTTCTTTGACAGTCGCGCTACATCGCAAACTAACGTCAGGCGCAAACTAACGTCAGGCGCCAACTAGCGTCAAGCGCAAGCTGTCGAATTTTCATCACCCAAACACCCGAGTGCTCCTAGCAGCCTGAACGGCTGACAAGGAGTGATGTGATCAACATATCTGAAAATGCACCCCTTCAGAGGGGAGTAGTTACTGTCGCAGCTGAGTCAGCAGAAACAACTTGGGTCACTGCTGCCTATTTGCTCGACTGGTGTGA
>CAYUQY010000007.1:9061-29434 GCA_964447075.1 uncultured Pseudomonadales bacterium | reverse complement strand
CTGAGTCAGCAGAAACAACTTGGGTCACTGCTGCCTATTTGCTCGACTGGTGTGATCCAACTGAACAATCTCACCAGAGCTCAGCCAATTGGGTCACTGCTGCCTATTTGCTCGACTGGTGTGAGCCAACTGAACAATCTCACCAGAGCTCAGCCAATTGGGTACCTTGGATAGATCAATATACCCCTACTTCTTCGGAGTCCACGGGGCGCAAACCAACGCCTCCTATCCCAGAACCTTTGACACCACCTGACTTTAACTCAGACTCGCTAGATAACCTCAGACGTATCCTCGCCAACCCTCTTTTGTTAGCCCTGTCTGAGTGGCGAGACGAGGCCTTGATAAACTTTGAGGATATAGTCAAGTTGTTGCGCCAACATGCCCATAGTTTTCTAGAGTTACTCACCCTCCCCAACTCAGAGAGGTCTACACGAAACAAGCTCGCCTCCAAACATTCTGAGTTTGATTTTCTAGATTATGTGCGCCGCTATATAGCTGGAGAAAAAAATCCGGAGCTCTGGCAAGCTAGACTCTGGGAAGATATGAGACACCTGTTGCTGGAGAAAGTTGTCGAGTTAAAAACGACACACTTTAGATACGACTTGCTCCCGATATCCGAACATGTCACAGCTCGAGGAGAAGTGAGTTCGACAAGTACGAAATATTTAAGATCCGATCCTACCAACACTCGCTTGGCTCTCTCCTTCAGCATGACCACCGACACTTATCCAACCGACACCGTGGGCGGCATGGCTGAAAATCGCATCCACAAGGTCACCCCACTTTCGGAGGCTGCGACGCAACGCGCCGCCATCGAAGGTCAAAACTGGTCAGATGTCCAATCCTGGCTAAGCAACCCCTCCACCCAGGTTGGCGAGTCAGTAATTTGGCTCTCACCACCCGCCTGCGTCGACTCTGGCTATCTAGGTGCCAAAGGCCGAGATGCTCGACTTTTCGCCAAAGAGACCAATCACTCTTTCGTCTGGGTGATGGTCAAAATGTCCGACACTCAAGCTGACGTCACCCAGTATCGTAGCTATCAAAGCTTGGCAGAGATGCTCGATCTGCAGAGAAATTTAGGACACATCATCGGCCCGGCACAAAAAAACCTCTCTTCTGAAATCATTAGAAACTTAGTTTACCTAAAGCCAAATCATGGACTTGATCTAGAAAAAATGATCTACGAGCACTCTAAAAATTGGCTTAGACAAACCAATGATCTGTCACATAAAGAGCTTGAAGCTTTTTGGCAGGTAGCCCGACAGCACTATGATGAGTTGTTCTTACCAGATTTTTGGAAAAACCTCCAAGCAGTAGCAGCCTTCGATATAAATGACGAAAGTATGGATGAACAAACGCTCGCCCAAGCTCAACAAAGCATCGATTCAGCCGACCTACTCACAGCTCACTTAGTCCTCACGCTGAACAAACTATTTAGAGAATGGCGAGAGAATCCCCAAGCGAAGCCAACCTTTGCACTTGACGACAGTAAGAAAGCATTGGCGATCAATCAAAAAGTTCAAAAGGGTATACCACTGCTTCCTGAAGAGGCAGCTTGGATGGCTTCAGCCGCTGGTCAAGCTGTGAGCTCAGCACTTAGCTGGATTCTCTCTGCCGGTCAATGTAGTCTAGGCACACCCTTCTCCCTCATGTTGCAAGGCGCTCGTGCCAGTGGTGGGAGCCTGAGTGTCACAGGTTGGGGCGGAGTACACTTTGGAGGCATCAGCTATGCTGGCATGATTCCCTTGATGGATGTTCAGAGTCAGGGATTAATGAAAATCGGCGAGTGGTATGTACCAGGTCAAGAAGTTTGGAAAAATGTTCTAAGTGGTAAATGCATTGGAGAAGCATGCGAGGGTATCTGCAAGCTCTTCGGGGAGTGTGGCATGTGTGCTGCCTGCGATCCCAGATGTGTGGCGGCTAACCTGGTAGACACTTCGAATCGGGCGACGTCGGCAACTTCTGACTTTGGCAATATGGGGTGGGGCGAAACGACTTCGGGCAGTATGTCAGATTCTGCAGATCTAGGAGGCGATGGTTGGAGTAGTGACGCATCCTCTAGCGCCCCGTCAAATGCTTCCGAAAGTGGCTCCGGTTTTTTTGGTGACTTATTTATAGGAATGATTGAAGCTCCCATGGTGAGGGGCTGAGAAAAGTAACTACAAGCTCAATCTTCTTTCACCTTCTTGCTCCTCCTTGTCAAGAACTAAGTTTTTGAATGGATCTTTATTTACTTGCTTTTTCATACACTGCCTCCTTTCTACCTCTTGAGTTATTTTACTGTATAATTTTTTCCCATGTCAGTCAGCACGACCGCCTCCACTTCAGCAGAAGTATTTAACATTTCATCTGATGAGTCTATTCGTCGCCAGCTGGTTACGACAATAGGCGGTCCCCTCAAGCTGTTTTCTCTTCACCCCGTACTCAATGGTCGTCCACTCCAGACAATCTACGATCTAGTACAAACACTTGTGTCAGCAGCTGCTCAAGATGGCTTCAACAATAACTTAGTTGCAAACGCTAGTCTAATTCACCCCAACTGTTTCTTGCCTAAAGAAGTTGGGCTAAATTTTCACCTGCATGCAATCAACTATCCCACTCTCTCTGAGCCACAAGGCTATGAAAAAAGTGGTACTTCTCGGATTGAGCTACTTGAAACTCACATTCTCTTTTTACCAGAAATTCGCGAATTATTTATTAGCATTGCTGAAATGTTGGCTGCTGATCATCATGACGACTTAAATAAGTTGATGGGGAAAATGAAGGAAGATGGGATAAGAAATGAAGTCATAAGAGAGCGTCACTTGGCTCTCGACGAGTTATTTAAGTACTACGTCAACAACAAAGACTCAAAGTTCATCAAGATTCAGAGAGAAGATTTGCACCCACACCTTGAGAAGCTAGCCGCAGCCCTCAAGGAAATCATCAGCTTCAAGCCCACTCAAGAAACCGTAGATAAACTTGCCTCGCTACCTACTCGGCCTCCGCAAGCCCTGATCGCCCTCCTCAACTCCAAGCCTATTTCAATCGTCTTTACTCCATCTCCATCTGAACAATGGCAAATGGTCAAGAACATTCTTGAGGCCATCACTAACTCAAATCCTGACTCTGTTGGCCTTCATCTTACTTTTGAATCAAAGAAAGTATGGATACAGCTCCCTCCCATACGAGAAACACTCAATAATTGGCGCTCAGCACTGGTTGAAAGACTCATTGAGCTTAGAAAAATACCCAACACCGTGCGTTTTGTTTTTGAAGAAAACATACCTCTTTTTGATAGTAAATCACACGATGTAACTGTAGCTCTGGAGTCTGAGAAGATTACCTCTTCAGATATCAAGACTGCCATTATTTGGCTTGAAAAAGTCCTGAATTACATCGAGAAAACAGTGGGCAACTTCAAGCCTCGTGAGGTAACACCAGAAGCGACAGCATTGGAAACCCATGAAGGCGGCGAAACTCCTGTCACAGAAAATAAAATAAATCCAGACGAGCTCAAGAAGATAGCTCTTGATTATGTAGTAGGAGCTGAAGAGTACGCATCCCAAGCAGGGTGGATCAATAACATCCTGTTCCCTCAGTTTTTTACCCTGCATGACATCAGTGATACTGAAGTTGTAGATTTAATGAACAAGTATCCTGCAGAGTTTGCTGAACTGAAACGACTCTTCGCCCTAGAGATAGAACATGTTCTCAGAACTCTCACTCCTGCTGAGCTAGCTGCTCTCCAGAGTGCTGGCGGGCGGCTGGCTATTATTCGAAGGCTCTATTTTCGTTTAGCCACCAATCCTCAACTCATCGGAGGTCTAAAGTTTATCTACGATGCCAAGGGTTTGGTTGAAAAACAGAAACTACTCAATAAAGCAGAACTGCTCGAGTCCAATCTAGCCTTACAAGATGCAAAGATCAAAGACGTTCTTGAGACCGCCAGCAATAGCCTGAAGAGCCACACTGATCTTCGCCACGCTTCGCGTGGCGACGTTGATCAATTCCTGATAGCTTTTGGTATCTCGGACTCTGCCAAACGAGAGAAACTTTTTCTCACTATCGATCTGATTCTAGCTCAAAGAGTCTCGCCACAAGCTATTACTGGCTTGAACAGAGACTTATTCCTACATCTCTTTGAGATCGACATGAGTGATGTGACCAAAACTCCTGATGATCAATTCTCCCTTCTACTAAGTATCCTGACCACCTACGCCAAGGAGCGACGCCATGCCCTGATGATGCTCTATGGCTCCAAGAGAGAAAGTGATGATCCCAACTTGCAAGCAGCCAGCACTATCGGTGCTGAGCTCTACACCACGCTGGATATCAGGCTGATTAGCGAGATAGTAACAGCGCGTAATCAGATCTATCAAAAATCTGCTCATCTCAGTGCCGATGGTCAGCAAAGTGCGAATAGAGTATCTACCAAAGCGGCTATCGTGGCATCTTCTTACAATCGTGAAGATTTGGACGATCTAGAAGCAAGTGCGGCAGGTGACGAAGAGGCAGTAGCTTTTTCAATCGCAGTAAATCAAGCTCATGAGTTCCAGTTGGAGATACTCCGTCAGCAAGCAATTGGTCTAATCCTACAAGACCTACAAGGCATAGCTCTCAGCCAAATTGAAGAGCAGATGCTTATTGCGCAAATTCTTGGAGCTGCTGGAGAAGCAGTAGGGAATATTTCTCCTGACTCGCACCAAATCGGCACACACTTACCTCAGCAAGACAGACGTCAGAGAATGTTCTCACCTTTTTCCAATCTTCCTAGGGCATTTAATCCCAAGTCCATAGTTCAAGATAAAATAAAAGCCAGAGCTAAAAAAGCTCTCCAGAACTTTGCTAGCTCAGCTTCGAAGCAAGCTCTGAAGTGGGCGACCAAATCTGTCGAACATCCTGCCAAACTCATAGGGGGAAGCTTAGCTGCCACAGCCCTCTCATTTCTCTTCAGCACTTCGGCTGGGATAGGTGGAGTACTAGGAGGTCTAGCCGGACTAGCTCTGTCTGCTGGTCTGGGAATGCCACTACTTGCCCCACTTTTTATGGCCATAGGCACAGGTACTGGCATCGCTCTCGGTGGACTCTGGGATCTTATCTCGGCGAACACAGGGATGAGCCTGCCCGGACTAGGCTCTGGACTTGGTAGCTCTGCGGGAGGGACAGCGGCCAAGCTAGGTGCGGCAGATGGTATGGGAGGAGCTGCCACCACCTATGCTGCTAAAGCGAGTACGTTGGCTGGTCAATTATTCACACCAGCCATGGCTGCTCCTATTGGGTTTGGGTTGGCGGCGGCCACTTCGCTCACTATGGCTACAAAAAGCAATAACTTCCTCATGCCTCCTGTAGCCACTACTGGCCACGATGGCAGCATCTCTCAGTACGTCACAGTCTTAAAAACAGCTTTTCCAACCAAGATAGACAACTCTCAGCTCAGCTCTCAGCTCAGCTTAAATCCAGAAGTTACTTACACGATTGAGATCAGGCCAAAAGATGAGCACAACATCACCATCAATGATCAGCAAGGCATTCAAGACATCTTTTCCTTTTCAGGCAATTTAGACAAAAGAGGTGATCAAGCAGACCCAAGTATGCCAGATGAAAATCATCTTAAAAATGGTGAAGCTCTCACTGACTCTAGTGGAGTTGAGGTAGTTTTCCCACTCACTCTCTCCTCAGGGAGTGCCTTAATACTGCAGTACAAAATCAAGCTGGACCAGAGCTATACAGACAGTTCTCTGGCCAATGACCTAACTCTTACTTTTGAAACTGGCGCCGACGCAGAAAAACGCACTGAAACTGCCAACACTAGAGCCACTGTTTGCATCGGAGACTGCCCAAATGCTGAAGGGCTTTGGCCAGTGTGTGGGAGCATTTCGCAAGAACCATTCGACTCGCGCTACTCTCATACTCATGTAGATGCATTTGATATTGCAGGCAATGCTGGTTACAAAGTTTATGCACCATTTAATGGCATTGCTCTTGCATATCGGGAAGGCAATGAGTGCGGTCCGTACAGTGCTTCTGGATTTAAAAGTGTCTACGGCAACTGCGTCTTACTTCAGTCAGGCGGTCGCGACTTTATTTTTGGACATCTTCTGGACTTTGATGCATCGCTGATACAGGGAAAGCCCGTTAAGGTGGGAGACCTCTTAGGAACTGTAGGCTCAACGGGACGCTCCTCAGGCCCTCACCTACACTATGAGGTAAGAGAAAATCATAGTACAGTTCAGCCATCTCTTTTAAGAGACCTAGTTCCAGATGGAGCCACGGCTGTGTACGGCGCCAATATCACCAAGTGCTTTAACCCTACTGGTCAATAGAATATTATTACTTACATCCATCGCCCAACCACACATTAAGTCTAACTAAAATACTTTATGTCCGACAGACCAGAACCCAACCTACCACCCTATCTCCAAGATTCTCTGGCATCTCTTTCAAACGATGAGTTTCTATCGTCTCTACCAACTCCGCCAGGGTCACCAACTCCGCCAGAGCCACCAACTCCATCTACTCATCCAGTACCCCCAACTCCGACAGGGTCACCAACTCAACCAAGCACCCCATGGAGCTCAACTTCCTCACGCTCGCCCGTCAATCCCAAGCGAGTAAGCTGGCAGGTCTGGCTACTCACTGCAGCCGGTAGCGCCCTGATCATCTCTGCAGTCATGAGAGTCCTGACTCCATATCAAGCACCCACTCCTATCTCAGCCTCACCTAGACCCAATCTGGACAACAGCTTCACAAGCTTTTCCTCCGTCAGTTACGTGGGTGCTGCTCCCAATCTCCCCACTGAACTCTCGGTTGGTGAGATCAACATCCATGACAGTAATCTCACTTCACTCAAGGACAAGCTTATTTCCAAATACAAGCTAAGTCCTGCCAATGTTGCCAATGTCTGGTCTGGTGATGATGGTTATCTTCAAAAATCAGCTAATAGTGACGAGTACACTTTTGGCTTTAGTGACAAAGTCTTGTCGCGTAGTCAGACAGAGGAAGAAGTAGTGCTTTCACCTGAGAAAATTAACGAGATCGGGCGCAACTTTCTCTTGAGTCTTCTAGGTGAAGATTACGATCTACAGGCTATAGAGAATCAAGTATCTACTTTTGACGGTCTTGAGGGTGGAGGGGACCAATCACCCCAAAATCAATTTTCTTTAGTTCCCTACTCCCTCATTGTCGACGGCTACCCACTCTACTATCGCTCTAGCAACGTTGTTCCATTTCATGTCACAGTGTCTCGGACGGGACAAATCGTCAAGTTCGATCTACGTCCTCAATTACTCAAAGTTTCTCAACTAAATAAAGTCACACCCATAACTCTAGATCAAGCACTCTCTCAGATCAGAAATGGTGTCGGAACAGTAGTCGATGCAGGCAAAGATAGTTTTGGGCCCCTCAAGCTCAACTCTCTATCTCAGGTAGAGCTAGAGACACTTTCTGTAGAGTATCGCCTAGACGAAGCAAATAGAAAACTCGTGCCTTTTTACCGTTTCTCAGGCACGGCTCTCAACTCACTCAAAGAAAAAATTAGGGTTGAAGTTATTACTCCTGCCGTACCTGTGGTTTTTAAGTAATAAAAACATGCATCACTAGAATAAAATATAGAAGATGCAACGCTTGGCAAAATTGTTAGGGCTCTCCACTGCAAGCACCACTCCCCCCATGCTAAGATAATCTTCGTATGCGCGATCACGCCTTGCCCCAAGACGTAACTGGGTATCGATTTCACATTGTTGGCAACATGACCCTCAAGCAGTTCGCTGAGCTGTGCGTAGGCTGTATCGCTGCGCTTATTACCTACGCGACCAACTTGCCAGATGTAATCAAGTGGCCTCTCATTATTCTCTTTGTTTGCTTGGGAGCTATGGTGGCCTTTGTGCCCTTTGAAGAGAGACCTTTGGATCACTGGGTGACGACTTTTATCAGTGTTTTATATCGACCTACTCAATTCTTCTGGAAAAAACAGGCCAAGATGCCAGACTCTTTTTCATTCGAATCTAAATCACTTGACCGAAGCGATCTTGTGCAAGATGTAGATCTGTCGCCTGCCCGCCGAGAAAGAGTCAAGGAGTATCTCCAGTCAATTGATCTTGAAGAAGAATCTGATATTTTTTCCCAATATCAAGACCAAAGATACAAAGAGGTAATGCTAGCCCTCCACACTGGACTTGACTCCCACAACCCTAGCAGCTCGCTACCTGGAGAGAACTTAGTCAACATCTCTCTAGGAGATCCCAGCGCAGCTACAGAAAATAGAGTCAACAACGAGAGTTTTGCCTCACTTCAGCAAGAGATAACTACCGAGATTTCTATCCCATCTCATAAATTTGCCTCTGCCGACAGCCTCCCCACGTCTCAAGTAATTCCAGATTCAAGTGGTGTTGAGGATCGACAAGGTGAGGTCGAGAGCTACAACCACAATCTTTCTCAAAACCGAGGTCCAGTGGAAGTGCCTGAGTTAGAGATGGTCCGAGTCGAGTCTCAAGCAGAACAAGAAGTAACCGAGTATTCCAGAGATGCGACTCTCTCCACCGACCAGTCATATGTGACAGATCAAGCTATCAATCAAGAAGTAGTTTTTGACCCCAACTTGGTGGTGCCAGTTCAGTTGGCCAGCTCTATTCCAGATATTCCCTCACCCGCCCCTCCTGCGATCCCCAATCAACTAGCTGGAGTAGTCACTGATCAACAGGGCAATCTCCAGGAGGGAGCAATAGTCGAAGTGATTACACCTACAGGTATGTCAGCCAGAGCTGTTAAGACCAACCCTTTGGGTCAGTTTTATGTCACTACACCTCTAGGCAATGGTTCGTACATCTTGCGAACTGAGAAGACAGGACTTCAGTTTCAGCTTCAAAGTCTAGAGCTTGGTGGAGAACTCGTTCCCCCACTCATTATCTGGAGCGTGTAAAATAAGAATGAGGGCATTATCATGAAGTATCTCAAACAAAAGATATATCTAGCCAAATAAGCACCATTTTCAAGTAAAGCTGTAACTAAAATTGAGTCGTATGCACCAACAAGCAATTTCATCTACCACCCAACTCTTCTTGGATATTTACGACATCGCGAGTGACCTGGTCATCACCAAAAAGGGAGCTACCTCAATCATACTCACCGTGACCGCCATGAACTTTGATCTCCTAGCGGAGCCTGAGCAAGATGCCATGATCTATGGTTATGCTGGCTTACTCAACTCGCTCAACTATCCCATCCAGATCTTGATCCGCTCACAGACCAAAGACGTAAGTACTTACCTCAACACTCTCAAGGTCAAAGAAGATGCCACTCTCAATAGAATGAAAAAAAATCAGCTTCAAGCCTACCGAGAGTTCGTGGCGGACTTGATCCAAGAGCGCAATGTTCTAGATAAAAAATTCTATGTCGTCATACCAGCTACCGCACTTGAGTTGGGGCTAGTCAGCGCTCAAAGTGTAGTGCCGGGCGTAAAATCTCAAGAGATGAGCAGCTTTGATCTGAATTTTATCGTGGAAAGAGCCAAAAACCTTCTCGAACCAAAAAGAGATCATCTTATCTCTCAATTTGCAAGAATTGGCTTGTCTACTACCCAGCTCAAAACTCAGGAAATCATTCAGCTTTTCTACGTCATGTACAACTCTGAGTCGGCCGAGGGTCAAAAAATGTCCGACAGTCGCAACTACACCATGCCTCTGGTGGAAGGCCGCATGGAAGAGAGTATTTTTGGGACACCCAACCGACATCTTGTGGCTCAACATTTGGAAGAGGCTAGGATGAGTTCGCAGCCAAGTGAGATCGTAGAAGATAACCCGAGTGGTGCAAGCCCGAACAATGTAGGTGGCCAATCCGCCATGGCTCAAAACACGCTCTACTCCCCCGCAACTCAGACAACTCAATCAGTTCAAGGCTCTCAAGACTTTCAAGGCGCTCAAGGAGCTCAGGGAGCTCAGACAACCCAGACAACTCAGTCAGCTCAAGGAGCTCAAGCTGGTAATTCTGCCCAAGAAATTCGAGCAACCCAAGGTGCCGGACAACTTCCCACAACCCAAACTTCTGTTTTTCCATCAGGCAGCCAAGCAACTTCTCCACCACTTGTCCCAGAAGATTCATTACCTCCAGTGGCTGAGATTGTTTAGGCACCCCCATCTCTTGATGAGCCCCCACCTCTTCGTGAAATCCTCACCTCCCTCACCTCCCCCACCTCTTCGTGAAATCCTCTCCAAAATCAACTAGAATGAATTCATGCCCAATGTCTTGCAGTCTTTATTTCCGTTCCTAAAAAAACCTACAGTAGCCAACGACCCAAACCAATTGGTCAATGACCAGCTAGCATCTGACCAAGAGGCACTCAAGCAGTTTTCCCAAGGATTAGTGAGCGTTCAAGATATTATTGCCCCCGAAGCAGTCGAGGTGGACTTTACTTTTCAAAAAATTAACTCTACTTACACCCGCACCCTGTTTGTAGCTGGTTATCCCCGCACTGTGCCGAGTAACTGGCTCTCACCCCTGATTAACTTTCCCCACCAACTCGACATCTCTATGTTTGTCTATCCGGTAGATGCTCGCGAGGTTCTGGAAAACCTCAAGCGCAAAATCACTGAGATGGAGGCTGAGATCACATCGGACATTAGGCACGGCAAGCTCAGTAATATCGAAACTGAAGTCAAGCTTGAAGACGCTAGAGTAATTCGTGAACAGTTGGCAAAAGGGGCCGAGAAGTTTTTCCAGTTTGGTCTCTACATAACTATCAGAGCGCGTGACCGCGAAGAGCTCGAGCGCGTCACCAAAAGCTTGCAGTCTGCCCTAGGCGCCCTCTTGATAGTCTCCAAAAAAACCACCCTTCAGATGGATGACGGCTTCAAGACCACCCTTCCTATGGGAGTAGACAAGCTGTTGGTCACCAGAAACATGGACACCACCTCTTTAGCCACCACTTTTCCTTTCGTCTCTTCAGAGCTGACCATGGAGAGCGGCATCGTCTACGGCATCAATGAACACAACGGCTCGCTGGTGATCTTTGATCGCTTTAAGATGGAAAACTTCAACATGCTAATTTTCGCCAAGTCAGGCGCTGGCAAGTCATACACCGTCAAGCTAGAGATCTTACGCCAACTGATGTTTGACACCGAAGTAATTGTTTTGGATCCAGAGCACGAGTATGAAGAGTTGTGTAAAAGCGTAGGTGGTGAGTACATCAACTTTACTTTTGGCTCCAATGCCAAGATCAACCCCTTTGATCTCTCGGCAGTTTATGAGGAGGGTGAAAATGAGCTAGGTCAAAAAATTATTCACCTCCATGGACTACTGCGAGTCATGTTGGGCGCCATGACACCCACTCAAGATGCAATGCTTGATAAAGCACTAGTAGCTGCTTATCGCGCCAAAGGTATTACGCCTGATCCAGCTACCCAGTCCAACGAGCCACCCCTGATGGAGGATCTCTACAAAGCCCTAGCAGGAATGGAAAGCGCAGAGGCCAACGACGTGGCAGTGAGATTGGAGAAGTTTATTACTGGATCTTTCAGAGGTATATTTGATCAAAAATCTAGCATAAACATTCGTAATCCTTTCACCGTCTTCTCTGTCAAAGAGATGGAGGATGAGATGAGACCTATCGCTATGTACATCATCCTGGACTACATCTGGACAAGGGTCAAGAAAAACCTAAAGCGTCGTGTCTTGGTAGTTGATGAAGCCTGGTACTTCATGCGTTATCCAGATTCAGCCTTTTTCCTCCACTCTATTGCCAAAAGGGCTCGTAAATACTACTTGGGCCTAACTACCATCACCCAAGATGTGGAAGACTTCGTCAGTAATGACTACGGCAAAGCCATTATTAGTAATGCTTCGATCAAGTTCTTGATGAAGCAATCCTCTGCTTCTATATCTATCTTGGCCGATACTTTCTATCTCTCTGAAGGTGAGCGCCAGTTACTTGTAGCTTGTGATGTAGGTGAGGGCATATTCTTTGCAGGTCAGAACCACGTGGCCCTACGCGTCGTAGCTAGCCCTGAGGAACACAAAGTTATCACAACAGATCCTGAGGAAATTCTCAAGCAACTACAGGAAAAAAATAAAAATGCTGGGGCTGGGTTGAAGCAAGTACTGACTTCTCAGAATGGTCAAGTGAACACAAGAAGCGACGCTTCCCTCCCTCAGGTTAGACCACCGTCTCAGAATCTCGGACAAGCTCCTCTGACACAACCAGAAGTCTCCAAGCCTGTTGGCTCCATTAGTATCGACGACTACAAGCCGCCAGCTCAGAGCGCCTAATTTACCACTTGCGCTGTGTGGAAAATGATGTGTATAACAACCACACAACTTCAACTCCTTCTGCCAGGAAAGACTCCAGGGTTTTAAGAAAATTTCTAGCCATTCTTTTTTAACTACTCCATTCTAGTAGAAGTATTTTTATGACAACCCAACCTCAGCCGACTATAGTGGAAACGACAGGAGTAAGTTTTAGCCACTCTCAAGCTAATCCAACCAGCTCTTCGCACCCTTCCAACCACTTAAGCTCTGTCAACAACTCTCCAGCTTCTACCAAACTCTCTGAGAGTGATCCGACAGCTCTCTCTTCTGATGTAGTCTGGTCAATAGTCTGTAGGTCTCTTCAAAAATCTTTGAGCCAAAGTAACTATGATGCTTGGTTTTCCCAGACAAGGCTGTCCCAGCTTAGGCAGGTTGGTGAAGACAGGGTTATAGCCGTCATCTCTTGTCAAACAAGCTTCCACTCCTCTACCCTTGAAAAAAACTTCTATGCTCAAGTCAAAGAACAGCTTGACTTAGTCATCAATAAAAACTGTGAGCTACAGTTTGGAGTCAACTCGCCCATACAAGACTCTTTTGCTCACACCATCACCCTCCCCCCAGAGTCAGATTTTTCAAGTAACTCCACCCTCTCAAGTGTGGGGGACCATGTGGTAAAGACTAAGGCTGGAGTCGAAGATGTGGCAGAAGTTGGAACGGCTGAGATCATCAAGCCTCGACCTGAAACTTTTACCCACACCCTCTCCAGCATCCAAGAACGCCTGAACACTCTGGCTAAGAACTCCCAGACTGGCTCAGCGGAGTCATACCACAACCAACTCTCAAGTGTGGGTCAGGCCTCTTCTCAAGTAAGCTCCGCCGAGCAACACCTCTTTCACTCACAAGCTCCAACCTCCGCAAAATCAAACCCCTACGCTCAACCTAACTCCTTGACCCCAGCTAGTCTTTTTTCCCAAAGCACTCTGGCTACAGCCACCGTGGACAGAGCTCGAGTCATGGCTCAAAAGTCTGGTATTAGGATCGACTACACCTTTGAGTCCTTCGCAGTTTCAGCCTCCAACGAGATGGCTCATGCTGCTGCCGTAGCAGTTTCAAATGCTCCAGCCGCTGCTTATAACCCCCTCTTTATTTATGGTGGTGTTGGAGTGGGTAAAACCCACCTTATGCACGCTGTAGGTAACAACATAGTCGTGGCTTTTCCAGAGAAAAAAGTTCAGTACTGTACTGGTGAAGAGTTCATGAACGAGATCATTCAGGCCATCAGAACCAAGAAAACAATCTTGTTTAAAGAAAAGTTCCGTTTGGCTAACATCCTCTTGATCGACGACATTCAGTTTATAGCTGGCAAAAACACCGTTCAAGAAGAGTTTTTTCATACTTTCAACGCCATTATCGCTCACGGTGGTCAGGTTATTCTCACTTCGGACAGACCTCCTGAGGAAATCTCACTTCTGGAAGATCGACTGCGCTCTAGATTCCAGGCTGGACTGATGGTAGACATTGGTCAACCCTCCTTCGAGCTGCGCATCGCCATCGTTCTCATCAAGTCCCAGGCTGCCTCTCTTTCTATTCCCATGCACTTAGCTCAAACAATTGCCACCAAAATAGACTCTGCTCGAAAAATTGAAGGCTTAATCCAGAAGTTGGTGTCTGAAGTTAGACTTAAACACAACGAGATCACTCAGGACCTCATCGAGAAAATTCTCTCTGATGAAGATAGAAAGTCTCCTCCTAAGTTTCGGATAAAGCCACATGACCTGATCCGGGAGGTGGCTGAGTTCTATCACACTCGACCTCTAGCAGTGCGTGGTAAACAACGCACCAAATCACTAGTAAGAGCTAGACACATGGCTATGTACATTTTGCACGAAGATCTTCACTACACCCTTGTGGACATAGGTCAGCTTTTTTCAGCTAGAGACCACACTAGTGTGCTGCATGGTGTAGAAAAAATAAAAGTTGAGCTCCTCTCAGCCCCTCATACTCAAGCTGAGTTGAGTAAGTTGCGATTGAAGCTCTCTGGAGAGAAGGTCTAACCAGGGATCTCAGTGTTCTGAGTTGTTGTCGGCTTCATCATCATTCTGCATACCTTATTTTTCTTTCACTAAAGACTTATACATAACTATAGTTAGCAGAATACTTAGTAAGCCAAACCCAACACTGAGGTTAAAAAAGGTAGTAAGTGGCTCTAAGATCTCACTATTATCCACCTCATTTAATAAGCACCACTTCATTTCTGAAGAATAAATTTGTGAGCCTAACACTTTTATGCCACGATAGTCTGGGTAGATTTTAATAGAACTAGGCTCTTCTTTGAAGCAACTCTGATAGCTTCTACTGTCAAAGCTCTTGTTAAAAATGAGGGTTTTGTCAAATCTAGATGGACTAATTAAAATTTTATCATTATTTATTAAATATGTTTCACCCGTACGTCCTAGTCCAGTTCTGTCTTCCAAAATACTATAGAGCTTGTCGACTCTAATTTTGCTCGATATTACTCCTAAAAACTCATCCTTTTTGTAAATTGGAGCAGACACCTCAAGTATGGTATGCTGATATCTTTCTGAGTAATTAATGCCGCTAACGTGTGCACTTTTGCTGCCAAAGATAAAAGTATTTTCATATGATTTTATTTCGTCAATAATACTGGAATTGGAGGAAGCAATAACTTTTCCCCCTACATCATAGGTGCTGACCTCAACAAGACCGTTGATGGCCGGAATTTTGTTTTCTATTAAATGGTCAGATAATGATTCTTGAGAGCAGTTTTGATCATTTTGAGAGATTGAGTATAGACAATCTATTATTTTCCCGTCTGAAGAGAAGTCTCTCATTCTACCTTTTAGACTTTCTAGGTAGGTATCAATGTGGCTTTTTTTGTTAGCAGCGACGGAACGCAGATATTCATTAGCGATACTCTTATGAAAAGTGACTGAATAGTAATAAAATGTTCCTATAATTATTGTAGGAAAGAAAACACTTACAAAGAGATATGATACAAAAATTCTCGATTTAATCTTTTTCATCACTTTAATCATACATTAAGCTTTTCCAATATTAATTATTAAAGTCCTTAAAAGCCAAAATGCTTAGAAAGATCATGGAAACTACAACATGTGTAGGTAATGCATAAAGAGGAAGGAAGATATACTCATCTTTCTAACATTTTGTTTTTTAAGGTTGTGTGGTGTTGTCCAAGATTCAACTACAGGGTTTTTTAATTGTGAACAACTAGTGGAAAAGCATGTATAAGTTGTTGATTATAAGACTATCAATCTAAAAGGATCTTTTTTATCCACAGCTCTCCACCTACTTTCAACACTTTTCTTGACACTCTTTGTCTTGTTTATCAACAGTGACTATTAAATAATTTTTGATCAATAATTAGCTGAACTTATTCACTCTACTCACATTCCTATTACTACTGCTACTGTTTATATAAAGATAAAATATAATCGAACAACATGAAGTTTTACGCTCTCCAAGAAAACATCAACTCAGCCCTTCAGCAAGCGGTGAGATTTATTTCTCATAAACCATCACTTCCCATCTTGAGCTGTTTCCTTTTTTCAATTACTGGAAATAAACTCGTGATCTCTAGCACGGACTTGAAGATTGGAATAACTGTCTCAACACCAATAGAGTCAGAAGATAATTTTAAAGTAGCAGTTCCAGCCAAGATTGTTTCAGAACTAATTTCACAACTTCCACAGGGAAAGATTGAGTTTTTATCTGAAAAAAATTGTCTTGTAGTTGTGAGCTCTCAATCCAGGTCTAGTATCAAGTGTTTTGAGGTGGAAGACTATCCACTCTTTCCTCAAAAAGAAGGACTAGAGGTAAAGATAGAGAGAGAAAAACTCATGGCAGCGATTGCGAGCACCTCATTTGCGGCAGGAGTTGATGAGACAAGACCAATTCTGACGGCCACTCTTTTTTCTTTAAAAAAAGACTCCTTAACTTGTGTCACAACTGATGGATATCGTTTGAGTCACATAGAGGTTCCACACCAGATAGAAGATGAGATAGAGGTTTTACTTCCAACCAAAGCTCTCAGTGAAGTGGTTAGAATTTGTACCAAACATGCTCAGTCAAACGTGAGTGTGACTCTTTCAGACAAGTTAAAACAAGCCTTTTTTACCTTTCAGGACACTCAGGTCATTGTGAGGATGATGGAGGGCGAATTTCCACCGTACCAAAAAATATTCCCAACAGAGTTTCAAACCAAATGCACCTTCGATGGTGAAGAATTTTTAAGATGCCTCAAAGTAGCTTTGGTTTTTACCAAAGATTCTTCAGGAGTGATAAAGCTAGAAGTCATGAAAGATACTCTCAAGATATCTACCACCTCGGCAACTGTAGGAGAACAGGAAGGGACTATACCTATCGAGCTGATCTGCGGAGGCAATCAGGAAATAGCCTTCAACTCACGATATGTGATGGATTTTTTAAGTACCTACAAACCAGAAAAAATATTTTTTGGTATGAACGAAAGCTTGAGGCCGGCTCTGATGAGACCTGAGGATAGACCAGAGACATCATACCTACTTATGCCCTTTCGTGTTAACAAATAACTCTACTTGGTGTATAATTCCGACCTTCTATGACCAAGCGTACCTGGCAACCCAAAAAAAAGAAAAGAATGCGAACTCATGGCTTCATGGAGCGAATGAGTTCTCATACTGGAAGACTCGTCCTCAAGAGAAGACGAGCTAAGGGTCGAAGAAAACTTACCGTTACACCTGTAAAACGGTCTTAAGACATGCTTCCCAAGCAAAATAGGCTCCCTTTACGCCAACTTAGAGAGTTCTTCGCGCTTGCCAAGCGTATCAACACTCCCCACTTTGTTTTATATAATCTCAAGCGAGAAGTAGGCTCTTTAGAAAGAGATCTCAAAAAGAATGACAGCTTGGGAGAACTCCCGAGTGAGGGCTCAACTAGAGTCGCAATCATCATTGCCAAACAAAATTTAGTTAAGAGTACAGCTAGAAATTACTTAAAAAGACTTCTAGCAAGATTCCTCTCTCCTCTACTCTCTCTATCCAGCACCACAGATCTTGTCGTTTATCCAAAGAGGAATGTGGCAATGTTGAGCCAACAAGAGCTGGAAAAAGCAGTTCGTTGTGAAGTTCGCATCTAGTGATTACAGATCAAAGTTGTAAAGTTACCAAAGTTGTAAATATGATTTTTTTGATCCGTGTCTACCAGTTTCTGATAAGACCAATCCTGAGAACTATTTTTTTAAGTCTTTTTGGTATCTCTCCTAGCTGTAGGTTTAAGGTTAGTTGTAGCGAATACACAGCTCAACAAATCAAGAAAGATGGTACAATCTCGGGATTAAACCGAGGACTTCAGCGCTTTTTCAGTTGTCACACTGGTACTCATGAGCTTTCTAACTAATATTTTTCTAACTCTCCTTCTCGAGCTGTATAAAATAACGGGTAGTTTGGGTTGGTCGATTATTGGCTTCACCATCTTGATAAGATTGCTTCTTCTCCCCCTTTCGTTGCCTACGATGAAACTGCAGAAGAAGATGAAGGAGCTTAAGCCAGAGCTAGATATTTTAGGAAAAAAACACAAAGAAGACAAAAAAGCCCTTCAGATGGCTCAAATAGAGCTTTATAAGAAATATAACGTTAATCCACTGTCTGGATGTTTGCCTCAAGTAGCTCAAATATTTTTTCTCATCATTCTGTATCAAGTTATGGATGGAATTCTCAAGACTCCTGAGGTAAATGGTGTGGTAATCAACACCCATTTCTTATGGCTTAATTTAGCAAAAATAGATATGTTTTATGTCTTACCGATCTTGGCAGGAGTTTCCCAGCTGTTTCTTTCTCTCATGATAGCTCCTGGCGGAGAAGTGCCCGACGTGGTGCCAAATGACTCAAAAGACAAAAGTGTAATCGCATTAAATAAAAAAGAAGAGGGCGTAGCTGATATGGCCAGCATGATGCAGAAGCAAATGATCTTTATGATGCCAATTATGACTGGATTCATCGCAATAAGTTTTCCTTCTGGTTTAGGATTATATTGGATAGCAACTACTGTTTTTAGTATAGTACAGCAGTATTTTACGACAGGATTTGGGGGCATTCCGCATTACTACTATCGAACATTAGGGTTTTTAAAGGGATACATCAAGCAATAAGACCTCCTACCAGGCTAGTTTGTCACGTGAAAGGAAAATCTATGAAAATCAAAGAATATGTTGAGAGACTTCTAGCCCACTTAGGTGTGGTTGGAGCAACAGTAGATCTGGTTGAACAAGAAAATGAGGTCTTGGTAAAAATTAAAGTTTCAGAAGAAGAGTCAGGATTATTAATAGGGGTGAGAGGGGAGACACTTAATGCTCTCCAGAGATCAACCTATCTGTCTTTCCGCGACTACTTGGCAGACAAGCACATGACTGTTCATGTAAATGACTACTTAGAGAGAAGAGAAGAGAGACTAAAAGAAATGACTAGAAGGATTGCTGAAGAAGTCTTGGCTACTGGAAAGTCATATACGTATGAGTACCTTAACTCTAAAGAGCGCTTGATTATTCACTCCTTCGTAGGTCAGGAGCCTGGCATGGAAGATCTAGAGACAGTTTCACAAGGCGAAGGGGGAGACAGACGCCTCCAACTAAGGCCAAAAGCTCAGTAGTCTCGTCAAGGAGGTGATCAACTTGATTTATCCCACAACTGTAGTTATCAACACTGACGGAGGATCTAGAGGAAATCCAGGCGCTGCGGCATGTGCTTTTGTGGTGTTTGATGAAAGGGAGGAGTTGCCTGGAAAAATAATTTTTCAACAAGGGGTGGCTTTGGGGATTCAGACTAACAACGAGGCGGAGTACCAAGGCGTTAGGCATGCTTTGCTCTGGATTAAAGAAGTAGGGCAGAAATTTGAAAAAATCACTTGGAAGCTTGATTCCAAACTAGTAGTAGAGCAGTTAAGTAGGAGATGGAAAATCAAAGAGCCTCGCCTTCAGGACTTAGCAACAGAGTGTTGGAAGTTGATGGAGGAGTGCTGCTCGAAGTTTCAGTTTAAGCACGTGCTTAGAGATAAAAACGCTCTAGCTGATGCTCTCCTCAACAAAACTCTTGACCAAGGATAGATTAGTTTGGACAAGTATTTTTACAAAAATAGAAATTAATATTTATTAAGCAGGTATAAAGTAGGCGACTCTGTACTTTCCTGCACCATTTATCTAGAATGAGCTGGACTCTGTTGAAGAGTTTCTGCCCATGCCCCAATTTCGCACCCACACTACTCAAGAAGAGCCTCAGGTCTTACTGATTGGGGACAGTGGTCGCATCGCTGAGTTGGCGGAGATCTTTTTCAAAACACATGGGATAGGAGTGATTAAAATGGGAGTAGGGGAGTTGTCTAGGCAGGACTTCAATCACTCCGCTCAAGATTTTTACAAAACTGTTTTACTTTATGGTTGGAGTGAGACTTCACTACCCAAAAGTCCCGACTTTTTTAAACGACTAGCATCTACAAGCTCCCAACTGGTTGTGCTCGGTAGAACAACTTTGTCCAAACTAGAGCCTCACAACTCCAGAGAGTTAACTGAAGCTATGAAAGCGAGAGTGAGGGATGATGAGGAGTGGTTGAGCCTGTGCCGAGCGGCTTCATCAGAGGCTAGTTTTATTTTCGGCCTCGATGTTTGGGACAGGAGTAGTAGTGAGTTGTTTCCGATCCAGTATTTTTTAAATAAAGATATATCAAGTTTGACCAAAGTAGGGGGCAGCCTACATTCTCAAGAGGTAGAGGAATTTTTCAAAGTTGCCTCGTCCCAATTGATCCACAGTCGGGTCAAGAATCAGCTCTACTACGGTGAGGGCTTTTTACTTCAAGAAATCACTCAACTGTGGCAAGACCACGCCAAGCCTGGCAAGTCTTCAGGCAGCCTAAGTGAGACCGAGTTGGGTGGAGTGTTTTTCAAGAGCTGGACCAAGCACCTAGTTAATAGCTCCAACAAGGAGTTTTCAAGCAGAGCTCAAGAGTATCTAAACAAGATGAACTCTCGAGAGACTTCACTCTCAAGAGCTCCTGCGTATCCAGCGGTGATGTTTCCAGCTCCATCTATGCCTCACTCTGCTTCTAGAACCAATCATTTGGTCCAAGATAGAGTAGTCCAAGATAGAG
>CAYUQY010000007.1:3910-8961 GCA_964447075.1 uncultured Pseudomonadales bacterium | reverse complement strand
GTCCAAGATAGAGTAGTCCAAGATAGAGAGTTTCAAGAAAGAGTGTCTCAAGAAAGAGGAGATTGGCAAAATAGATCAGCTAGGGAGTTGAGATCAGAGGTGATTGTGAGCGAGGGGTTGCCAGCAAGCACGAGACCAAGAGAAAAAGTCACCGAGAGAGTGGTAGAGAGAGTCCAGCTGCCAAGCTTGGGCAGCACTAGGCTTAAGTTCTTAGAAAAGAACACCAACTTGGGAAAGCAGGCTGACCTACGTTCTTCAGCCCGTCACGTTTCCACAGTCAGAATAAAACCACTTCACTCACCAAAAGTAGAAAATCGTCAGATTAGGTATGAGGATCACAAAAGGCGTATGGAGCTTGAGAAAGACCTGAGAACAAAGCTTAAAAACACGACCAAAAGATCAAGCGAAGCTTCCCTTAACTCCAGTGAGAGTGACTCGGTCTCAAAGTTCAGAGAAGCAGAGAGAGTTTTTGAGAAAAAGATTCAGTCAGTTTTTCAGTCGACAAGAGCTGTTCAGAAAACAGAGAGAGTCCGTGATCTTGCGGGTAAGGTAGTCAAAACCCTCAAGAAGAACTCGCGTAGAAAAAAAGCCTCTTATCTGCTTTTTTTCATGGTAGGAGTGGTGTTGGGGTGTTTGGCCTGGGCTGGAGTTTTTATCTGGTCTAAGACTCAAGTAGTGACGTCTTTTTCACGACTTTCAGCCTGGCTGTCAGATGGTGTGTACGACAAAAAACCAGAGTTTCTGGCCGAGTTTGATAAGCAAAACCACTTCCTTGGTTCTCAACTGAAGATAATTCAGCCTCTACTAGAGGCAGGTAGCTTTAATGAAGAGAAAGACTTGGCGTCCTTGGGTTCAGTCATGTCCCAGACAGCCACTTCATTGGTCAAACACAATGAGGCGATCAATCAAGCCTGGCTAGTTTTGACAGCTCAACAGTCTGGATCTGGAGAGGATGTGGTCAAGAGTCTCAACAACACTACTACGAGAGCCTATCAACAACTAGCCTTCCTTCAGGCTGAGCTCGAACGTAGCAAAAATGGCGAGTTCTCAGACGCTCTTAACTCCAACTTGGAGAGCCTAAGCCTTAAGCTCAAAGAAACTCGTAAAAAAATTACTACAAATACTGCCATTCAACCATTTTTACCCTGGATAGTAGGGGTCGAGAGCAAAAGAACTTACGCACTGGTTGTGGTGAACAACCTTGAACTGAGAGGTTCTGGGGGATTGGCGACCAGCTTGGGGCTGATCACGGTGGACAAGGGTACGATTACTGACGTGAGAACATTTGACGTTTCAGGTATAGACAGAGTTCTTCCTGGAGAAGTGTTGCCACCAGCCCTACTGAGCAGCTTCACGGGTCAAAGCGCCTTCCGTATGAGTGACTCACTCTGGAGCCCTCACACTCCAGATGCAACCAAACAGCTTTCTTTCTTTTTGGAAAAAAGCCTTCAGACAAAAGTCGATGGAGTTGTGATCATGGATCTCTATGCCTTGAAAGAGTTGGTGGAGCTGGTGGGAAACGTGAGGCTAGCTGATCAGAATGAGAGCATCACTCCCGACAACTTGTTTGAGAGAGTCCAGTTTCACTCAGAAGCCAAGATAGTGGAGAATGGTCAAAAAGAGTACTTAACTTCTATTCTTAGTCAAGTTTTAAATAAGCTGGTGATCTTAAACTCTCCGGACGTAGGCACTCAAGTGTTTAGTTTCTTTGGCAACCAGCTAGAGCAAAGTCATTTAGCAATCAATGTAAGTAATCCTAGTCTTTCTACTGTAATCTCTGGTCTAGGTTGGACGGGAGAGCTGATCACTCCAGGATGCCCAACTCAATTAGGTTCAACCTCATGTATTACTACCACGGTCATGCAGGTAGAGGAAAATGTAGGCTCAAATAGAGCCAACTATGAGCTTGAGAGAAGAGTGGATCACAACGTAATGGTTACCAAAGATGGTCTGCGTCACGAGCGCATCATTGCTCTCAGAAACAAAAGTAGCTCCACTGCCTGGCCTAGAGGTACATATAGGTCTTACCTGAGGTTGTACGTGCCGACAGGCACGACTTTGGAGAAAGTGGAGGTTGATGGTGCTCAAGTTGCCAAGCCC
The DNA here is from genome assembly GCA_964447075.1 of uncultured Pseudomonadales bacterium. GTDB lineage: Bacteria > Patescibacteriota > Microgenomatia > UBA1400 > PJMF01 > CAYUQY01. The sequence goes on along the minus strand of CAYUQY010000007.1, from coordinate 6,861 downwards.
AACATCTACGAGGGTGAAGAGGGTGGTAAACATTACTTTGGAGTTTTGGTTGAGGTAGAGATACTAAAGACACAGACAGTTAAATTTTTATACAGTGAAAGCAGGCAGCTGCAGACGCCTTTTTCTCTTAGTCTTTTTGATCAAAAGCAGATCGGAACTGGAGACGACTCGTTGCGAACTACTATCTACTTCTCTCCAGATTTCACCCCTCACTCTGTAGCTCCCAAGCCTCTATCATCCAAAGAGAAGCTTGTTTTTACTTCTCCAAGATCTAAACACAGCATAGTTGGGGTGACCTTTCGTTAGTCCCGTGATACAATCGCACAATTCTTCTTATGTCTGACAAACTAATTTTGGTAGCCAAGCCTCGTACACTCGAGGGTAAAAAAGTACGCTCACTCCGTGCTGAAGGTTTGGTACCAGCCAACATCAGTAGTGGTTCTGAGAGCACCATGGTCTCTGTCTCAGCCAAAGAGTTCTCAAAGCTCTATCAGAACGTGGGTGATTCTGGGCTTTTTTACATCTCACTTGATGGAGAGTCTTCTCCAAGACCAGCTCTTGTGGGTGAGGTTCAGTACCACCCAGTCACCTCGTACGTGGTTCACGTTAGTTTTCGCCAAGTAAGTCTCAAAGAAAAAGTCACAGCCTCAGTGCCAGTTGTGGTGATTGGCGAGCTGAAGGTCAAAGGCGCAGTTGTGGTAATTGCCCACAGTGAAATAGAAGTAGAGGCCCTACCTCTTGATCTTCCAGAGAAGTTTGAGATTGATCTTACTGTGTTGACAGAGGTTGGTCAGTCTGTATCTTTTGCTCAACTTAAGTACGATCACAGCAAGGTCACACTCCAAGTTGCCAAAGAGCAGCTCGATGAGCCAGTTGTCTTGATTCAAGAAGTCAAAGAAGAGAAGGTTGAGGAAGTAGTAGTTCCTGTAGATGCTGCCACAACTGAGACCGCTGCCGGTTCTGCACCAGTCGATGGAGCAGCAGCTACCCCAGCCTCAGCTGGTAGTAAGACTTCAGACAAGAAGTAAATTTTTCCAGAGTGAGAGTGAGTCCCCATCAAGTTCTACGATAGTAAGCTGCCAAAATTGCAGTTTACTTTCTAAAGTCTTGTTTTTTTTAGTCCGAGGGAACGGATTTTTAGCCTACTATTTCCAAAGAGTGGATGATTTTTAGCCTACTATTTCCAAAGAGTGGCGGATTTTTAGCCTACTATTTCCAAAGAGTGGCGGATTTTACAACTCTCTCTAGGTTGGGACTAACGCTTGGGCACAATAGTGCGGCTGCGTTCCTTGAAGTGGGTGGGGTTTTCAAAGTAGTTAGGGTCAAGTTTTTTTGCTTGTTTGAAGTAATCTTCTGACTGAGCTGGTTCATTTAGGATGTCGCTTAGGGTGGCCAAGTTGACCAAGACGTCTCGATGGTAAGGCTGGAGCTTGAGCTGGTCGAGCCAAAAATCTTTCTCTTTTTTCAAGACTGAGTAGTCGACTTTTTTGGGTAGTGGGCTTGAGTTGATAGGTCTTGATAAAGGTGGAACGCCAGCCAGAACCTTCTGAGCTAGCTCGTAGTCTGAGAGCGAGAGCTTGGCGACCAAGTCATAGATAGTTTGGGGAGTGGGGGAGGAGAGAGTTTTGATTTTAGCTTTGGACAGGGCAGTAGTGGGCGAGATCACTGTCATGGCTAGGAGTAAGAAAAAAACAAAACTTACGTACCAGAGTGAAGAGAGAAGCTTGAACAAGAAAAAAGAGTACTGAGTCAACCACCAGGCATTAATTAGAGCTAGATGTAAGAAAAAAAAGGGAAAAAGTAGGAGATGCATGGCCGTTACTTTGATTGATTTATGAAGTTCTTTGCGAGCTTGTGTTTGGCCAGCTGGATTGGATGAGAAGATCTTGATCGAGAAGAGGCTCGAGAGCTGACTCTCGTAGCTCTTGCCAGATGCTTTCTGTCACAAATGGGGTGAAGGGGTGGAGGAGCTTGAGAAAAACAACTAGTCCCTGACTGAGTTCTTGAAGTGATAACTTACCAGCTTTGCAGTCCTCAATGCAGATGTCACAGTACCAGTGCCAAAATTGGTTATAGACTGTTTCGGCAGCTAGTCCAATCTTGGAGTCGTTCAGCTGTTGAGTGATGTCGGCGATTAGTTGATTGAGAGTGGTGTTGAAGGTGGAGCTGGTTGGCGGCGCGCTAGTTGGCGAGGAGCTGGTGGTCGACACATCGGCGGTAGTTTTATCAACGACAAATCGAGCTGCGTTCCAGATTTTGTTCGTCAGATTACGCATGGCTTTGAAGTCACCTTCGCTGACCGACTTATCTAGGCCAGCGCTTGATCTGATGACGAGAGCTAAGCGCAGGGCATCCGCGCCGTAAGCATCGATGGTATCTAGTGGATTAATAACGTTGCCTTTACTTTTACTCATCTTTTGGCCCTTTTGATCACGCACTAGGCCGTGTAGATAGACAGTGGTGAAAGGCACTTGGTCAGTGGCGTAGATTCCTAACATCAACATTCTCATGACCCAGAAAGGCAAGATGTCGTAGCCAGTCTCCATAACAGAAGTAGGGTAGAAAGGGGAAAAATTGGTTTTGAGTTGGGCGGAGATGGCGGAAGGGGTAGAGGAGGGTTGTCCAGCATCTAGAGCTGGGGATTTTTTAAGTGTTCTCTGTTCTTGGACAAAAAGCGTAGCAAATGGCCACTGGCTAGAGGAAAACCAGGTGTCGAAGGTGTCTGTTTCTTGGAGGAATGTGTCACCTGGTGAGGTGGTGGAGATGAGGTAGCGCGCCGCTAGCGGCGCGCGCAGAGACTGTAGCCCCTTTTTAATTTGCTCCAAGCTGTAACCTTGGCTCAAAAGCTCTGACAACTTACCAGTCACGATCTGCTTTTTAGTTTTAGCTTCGATCCCAACTTTGTCTTTAGCGACACTCGCGGTCCCATCACCAGCTCCTTCACCCGCCCC
>CAYUQY010000007.1:0-3810 GCA_964447075.1 uncultured Pseudomonadales bacterium | reverse complement strand
CTCCTCCCTTTCCTACCACAAACGTCACCACCATGTCTGGATTTTCTTTCACGTTATACCAGACTGGAATTCGTATTCCCCAAATGATCTGGCGACTGATGTTCCAGTCGCGCAAGTTCTCTAGCCAATGTTTCAAGATCTTGTCGTGGCCAGCACCAACAACCTTGAGCTGTTTTTTCTTGAGTGCCTCCAGTACTTTGGCGACGAGGGGTTTGACACGAATGTAGAACTGGGGCAGAGGTAGTGGTTCTAGGATGTGGCTGCAGCGATAGCAGGCGCTGACGTTGTGAACATACTCTTTATCTATACCGCCATCTTTAAATTTTTCATCTAAGATGCCATCGAGCTTCATGTCTTCAACCATTAGTTCGCGGGCAGCAGCGATCTTTTTACCGTGATATTTTTGAGCTCGCTCTAGCCAAAGCTGCTTCTGTTCTTTGGTGGCATCAATTAAGAGAGGGTTTTTGTCAAAATCATTTATATACCAACCAAAATCCATCCGCCCATTGAAATCTATAATAGGTGTCACGGGCAGATTATGCTTTCGTCCCAGCTCGAAGTCGTGGATGTCGTGAGCGGGCGTGACTTTCATGATGCCGGTGCCAAATTCTGGTTTTACTTCTTCGTCTGCTATTACTTTCATCTCAATAGGGCCCAACAGTCCTTGGACTTTGAGAGTTTTTCCGATCCAGTCTTTGTATCTTTTGTCATCGGGGTGAGCGGCTAGGGCCGTATCGCGAAACTTGGTTTCAGGTCGTACGGTAGCAATTGTGAAGGGTCCATACTTTAGATAAAAAAGAGGATCAATTCTCTCCTTATGAACAACTTCCAGCTCAGAGAAGCTGGTGCCGCAGTTAGGACAGTAGTTAACAAGATTGCTGTCGCGATAGATGAGCTTGTCATCGTGAAGCGAGCTAAAAGTAGAGAGGACGACATCTACCACATCTGGGTCGAGAGTGAAAGTAAAACGTGACCAGTCAGCACTAGCGCCCATTTTTTTGAGCTGGTGGACGGCGACGCCAGAGTTCTCTTGGACGTAGTCCCAGATCATTTTATAAAGTGTTTCGCGATCAAAATCGAAGCGACTGAGATCTTTTTTCTTGAGTTTTTTCTCGAAGACGAACTGAGTCTCGATACCAGCGTGATCTGTGCCTGGCAGCCAGAGCGCGCTCTCGCCGCTCATGCGGTGGTAGCGCACCATGATGTCCTCAAGAGCCACAAACATAGCGTGGCCGATGTGAAGGGGATCATTGGCGTTGGGTGGGGGCATGATGATAGTGAAGGGCTTCTTGGTGGTGCTTGAGTTGGTGGCGCCGACACCACTTTTTGCATGAGACTTCGAGACTGAGGATTTGCCGCTTAGTAGTGGTTCACCGCTGGCTTTGGGAGTAAAAGCGCCAACCTTCTCCCAGAGATCGTAGATCTGGTCTTCATGATCATGGTGGTCGTAGCGGGAGTCCATGTGGGGATTATAGCGCGAAGAGAGAGAATTGGTGACGCTTGGCTTCAAGGAGGTGTTCTTTTCTTACAGCTATTGGTTAAATAAGTACTTGAAAAGTACACAAAATAGCCTAAAATTAGACTATGCAAACACATACCACCCAAATTAGAGTCACTTTACCAACACAGCTTCAAGAGTTTTTAGCGACCAAAGCGAATAGGTTTGGATTGAGCATGTCTTCTTATATCAAGAATTTGATAATCGATGATGTGAAAGATCTCTCATTCCCTGTTAAACAGGCATCATCGTATACGGAGAAGCAATATAAGATGGCTATGGCATCTAGGGACAAAGGAGTGAGGGTAGATGATATTGACCAATACTTTGACAATCTATGAAACCAATTGTTTTAGGTCCTAATTTTCAGAAAAAGCTAAGACAACTAAGCCTGAAGGACAGAAAGCAATTTGAGCGAGTGAGAAAAACTCTAAAGATGTTCCATAGCGATCCCAAGCACCCTTCTCTGAGACTACATCGTTTGAAGGGAGATCTCAAAAACACCTGGAGTATGTCAGTGAGCATGAGTGTCAGGATATTATTTGCCGAAGGTGAAGAATACTATTTGTTCGATATCGGTACACATGACCAAGTGTATAAATAGCTTGCAGTACAACACAAGAGCAGCACCCCCTTGGAATTTTCTTTCAGGTTGTGTAGAGTGAGGGGGTATGAGCGACGCCCCGCAATTATCAGAAGTTCCAACATCATTAGAAGCAGGCACCTCAGTTGCGCCCGCACCTGCCCTGAGCGAATCAAAGTTTAAAACTTTCATGGTTCAGATGCGGGGTATTCACTACGGCGGGATGAAAGATGGGCTAATTGCTTCTTCACCTGAAACAACGCCCCCACCAGGATCCCTAGCCATTTCTGAATCAACACCTGCCTCACCTCCAGAGTCAACTCCAAACAAACCTCATAGAAACACTGAAGTAGCTCAAGTGACCAACCTATGCGAGCAGCTTTTTAATAGACAGATTTTTGCCGATGATGCGGAGATGGAGGATTTTTTCAGAAGTCTTCAGAATTTGATATTGACCGCTGAGCAAGAGGCGACAGCCCTGGGAGGTGAGATCAATGGAGCTATGGTCATTCAGCAATTGATCAGACATTCTCATAATCGGGTTATAGAAAAATACCGTGAGGTTGTTTTAGAACAGAAGCAGAAACAAGGTCATGAGGTGGGCAAGATGAACGCAGCTGATAAAGAAGCCGTTGTTTTAACAGAGTTACAGATTCGGGCACTTGAAAGGCAACTTTTGGAAAATGCTCGGATCGATGCCTCCCAAGATCCATCAGTTATAAATCTGGAAGGCGCGGCAAAAGCAACTAGAATAAATGAAATAGCCCAAGCAGTTCTCAAAGATTGGAAAAGACGATGTAACGAACCAACTGATCCTGATCCAGACAAAGAGAAAGAGCGAAAAGCATTACTGATCAAAGAAGCAGCACTCCCCAAAACCCATCCTGAATTTAAGTCAAATGAGGCGGCTGTGGACTCTCCGTTTTGGAAGAAGTTTATTGGCGCTGCGGGCGCTTGGGCTGAAGAAAGCGCCAAGAGAAGCAACTTTGGCACATTTCTAGATAATTTGATGCTTGATTCAGCCCACGGCTCATACTCTGGCGGTGGTGGCTTTGGCGGTGCAGAAGATAACGAGGGTGGTAAAAGAACACCAATGCTTGAAGAAGAGTTTAAAAGGAAGATGACAGAAAAGTTTAGAAAGACCTCAGAAGCTGATGTAGTTATAGGTTATGAAGTCTTGATGGGGCATATAATATTTGGACTCAGAGATCTTGATAATACATCCATACCCTCAGAGATAAGTGAAGAAGAGTGGAAGACCACCGATGGTGATGAGTATAAGGTGGCGCACAAGGCAGCAGCTCTTTACAGACTCCTAAGTGAGGTGCATAGGGATAAGGAAAAAAGTAAAGATCTTTTCGGAAAACTAAATAAAATTTTTAGCACCCAACCTCAGAGCAATAGTCCATTTTATAATAATACTGAGCTCAAAGAGTTTATATCTGATTTTGACCGAGGCAGTCATGCCGTCAGTGGAGGAATGATCGAGTTTTTCAGGCTAATGCAGAACAACCCTGGGAAGATCAAGTAGATGATCCGCTAGTATCTCAAGACTATAGAGCTGAGATCCAAGTTATTAATAAAGATAGCGCATTCGAGATATTACGAGTCTGTTATAAGGAGAATTTAGATGACATATAAAGCAGCTGAGTTAGACAAAGCAATCTCGGTTGAAAATTTTAGGGGCTAGTGAAGTTAAAGCGGGTTTTCTCTCAGCTTTTTGAGCATC
>CAYUQY010000006.1:0-51314 GCA_964447075.1 uncultured Pseudomonadales bacterium | reverse complement strand
TTCATAAACTTACTTCGCCTCCTATTTATATATACATTGTAGTAAATAAAAAGTTAAATGTCAGGTTGAGATTACATTCTAAAATTAGAGTAGCTTCCGAGAATTAATGTAGAGCTAATAGTTTCAATAATCATACTTACTTTTATTGTACATAACCCCTCCCCCGGACTTACCGGCATTAGAGGCGTACATGGTCATCAAAATCTCATAGACATCGCCAAAAGAATGAACAGTGTTGTCTGTGTAATTACCTATTCGTAGATTACCAATTGCTTCAATCTAGCTGGAACTCCCTGCCTGTAAGGACGAGGGAATCTATACACTAATTCTTCCAGTGGTCCATCCTTCAATCAAATCGGCGACGCTCTCTGCAATTTTTACAAATTCATTATCAATGTAATAATAGACCCATATTCCTTCGAGATCTTGCCTAATTCCGAATTCTAGACCATCAACTCCAGGCCCACCAAAAATTAAAAATTTTCTTTTTTTGTCAAATTCCCAATCATCTTTGTTTCTAATTATCCAATATCTACTTTTTGGATCAAAGTACCCATTTTTCGGTAAATTTATAAGGTTCTGCATCTGTGAATTAGCTCTACTATTTCTTGAGTAAGGAGATTAGATGACTAATACTCCTAACTCACGCCCGCCTGACTACTAAAACGTTCAAACTCACCCCCACCAAGACTTAGGGATAATACTTACCATCTTATTACTTAAATATTTTGACCTGAAAATTAGAAACAGTCCAGCTGCCATACCAATCACTACTTCCATTAAAATCAGGCCACTTGGAGCACTATTAAAAAATCCAAGAAATGTAAAATACGAAGCAAGAATCTTGAATGATGATATAACTTGAAGACCTCCAATTATTACAAATGCTATCTCAATAATATTAGTTTGAGAAATAGTTGCTGATTTTGATAATATTAATTTGGAAATGATCAAATCTGTCTTGTAAAGTAAACATAACCCCAAAAACGTAATAGTAATCAAAACTACAATCTCCTGAGAAATAACAGACATCATTCTTTGATCATCCATACCTCCTGAAAGTACATTCAAAAAACTTGTTTGATTAGCAATCTTATCAACTTCAGAATACTGTAAATACGAGTAATACTTAACCAGAAGTCTGAAAAAAATTTGCAGGGCCTGAAGTAACTGATAAATACCCAGTATTTTCAGAAAAACATTAATGACAGATCTCTGGTCTACTTGGGTTTGGGCTTGCATTTGGAAAATTTAAAAACCTTAAATATCGTAAAAAAGTGACCCCGGCGGGATTCGAACCCGCGATCTACTGGATGAAAACCAGCTATCCTAGGCCGCTAGACGACGGGGCCAACAATTCAACAGACTATTTTACCATTCCCCAGGTCACATTTTCATAGTGATCTAGCCTGTCTGGGAGAACGCAAACAATGTCAAAACGAAAGTTCAGCTTTCGCAAGGTAGGCTGAAGCAAAGACTTTCGGTAGCTGCTTCCGACCGAGATCAAAGCCTTAAGCTTGCGATGATTGACGGCGCTAGATCCAGAACCGGAGTACTCCTGCCCCCTAGACTTTACCTCAACAAAGACCAGCTCATCATGACTTCTGTCCAAAGCCACAATATCTAGCTCACCTCGACCACTTCGCACATTGCGATCTAAAATCTGAAAGTTTTTGGCTGATAAAAAATCAACTGCCCGTTGCTCACCACTCTGACCAAAGGAAAAATTATGCTGCTTTTGCTGCAGTGACGAAAGAACTCTTTTCTTTAACCTTGGAAGCTGATTTGCCGATTTTGTCACGGAGGTAGTATAACTTGGCACGGCGCACTGCACCCTTACGTTTTAGCTCAATTTTCTCGATGCTAGGAAGGTGAACTGGGAAAATCTTCTCGACACCAATACTATCTGAAGCAATCTTGCGAACTATGAATGATTTGCCATTTTCACGACCTCTGATAGCAATTACTACACCTTCAAAAATCTGGGTCCTTGTTTTCTTGCCCTCAGTGACTTTTTGGTGGACTCTGATCGAGTCTCCTACTGCAAACTGGACATCATCGCTGAACTTGAGATACTGTGACATAGAGGTGGAGATTATACGCTACAAGCTAGCCTATTATCAAGCAGCAGCCTGATTTGATTAAAAACAGTCTAGTTCACCCTGCTCTCTGCCAGCAAAACTGTATAACAAGCCTAACTTTATACGATTTTGGTGTTCTTGGGCTTACCTGACAAGCGATCCTGAGCAGCCTTTAGAAACTCGACAAAAATAGGATGGGGCTTAAGGGGTTGGGACTTGTACTCTGGGTGACCCTGAGTTCCTATAAAGAAGGGGTGAGTCTCTCTAGGAAGCTCAATAACCTCAACAAAGAAATCATCTGGAGATGTGCCACTTATGACAAAACCAGCTTTCTCCAGCTTTTCCCGATAAGCGTTGTTGAACTCATAACGGTGGCGATGTCTCTCGGAAATCAAACCTTTTGATTTATCCTTAAAAGCAGAGTGTTTGTCATAAATCTCGTAGGCTTGAGTACCCTTCTTGAGAACACAGTCGTAGCCTCCCAAACGCATGCTAGCACCCTGTCCCTTGATTTTCTGATACCTAGACTCAAATGGTATATCATGAATGACAGGATTGGTGGTCGCAGGGTCACACTCAGTTGTGTGAGCATCTTTAAGACCCAAAATATTTCTGGCAAACTCAACACTAGCCAGCTGCATGCCATAACAGAGTCCAAGATACGGAACTCTTTTCTCTCGAGCATACTCGATAGCTGTAATCTTACCCTCCACACCTCTCTCACCCCAACCTATGGGCACAATGATGCCCTGAGCATGAGAAAGCTCTTCGAGAGCTTTTTGTGAGTTTTTTTCAAACAGCTCAGCATTTATAAACTGCAACTTAAGCTTAACCTTGTTGTACCAGCCAGCATGCTTGAGAGCCTCAATCAGGGAGGAGTAAGAGTCTGTAAGCTCGTAGTCACCAGTCGTGATGTACTTGGCGATGATGGCGATAGTGAGCTCTGGAGCATGACTGGATTTGATCATCTTGACCAAGTTACGCCAGTCATCCAGCTTGGCAGCTTTATTTTTGAGATAGAGCTTCTCCTGAATCCGAGTGGCCAAGTTCTGGTCGTGCAGAATCAGAGGCAACTCATAGATTGAGTCACAGTCAGGGCATGAAATCACATCCTGTTTTTCTAGATTGCAGTAAAAAGCTACTTTTTCTTTGCGTTTGTCATCGATAACCCGCTCAGCTCTACCCATGATAAAGTCTGGCTGAATTCCCATAGAGTTGAGCATTTTTACTGAAAGCTGGGTAGGCTTGGACTTCAGCTCATTGATGTGAGAGGGAGCAGGGAAGTACGTCACATGCATGTGAATTACATCTTGAGGTTGTCTCAACTTGATTATCCGATACGCTTCATAAAAAATAGCATTCTGGTACTCACCTGCTGTGCCTCCCAACTCAACTAAAACAATATCAAAACCTTTACCAGCAGCCTTTATCCGTCTGATCGACTCCTCAGGAACATAGGGGATAGCGTCCACTGTGGCTCCGCCAAACTTTAAGTCTCTTGTGTCCTCAATCACCTTCAAGTAAATCTGGCCCATAGTAGTGAAGTTATCGTGTCCTACTGGCTGACCCAAAAATCTCTCGTACGTTCCCAAGTCAAGATCTGCCTCCAAACCATCCTCACACAAAAAGGAGTCACCGTGTTCGACGGGATTGATGTTGCCAGAGTCTAGATTGAGATAGTTTTCACACTTGATGTTAGTGACAGAGTAGCCACAAGACTTGAGGAGCAAACCTATTGAGGCTGCAGTCACACCTTTACCAAGTCCCGAAAGAACACCTCCTGAAACGAAAATATATTTTGATGATTTGTTGGAAACTCCACGAGTGTGACTCATGGAGATGTATTGTATATCCTTTTGAGTCTCAAAAGACAAGCAGTTTTTGAGTTGATTGTGAGCCAGGGTGGCTAGATGCAGCTAAATAACTTTACTATTGGAGTAACTCCTGGACTGCTTCATCGAGATCGTCACTCCACTTTATCCCATAAGGGAGTAACATTTTCTTGTTCTGTGCCCCATCTGGAAGAAGAATGAGGACCTTCTCATCTCCGGGACAAGCCTTAAGGAGCTTACCCAACTCGCCGAGAGTTTCACGAGAAGTTTTTTTAGGAATAAATATCTCTCTGTGGTGGACATCTTGGACTAGAGCCACCTCTGACTCTTCAGGAATAGAGAACTTGTCAACTAGAAGCTGGGCTGTGTCATCTCGAACATCTACTTTTGCCTTCATCAGCACCACCATGTCTGTTTGAATCTTACCTAAGTACTCAGCATAAGTTTTAGGAAAAACAACAAACTCAATGGAGCCGGTTCTATCCTCGAGCTGACCAAAAGCCAATTTTTTACCACTTTTCTTGCTGATCACCTCACGCCACTTGGTGATTATCCCTCCGAACAAGAAAGTCTGGCCGTTATGAACAGTCTGCTCAATATCTTTGATGTACTTTGTAACTCTATCGTGGACATAATCAAGAGCCTGAGAAAGTGGATGCAGTGTCACATACACACCCAACAACTCCTTTTCAAAAGAAAGCAGCTCAGCCTTGGGATATTCTGGAAGCTTGGTAAAAGTATCTTCAACTTTAACAGTCTGACTAGAAACATCCTTGAACAGATGATCTTGGCCTTCTACATCATCTACAAACTGGGAAGCAGAAGCACGAATCTGCTCTAGTTGCTCAATCATGCTAGCTCTAGTTCCAAACTCGTCCATTGCTCCTACTTTGATCAAAGACTCCAGTACTTTTTTATTTACTTTCTGACCACTCACGCTCAGAATAAAATGAGTAAATGAAGTAAAAACACCAACTTTTGTTTTGGCAGCTAAAATATTTTCAATTGCAGCAGCGCCGACATTTTTGATGGCGCTATAGCCAAAACGAATTGCTGTCTCTTCTAGTGAATCAGCGCATGGCTCTAGACTGAAATCAAGCTTAGACTTATTAATATGGGGAGGAAGAATGCTGATACCCATTTTCTTACTAGCTTCAATAGCCACAGCAATTTTTTCATCTCTGGTAGTGGACACCGAGGCAGACTCAACACTCATCAAAGCAGCCATGTACTCCACAGGGTGATGGGCTTTCAAGTAAGCTGTCTGATAAGCGATCATAGCGTAACTTGCTGCGTGAGCCTTGTTAAAGCCATAATTTGCAAAAGCTTCAATAAATCCCCACACCTTGTCAGCTACCTCTTTTGTAAATCCATGCTCGATAGACTGCCTTACAAAACGATCGTGATTTTCATCAAGAAGTTTCTTCTTTTTTTTGCCAATTGCTCGACGCAAAATATCTGCCTCTCCAAGTGAGTAGCCTGCCATGAAGTTGGCAATCTGCAAAATCTGCTCTTGATACACCATGACGCCGTAAGTCTCTTGCAAAATAGGTTTGAGCGAGTCATGAGGATAGGAGATGGACTCTGGATGATGTTTGCCCTCGACAAACTTGGGAATCAGATCCATAGGACCAGGTCGGAAAAGAGCCACCATAGCTGTAATATCTGAGAACTGATTAGGCTGTAAGTTGCGAGCGAGTCTTCTCATACCTGGAGACTCCAGTTGAAAAACACCTGTCGTGTCTCCTGCTGACAGCTGGTCAAACGTCAACTTGTCATCAAGTGGCAGAGTCGTCACATCGATCTCCACTCCCTTAGTTTGTTTGATCAAGTTCACAGCTGCCTGCATAATCGAAAGATTGCGTAGACCCAAAAAGTCAAACTTAAGCAGTCCAATGGCGTCATCAGAAATATTACAATCCAGTGAGTACATGTCGTACTGCGTGATGGTGCGTCCAGATTTACTCTCACGCTGGATAGGTGTGTAAAAGTACAAAGGTTTATCCGCGATGACCACGGCAGCTGCGTGAACTGAGCTATGTCGTATCACGCCCTCCACCTTTGTGGCAAGATCTATCAACTCTTTGAACTTAGGCTGCTTGTAGTACTCTCCCAACTCTGAAACTGTAGCTACTGCGCTTGTCAAAGATGTTTTCTGTCCAGGATCATTGGGAATAAGCTTGGCTATTTTATCTGGATCTTCGTAAGGTAGTCCTAGCACCCGACCCATGTCTCGAATAGCGACCCTAGCTTCCATTCTTCCGAAAGTAATCACCTGAGCTACGCTGTCACGACCATATTTTTGGGCTACATACTCAATAACTTCATCACGTCTGTCATCGGCAAAGTCCATGTCAATATCTGGCGGAGTAGGGCGTTCAGGATTAAGAAATCTCTCGAAAGGTAAGCCATGTTGAAGTGGGTCAATCGTAGTGATGCCCAGTGAGTAAGACACTAATGAGCCAGCTGCACTACCGCGACCAGGGCCCACGCCTATTCCTTGCGACTTAGCCCAGTTCACAAGATCTTGCGTAATCAAAAAATAGGTGGAGTAACCTTTTTGAATAATAATTTCGAGCTCGTACTTTAACCTTTTTTCAGCCTCGGAGGTAACAACCGCAAACTTTTTCTTTATGCCTTCCCAGCAAAGTTGAGTAAACAAGATTTCGTTGGTAGTACCCTCTGGAACTGGAAAATGAGGAAAAATCAGCTTGCCTGTGGGAATCGTGAGGTCACACATCTGAGCTACTTTTAGAGTATTCTCAATCGCTTCTGGGTAGTCATGGAAAAGAGTGGTCATCTCATCGCCACTCCTTAAGAAGAAATCTGGCGAGTTGAGCATCGTCATTCTATTGGGATCTGAAATCATCTTGCGCGTCTGAACACACAATAGAGCATCCTGAGCGCGAGCATCACTCTCTTCAATGTAGTGGACATCATTGGTGGCCACTAAATCAATATCTAGCTGACGAGCAACTTTGATCAACTTTTGGTTCAAGACATTTAACTCTTGTATCCCAGAGTGATGCTGAAGCTCTATAAAAAAGCCATCTCCAAAAACCTCTTTATATCTTTTAAACAAGACATTCGCTGCTTCATCTTGATCTTGTCGGAGTAGTTTGTTAAAGATGCTTCCCATACAACCGGTGGTGGTTATCACGCCTTCAGAGTATTTTTCTAAGATTTCTTGATCAATTCTGGGTTTGTACGAAAAACCCTCAAGGTGAGAGAGGGAAACTAAGTGCATGAGATTTTGATAGCCAGTCAAGTTTTTAGAAAGAAGTAGACAGTGATGCTGGTCAGCTCCCATCTTGAGCTGCTTATCAAAGCGCGAGTTTTTAGCGTAGTAGGCTTCCACGCCAATTAAAGGCTTTATTTGTTCTTTGCGACAGGCATTATAAAAACTAACTGCTCCATACATACCACCGTGATCAGTAAGAGCTAATGAAGTTTGACCTAGAGATTTAGCTTTTTCCACTAACTTAGCTACTTTAGCCAAGCCATCCAGCATCGAGTACTCAGAGTGAACGTGAAGGTGAACAAAGTCTGTCATGAACTCTGATTATAGGTGCTAGTTGTGGCGGGTGATAGAGGAGAGGCAAATATTTGACATGCACGGCCAAAAACAATAAGATAAGCTTCAATAACAGATATTTTGCGATACTTGAAGAGATAAAATAAGTTATTAAATAGAAAGGTTTTTATGAAAAAACAACTCTCAGGACTGATGCTTGCAGCAGCAGTAGTCGCTCTCTGCGCTCAGCCAGCCTCGGCTAAAGCCATGAAAGAAACTACTTCAGAAAAGATGGAAAGTAAGCAAGCAGAAATGGCCGAGAGAATGGTAGAAAAAAAAGTCAGAATGGAAGAGAGAATGGAAGAGAAAAAAGTCAGAATGGAAGAGAGAGTGGAAGCCATGAAACTTAAAAAAGCTGAGATGAAAACTAAACTCGAAGAAATGAAAGCTGGTAGAGATGCCAACCAACTCAAACATCGTGCATCTATCCTCAAGAAACAGCTAGATCAAATGGTAGCTGTCTACACAGTTAAAAAGGATAAATTAAATGAAAGAGTTACCCAGCAAAAGTCCAAAGGTTATGATGTTGTAGCCGCTGAAGCTGCACTCAATGACTTGATGGTTCAGCTGACTGCAGTGGCAGACCTATCCAATAAAGTATCCGCTGATGGCGTCACTCAAGATATGTTGAAGACATACATGACTCAAGCTCATGAGCTTCGCAAGAAAGCTATATCTGCCGTCAACACAGCCAAGAAAGCCCTTAACATGACCTCTGCTCTTCACTCTGGTGAAGGCAAGAAAATGGGTATTAAGAAAATGATGGAGTAGTTAGAAAAACTATTTTTGTCTTTTAGAGCCGCTGCGTTTCAAAGTTGAAGCCAGCGGCTTTTTGGTCGCAAGGCTAACCTACCATAAGCAAAGATTAGTCAATACAACTTGAGAGTGGTTTACCACCATCTCTACTGTAAATTCTGGAGCTACCGTTTGATAAAGTTGGAAAGCGAGCAACCTATGTAGTTGTGGAGTCTCTAAGTTCTTTTTCTATAAAGGACTTTAGGATTGACGTATCAATCTTTTTACCGATTTCCCTCTGCATCTGACCCATGAAAAATCCAAGAACTTGTGTTTTACCCGCTCGATACTGCTCTACAGCCTGAGCGTTCTTCTCTATTATTTTTTTAAGTACCTCTGAGAGCTCACTTTCATCCACTTCATCTGCAGTATTAGCACGTCTGAATGCCTCGATGATTTTTTCTGTTGAAAAGCTTAGGTCCAGTACGTTACCGCTAACTTCTTTCAGTTTTTTATTGACCAGCATACTTACTAAGTTGTTTGAGTCCAACTTGGCTGCAGCTGCAGATGAAATCAATTTCTCTGCCAACTTAGTTGCCTCAACGCTCGTTGCAAGTATTGTTCCAAAACGAGACTCAACTCCAAACTTCTCCTGCCATCTACTTAAGACGGTAGCTGGAAGTTCAGGTAGGGTAGCTTTTATTTTCTCGATATCACTCTCTGAAAAAACCAAGGGTGGAATATCAGGGTCAGGGAAGTATCGATAGTCAGCTGCATCTTCTTTGGTACGCTGAACAACAGTTTTACTCGCTTCTTCGCTCCATCCTCTAGTTTCTTGAGCAGGCCTCTGGCCAAAACTTAATATCTCAGCTTGTCTCTCCACTTCATGCTCAATTGCATGCTCCAAAAACCTGAAAGAGTTGATGTTCTTGACCTCAACTTTGTAGCTAGGTAGCTCAAATGATTTTTCGGAAGGTATCTGGCTACTTAGAGAGATGTTAGCCTCAAGTCTCATTCCTCCCTGCTCCATGTCACAGTCTGCAATTTCTAGATAGCGCAAGATAGATCTCAAACTTTTGGCGTACTCCTTGGCTTGAGCTGAGCTATGGATATCAGCCTCACTGACTACTTCCACTAAGGGAACACCTGATCGATTGAAGTCTATGAGACTGACTTTCTTGCCATCAATAGTCTTATGGAGCAACTTACCAGTGTCTTCTTCCAAGTGTATTCGATGAATGCGCACCACTCCTTGCTCAGTATTTAAGTGACCGTCATAGCAAAAAGGTTGATCGTACTGACTAATCTGATAGCCTTTAGCTAAGTCAGGGTAGAAGTAGTTCTTGCGATCAAAGTGTGAGGCGAGATTTATTTTGCAGCCCAAAGCTAGACCCAGCTTAATGGTCCACTCAATGGCTCTTTTATTTAAGAGTGGTAAACCACCGGGCATGCCCAAACAAACTGGACAACTGTAGATATTGGGCTTAGGCGCATGAAAGGGGTCATTTTTACAGCCACAAAACATTTTAGAGACTGTTTTAAGCTCTATATGAACCTCCATACCGATGATGGGCGTGTATTTTTTAGACATATTTATTTTTGAAGCCAACTATTCCAGTTGGTCTCTGTTTCATACGCATAAGCAGCTTGAATCATTTTTTCTTCTTGCCAGTGGTTAGCCATAATGTTGAGACCTAGATAAAGATTGGTCTCTGGGTCATGAAAACAAGGTACGCTAATACCTGGTAAACCAGAAATAGAGCTTGGTTCAAGTAACATATCCTCCAGCTCACCAAACATGGGATTATTTTTGGTGGCGCCATGCTTTTGAGCAAATCCTGGAGAAGTAGGGGAGATCATCAAATCAAACTCTGAGAAGAGCTGGTCGAAGTTCTGGATAAAAAGACTGCGTACTTGCTGAGCCCTCACATAGTACTTGTCAGCGTAACCCTTGGAAAGAGTATAAGTACCCAACATGATGCGCCGCTTAGCTTCTGCTCCAAAGGTAGCCCTGTCGTGCCCATACCTTACTCCATCATAGCGAGCCAAGTTACTACTTACCTCTCCTCTCTGAACTACTGTGTAGACACCTATTGCGTAGTCAGGATTTAAGACAGTGTTTTTTTGAAGAGAGTCTACAACTGGAACTAAGCTAACTTTAGCCCCAAGTCTCTCAAAAACTTTCCCAGCCTCTTCAACTGCCGAGGCAGCTTTGCCACCCTTCAGCTGAGGGTGGTCTACGTAGCAAACTGCTATGTTCATACCTTTCACACCCTTGGCTAGATCGCTGTGAAGATCTGGCACGCCCTGTTGTGAAGTTGTAGCATCGTACTTATCAGACCCTGCCAGGTACTTAAAAAGTAGAGCAGCATCTTCAACTGTTTTTGTAATTGGACCAGGACAGTCCAGAGAAGACCCCATGGCCACTACTCCGGCACGACTGACTCTGCCGTAGGTAGGCTTAAGACCGACAGTTCCGCACCACGAGCTAGGCTGTCGTATCGATCCGGCAGTTTCTGAGCCAATAGCTGCGATACAGATGTCGGCGGCGACAGCCGCCGCACTTCCGCCAGAAGATCCTCCAGGCAAGTGAGCTGGATTACGTGGATTACTGGTAGAGCCAAAGTCAGATGTCTCGGTGCTTGAACCATGTGCCCAAGCATCCATATTGGTTTTTCCATACACAACTCCACCAGCAAGGTTCAGTTTAGAAGTAACTGTCGATTCATATGGCGGCATAAAGCCCGCGAGTACATTGGCTGAAGCAGTAGTGGCCATACCTTTGGTTAAGAAATTGTCTTTGACAGCTAGAGGCACTCCAGCTAAAGGCAGCTCTGTTCTAGTAGCCGCCAGTTCAGCTGCTCTCTCATTAAGCGCTAGATAAATATTAAGCTTGGGATTGACGCTCTTCACCTCTTGATCAATGTCACTGTAAAGTTCCTCAATCGAAAACTCTTTTTTTTTGAGCTTTGCAAGCGTCTGGGTGAGCGTGAGTCTATTGAGTTTGGACATTATTAGATATCTTGGTCGATTATTTGAGGTACAACAAAGTAACCAGCATGAGTTTCTTTGGCATTGAGCAAAGCCTGCTCTTGTGTGAACATTCTCTCCTCATCCACCACGTCCTCTCGCCAGATATTGGTGAGACCTGTGACCTGAAAAGTTGGCTTTACCCCATCCACAGGTATTTTTTTAAGTTGGTCCACTACTTCTAAAGTCGTGTTAAATCCATCGGATAACTTCTTAACTTCTTCGGCAGTCAGAGTAAGATTGGCAAGCTTAGCTATGTGTTGAACTATCTGAGGACTAATTATTGAAGAACTCATGTTGGTACAATTCTACCTCAACTTAGATCAATGTAAAAACCAAACGGCAGAGATCAATCTAGTTCAATACAGTTACCTAAGCTCGATAGCGCTGTTCGTATCTAAATACTCTCTAAAGCTTTTATTCTCTCTTCTATCGGGGGATGGGTATTAAAAAGTGATGCAAACCAACCTACTCCTCCATGTGTATTTTTCAAAGGGTTGGAGATGTAGAGATGAGCCGTGGCTTTGTTTGCTGCTTCGAGAGGCTCTACATCCTGACTTATTTTAGCTAGTGCTTTGGCCAGTCCAGAAGGGTTTTTAGTCATGGCAGCTCCTGATGCGTCAGCCAAGAACTCTCTGCGACGAGATATAGCCAGCTGTATGAGCTGTGCGATAAGCGGAGAGATAAGTGCCAAAAATATTCCTAGAAAAAGCATGACAAATTGTAGTTGGCCACCTTCATTTTTATCACTGCGCCTAGAACTTCCCCAGCTAGACATTCGCAAAAACCAGTCTGCAAGTAAAGCAATCATGCCCACCAAGACTGTGACGATCGACATAAGTCGAATGTCGTAGTTCTGAATGTGGGAGAGCTCATGAGCTATGACTCCCTCTAGCTCTGGTCTTTTCAAACTTGAGAGTAAGCCAGTAGTGGCACAGACCAAAGCATGATCCGGGTCTCTACCAGTAGCGAAAGCATTCATGGCAGTATCATCTATGACAAATAGCCTGGGTTTGGGAAACTGAGCACCTAGACAGAGGTTCTCTGTGACTGTATAGAAGTCAAAAAATTCTTCTCTAGTAGCTGGCCGAGCGCCAGAAATAACAAGAATAATGGAGTCTGAGTTCCAGTACGTGATCAGAGATGACATGCCGGCAAAAATCATAGCTATGCCAACTGTCTCGAGTCCATAACCCATGGCTGTAGTGATCACATACGACACCACTGTCACAAAAAGTATGAAGAAAACAATAATCCACATGGATTTTTGTTTATTAGAAGCGACTAGTGAGTAGTGTGTCATTTAAAGAGAAACTTTGACGTCATGTGTCTCTACCTCAGATACCTCCACGTGAGATCCAGTCATAGGAGTTTCCAGACCTTTTTCTTCCTTGAATCCAAACATGTTGGCTACCAAATTACTGGGGAAAGTAACCAATTTTTGGTTAAAGTCTTGAGAAAGATCAATGAGGGAACGACGTGAGTACATCATTTTGTCCGCTGTATCAGTCAATTCATCCATGAACTTGGTAACAGTCTTGTCAGCTTGCATCTGGGGATTGCTCTCCATGACGATGGAAATTCTAGAAGCCAAGGCTTGAATTTTGTCTATGGCTTTACCAATGTCACTAGTGTTACCACTCTCAGAAGCAGAAGTTATAGACTTGCGGGCATCTGTCAGCATCTGAAAAATACCTTTTTCGTGACTCATGTAAGCCTTGACTGAGGCCTCAAGGTTGGGGATGAGAGAAGCTTGTCTCTTGAGCTGATTGCCAATCTCTTGGATACTAGCTTTGATCTGCGTCTTGAGTACCTGTAGACCGTTGTAGACACTCATGACGTAAAAGAGAGCGGCTACTACTGCCACAACTAAGAAAATGCCTATTTCCATATATTCCTTTCGATCTATTAGTAATTTCTACTCTTGCCAAACTAGAACTCTCAAGACTCTAGCAAGTCTCCGACTCCTATTGTAGAACTTCTCATCGACAAAACAAGTGTTTGTTCGCTATAATCTGGGGCAGTTAAGGAAAACTTGGCCTGGAAGGATGGGCTATCCTAGATAGTCGATCTTATTTCGGTAAAGTCCTAACTAGGCCTCGTGGTGTAGCGGTTAACATGCCTCCCTGTCACGGAGGAGATCACGGGTTCGATTCCCGTCGAGGTCGCCAAGGTGTGCATATCTCTAATTCTCTAGTTTGCTAAGTATGGCAAATAAACAACTTCCCCAACCAAATTTTTCTTCTAAAGTAGCCTCTCTTATTTCTACCTCAAACACTATAGGTAACTTCATTTTTTTAATTATTTCGCCCTCTATTCTTCTAATCCTTTTTTATTTTCTTAAACTGACTCAAGCTGAATGGCAAGATGGTAAGCTCAGTACTTACTTCGATATATTCGTTACACAGGGATCGATTCTTTTTTTCAGTCCTTTGTTTTTTTATAGTCTGGTAAGTGCTTATCTTCTCCTCACCGACTTTAAAAAGTACTCTAAATTGTTCCGAGTGAGACTTGGTATCTATTCAGGACTTGTGCTAGCTGCTACCTACCACTTTCTAGGAAATTATGCATTATTTGGCTTATCGTCAAGGTTTCTATTTGTCACTTTGCTTGGTGTGCCACTTTTCTTCATGTTTTTTTGTATTATTTTTGTAACTTTCCAAAAATTAGCAAAACTAGCCCATATCTCAAATATACAGTTCTATTTTTTAAGCTTGCTGCTTTTAATAGCAAGTGGTTTCTTAGCTTTTCCTCCTGGCATGGCTAATCCTCTTGCTGACAGATCTAGAGAAATATTAGGTATGTTATTCGTGGGCTGGATAATTTGTACGCCTGGAGTTGCTGCAATTTTTGCCTTCAGGCTATGTCAGGCGGTCTGGCAAAGTCACAATCATGACAACTCAAAAAGGACTCTATGGAGTCTTGGTGTTCTTTCTACTTATGTAGCTAGCATTTCGCTGTCTGTCCAGAAAACACTTGAGCTTTATAATGCGCTTCCCAAAACTCAGCCAGGTTGCTACATAGCTACCGCTAGTACCTATGGTCATCAATCATTTGTGAATTCTAGTCACATTCACAATCTAGAGGACAAGACTTTGACCACGACTTCTCTCCAACGAGCCAAGTACTTTGAGATCAGTATGAGTGTTGTTGCTCCCTCTCTGCATGCAAGTCTTCGTAGGGTGTACAACTTCTTTGGCCCTTCTTTTGCTTCCTTTATCAAAGATTCGCCGTGGCTATGTGATTTGGCTCATATCTTACTTAAGCCGATTGATTGGATCAGCACAATTTTTCTTCACATTTTTCCTAATCATGTTAAGCATGTAGCTAAGATTTACATAGGTAGTAAATAAATAAACTACTTTTGACAAATATTTCGATTGCGCCACGTCGAACTACATATCCATCCAAGATCAGGACTGTTGATGCAGATATCTGTGGGGTAAAAACAAGATCTTCATCCCAGAAGGGATTGAGCCAGTTGGTAAGTGTTTGACGTGAAACACCGTAATGTTGAGCACAATGAGTTAGAGTGCTTTTGCTAGTCAACCAAGCTTGGAAAATCTTACGATGATTAATTGCTTTAACGTCATCTCGTTTTCTGGTGGAATTTTTACAACAGACAGTACAACGATATTTTTGTGAGCCACTATTATTCTTCCCTCATTTCTTTAACAAACAACCACACTTGGAACATTTTTTTTGACATCTTTTCTTTCATTTAGCACTTTCAAAGTGCTATTTTCTCAGAAAGGAAGGAAATATCAATTAAAAACAATCTTTTTACCACCTCGTTTTTTACTTAACCCCTAAACTTCTATTTCTATTTCAACTTGACGCAAATATTCTCGCAACCTAGCTAAGAGATCTACTTGCATGTCGCAAGTGCCTAGCACTGCCTGAGCCGCTTGGAGCTCTTTTTTTAAATAATCTAATTTATTATTTAACTTTCCTCTTACAATCTCCAACTTATTCCTAATTTCTTCAGAAGCCTCAATATCTAGACCAACTGAAATAGCTCTCAGCTTTATGGCTGTGGTAATAACACCACGAGCAACTCTTGAAAGGTTTTGATGCTCTCCCATAGCATATTTTTCCCACAACTCTGGATCTTGCTCTATAAATTGGTTTATTTTTCCACTCACTGATCCATCCCCATAAATATCGGGAAAAATATTTAAAGCAAATTTGCCACCCATCATGAAATCTTGCATTCCAATATCACTCCGCCAGACTTGCTCGCCATTAATCATATATGGCTCCACACTTAGTCCCCAATCTACTATTGAAGCAACTTGTCGCCA
Organism: uncultured Pseudomonadales bacterium; assembly: GCA_964447075.1. GTDB lineage: Bacteria > Patescibacteriota > Microgenomatia > UBA1400 > PJMF01 > CAYUQY01. The sequence continues at coordinate 35,758 of CAYUQY010000006.1, read as the reverse complement.
ATCGCCCCGATCAGCAAGTTTGCCAGCTTCTCTGAGCAGGCCATAAGTAAAGTTGAATATCGGATACCCTAATCCACCAAGCATCTCTGTCGCCATCCGGACTGGAAATTGACCACTACTTAGCTCGGTAAAGTAATGTACTAGTCTATAGTAGTGATAGTAGCTATCATGAGCTTGATATATTCCGGTCGGAAAGGTGTTGCGGTGAAAAAAGTGACATCAGAAGTAATTGCTAGCGCTATCGCGATCTTCTTCCAACTTCTTACAATCCAGTGGTTACTCAAATTTAAAATAGCTGAAGTAAGGAAGTTAAATCTATATTGCTTTCAGAACTTCTTGTGTAGATGAGACACACGTCTCGAGTCATTCTAGCTCTTTGCAAAGTACCCACATCTTGCCAATTTTTAATACTCAGATCCAGACTAGTGCATTTGTCCTTACGAGCAGAAGCAGATCTCAAATCAACTTTATAGACATCTACCTGTCCAGTTTTTATGTCACCATCAAATACTTCATATGTAGCTATAGCCGAATTATTTTTTGGGTATAAATTTTGCAAAAGTTTGATGTGGGGCGGCGTTGCGATAATGTAGTCATCTCTAGACAGGTAATTTAAGTTAGATTTTCAAGTATCTTCCCAGAGGGCAATTTTGTCTACCTTCACTACATCGTCAAGCGAAAGAGTGTTTGGATATGTGATGTGCAAGACAGGTGATTCTTTAGTAACTCCTAAAGATACTTTTTTCAACAAGTACTTAAGTCCTGATGTATCGTACTTTAAAGGATCAATATCATAAGAGATATTTAAATTACTGGAACCATTTTTTCTAGCAATTTTTTCCACCTCACTAACCAGCTTAAGTTGGTTCTGCAAATTAAAATCACCCCCAGGTGAAGACTGAGCAACAGTCCAAAAACTAAAAATAAACCCAAGGCTTACGAAAAAATAAATATGCCTTTCAAAAAAATTAGATGCGACCGAGGTAATTAATGTCAGTAGTGCGGGAAAAGCAATTATAAAGTAATACTCAGGCTTACTCTCTGAGTAAAAACTAAAAAACAGAGTTATCAAGAAGAGCCATAAGAATGAGATTCTGATAACTGGCTTACTACTAACCCTTACTGACAAAATAAGAAACCCTAATCCGATAAGGAGATGAGATGGGGAGCTGCTATTTGATAAAACAATTTTGCCTCAACTCTCTAAAAGTATGTATGAATTTTTTATAAAGTCTGTAAAAACTTTTGACAAGCTATCTACTCCTGTCACACTTCTGGACTGAACCAAATTAAGCAGACCATTTAAATTTAGCCAACCGTTGCGCATATCAAATAAGATGGTCGGCACCAAGCTTAAAAACAACCCTAATACAGAGCTCAGAAAACATAAGCAATGTCTGCGAAATTTTATCGTCACTACTAGTACCAAAAGAGATGTAAGTAAGCCGGAAAAATGAGCCTGATATCCTAAAAATGAGCCAATAAAAATTAAAATATAATCAATTTTTTTTGACTTTTCGCTTAGTAAAGCAAAAAAGACAAGACTAAATGCCAATAAGGATAGATTTGGATTCCAAAAGATGCTATCAAGGTGCACTAGAAAAGGAGATGCTGCCAAAAGATATAACAAAAGTAAAGAATTTTGACCATCTAGATATTTACGACTTAAGAACCAGAGAACAAACCCTGTAAAACCAGCGATGAATATCGGAACTACTGCCACGCTCCATATCCCAAATAGCGCATAAAAGGGAACAGTTAGGTAATATATAAGTGGTCCTGTAAACATTTGTGCCGGACCAGTTCGAGGGCCTATCAGAGTCAAGTCTCCACTCAAGATATGACTCACATTCTCCAAGATCTGAACCTGATCAAAACCGAGTGAGCTATACCTAGCTTCCAACAGTCTAAGCGCCAAACCTAAAGTAAAAAATAAAACAATCCAGAACGAACTAGATCTCTTGGATTGAGCGTAGGTCTGAGCCAGCTTAAAAATATAATTCCAATCGATTTTAATTGACATTTAGATCAAGTATACAACCTTCATAACGATTCAAGTTACTCGATTGCGCTTTTATCTCACTCTGTTACAATCTCTATCAATATGAGCCTGCCCAAGCTTATTCTTGCAGTGTCATCATGTGTGACATCGCAGTCAATGAAAGGTATATATGAGACGATTGGGCGAATTCATAAAACAAAATCGTGAGCACTTTATTTCAGGACTCATAGTCTTGTTAGGAATGATAGTCATTGGCCTCTACTTTCAATCTCAGACTCCACAGCCTCAAATATCTAGCACTACACTTCCAGAACTAATTCTCAACACTGCCACACCCTCAGCAGTGGCTGTAACTCCATCTCCTTCACCAAGTACGACTTTAGCTAAAACATCCAAAAAGCAAGTCCGTGCACAAAAATCAGTGCGCAGGACAAAAAGGATCGCAGCTAGAAAACCCGCCAGGCAGATCGCAGCTAAGAGATCCGTCAAAAAAGTTGCCTATAAAAAGGCTAAGAGCGTAGCTTACTCCAACTACTCTGTGAAGAGGGGAGACAGTCTCTGGAAAATCACAGTCAATCGATATGGGCGCAAAGTAGCTTGGCAGAAAATCTACCAAGTTAACAGACGAGTTGTAGGAAAGAACCCACATCTCATCTACCCACGCCAGAATCTGCGGCTACCTCGCTATCGCTAGCTAGACTTATCTAGCTTCTTGATTGATAATTCTGCTGGTTGAGAATGACTTGCTTGAGCTCTTAGCTTTTAGCTATCAGCTGTAATCTTACGCATTTTTAGATGAAAACTCAACCAACCAGGCGGGATTAGTACACTGGTAGTATGCATCCTTCCCAAGGATGAGAAGCGGGTCCGATTCCCGTATCCCGCTCAGATTTTGCAATTTCTCCAATCTAGGTAGAGTGCCAATTGAAGTTAGGGCTGCTTGGCTCAAAGCTATTATCCTTTTCAGATATGACCCAGACGAAACAGATGCCACAGAAACTCAGTTAAATTAGATTAAACTGGCTTAATTTCTTCCATTGTTTCAAAATCGGGTGCATTTCTCAACATAGCTATCAAGCAACGACCTATATGATAACCAAGGTTTACTGGTACAGCATTACCAATCTGGCGGTATCTAGAAGAGATAGACCCAACAAACTCCCAATCATCTGGGAATGTTTGAATTCTTGCGTATTCCCTAATTGTTAATGGTCTAGTTTCAGTTGGGTGACATCTCTCAGTTTGCTTCTGTGCTGGAGCACAAGTTAGTGTTAAACAGGGCTCATCAAGTGAAAGCCTTCTAGCCATACCAGTTTTTCCTCCTCCTTGATATAAACTTTTTCCCATATACTCTTCCTTCACTTTTTGTGGCAAGTCCCTCCAACAACCACCAGGCGGAACCATTTTCATAATTTCAAGCTTTCTAGAAGGATATTTCTGGCCGTCAGACTGGGGAACATTAAATAGTGCATCTCCTATTGAAATGAAGTAATCATGCTCTCTAGGTAAAAGCAGTGGAATATTCAAATCATTTCTTACAGCGAGTAAAATAAGTCGTTCCCTCTTTTGTGGAACATCCAAATATTGCGATCTAAGAACCCGATACCCAACTTTGTAACCAATATCCTTCAAGCTCTTAACCATGGTTGCAAGTGTTTTACCATCGTCGTGTTTTAAGAGACCTTTGACATTTTCTCCCATTGCGATCTTGGGTAAAGATTCTTTTATACATCTTGCGAACTCAAAAAACAAAGTACCTCTAATATCCCCAAATCCTTTGCCTTTCCCAGCATAACTGAAACTCTGACATGGAAATCCACCCTCTACTACATCAACCAACCCTCTCCATTCTTCAAAGTTAATTTCTCTAATATCTGATGAAATGAGTTTCCACTCTGGCCTATTTTTTCGAATAGTTTTACATGCATCCTTATCAATCTCAACATTTATTAGGTGCTGAAACCCAGCATTTTCTAATCCTAGCGCTGTCCCTCCAGCGCCTGTAAATAACTCAATTGATTTAAAATTTGAAATATCACTTGATTTCAAGACCATAAATTTATTTGGAGAGCCAACTCCACCAATTTTCATTTTTACTCGTTCAACCTCAGAATAGTTAAATAATCTATAATTTTGATCTGATCTCTGAGACTTGATCAATCCAGATTTTTCCCACCTGCGGACCGTGTCTGGAGAAACTCCAACTTTTTCTGATACATCTGCAACAGTCATAAAGTTTGTCATAAATAAAAGTATATTAGTAACCATTGCATTATGCAATGGTTATCTATGCCCAAGTTGTCTTCCAGACTAAAATGGGTGTAAAATATCAGCACAAATGAATTCTAAAGAGCGACTCGAAATTCTACTCAACGCCAAGATTTTTTTTAAAAAATCAATAGCAGGCAATCATGCGGCTAAACTAAAGTCATTGTCAAAGCTTTCCACCTATAAATATAATCCGTTTCTTGTCAAATACCTTGCAAAGTTCTTTTCGGGTAAGAATGACGCTAATAGCATAGCTAAAGTTTTGCTTTATCCAAGAATTCTAGGCACATCAATTAATACTAGTTTTGGATCAAATATCCAAAAATTTATTTCGAACGTTTTAGGAAAATACGGCAGTACAACAAGTGGGATTGATATTGAATTTATAGACTCGAAAGATAATAGAAAGAAATATTGTCAAATTAAAACAGGTCCTGAAACTATAAATAAAGATGATGTGGAAACTATAACCAGACATTTTAACTCAATAAAAATGCTTGCTCGTACAAACAACCTAGACTTAAGAACATCAGACCTATTAGTAGGCGTCTTATATGGAACAGAAGAAGAACTAAGTACGTTCTACAAAAAGTTAAATACTTCGTTTGAGGTAGTTGTGGGTCAGGAATTTTGGGAGAGACTGACTGGTGACTCAAATTTCTACAATGATTTGAGCAACGCATTTGAGGAAGTTGCAGAAAAAATCAGTGGGCATCAAAAGATAATTGAAACTTTGAAGTTATTATCAAATGATATTGAAGAAGATGGTAAATTGGTTTAAAAAAAGATAAACCTTAATATTCATAACTCCTTCCCAAATCACTCTCCAGGGTTTAGAATTAGACCATACATCCGCAGGTCACTAGGTTTCGAGTGGTTAACACATGCCGGAGTAGCTCACCCTGGTAGAGCGGCGGTATCGTAAACCGTAGGTAGCGGGTTCGACTCCCGCCTCCGGCTCAGATAATACTTTCGGTCAATCAAGATGGCAGTTTTGCTACAGACAGCAACTCAAGAAACATGATGAACACTTACGCCTATCGCACCCCAACTCCAGCTCCCAATAAGCTAGGTAACTCCAGGAGAGTCATAGTCGAGGAGAAGGCAGTTCTCAAGCAAGCACTACTCCTACTAGGTCTCTTCGTCTTACTCCTAACACTTTTCTTTTTCATCATAGTTCCATTTATTCTCAAGATTACTGCTGGTCCAACTCAAAACACTCAAAACTCCAACGAAAATGTTGCTCCTCTAGCTCCAGTGTTGTCAGCGCCCAGAACTGCGACGAACAGTGCCTACGTCACCTTGACTGGCTTCAATGAAAAAAATGCTACTGTTGTACTACTCCAAAATGACTCAGAAAGTATAGAAACCAAGATTGGTGACGATGGCAAGTTCAGCTTTGATGTCACTCTTCAAGAGGGAGAGAATAAACTGCAAGCTTTCTCATTTTTGGGTGATGGGGACAGTAAGCTCACTTCACCAAAGTCGCAAGAGTACACTGTGTTATATGACTCTCAACCACCAGAGCTAGAGATTATCTCTCCTACCGAAGGCCAATCAATTCAAGGTAAGAAAAATCAACTTTTGACTGTCTCTGGCAACACCGATCTAGGCTGCAAAGTCTTGATCAATGATAGACTGGCTAAAGTAAGTGGAGACGGTTCTTTTACGTTTATTCATAGTTTGGGCACTGGAGAAAACAAACTCACTCTAAAGTCAATCGATAGAGCTGGAAACACGACTCAAAAAGAAGTCCTTGTCACTTTTCAGGAGTAGATCACTGACTCTCACCATCCACGATCCACAAACAAGAGCCTAGTATCCAAGTAAATGGGTGAAAAACCGTAGCCAAGAATAATCCCTGACATACTGTAGTTATGGCAAAAATAAAAAAATAGGGCTTCTCCAGACGTATTTTTGCTAAATACTTAAACAAAGTTACCACACCTAAAATACTTAATGGTAAGCCAAGATAAAAAATAAATGTTACCAACCAGTTGTCTGGCAAGTATGATCTGTCCTGAAAATGACTAGAAACAACCAACTTTTCTGAAAGGGGAGAGTAGAGTCCCTTACCCCATAGCCACTCTGACCAACTCAACTGGCCAGCTGTAGTCATAGTATTTTCGTACCTTGCCCAGACAGTAGACACCCTAGTTAATAAAACACCCTCACCCCCCACTTGACCAAAACCAAGCTTAAACAAACCTAGGGTTGAGAAAAAAACTACTATGGTCACTATTAAGATTGCATTAATTCTAGTGCCTAGCGCTCTACGATTCATTACAAAGAGGAGTCCTGTACTCAGTGCTAAAGCCAAATAAGAAGCTCTAGAGAATGTTAAGGCAGTTGCCGTAGTTGCTAAAGTGGTTGATCCCGCCAACATTACCAATGCATACTTACTCTGCTGAAATGGCCATACCTTTTTTTGATACGCAAAAAAATTCAAGATGATGAAGTAGATAATAACCAAACCAGTTATGCCAGGATCAAGCAAAGTAGAAATAAGCCTGTAGTAATGATCATCCCAACCCAAAAGCTTGAGCTGTCTCATGTCTGGAAAAATGAAAAATTGAAGTAGTCCGAAAACTAGAACCAATCCTGAGCTGATCCAGACGCAGTGTGTGACTGTCAGGCTTATCCTCTGATCAAATCTCACAATCCTCGATATCAAAATCGCAAAAGAAGCATACAAAAAACTTCTGCCTAAATAAAGTAATGGTAAGACATCGGAGGTGACCAAAGTACTAAAAACTACTCTGAAAGAGTAAAGCAGGAGCAAGGCCATCCACCACTTGAACTGGCCAAGATTTTGCAGCTGTTTCACAGAAGAACTGAAGAAACTTGACCACTCCAAAACCCATAGAGATCCAACTATCATCGACATCATAAACATCTCATGAAGATATATGGCCTGGCCAAAAATGAACACTCTCTGCAACTGTCCAAGGCTCAGCAACAAAAAAATGACTGGTAATAGCCATAAATAGAGCTTTGGCAATCTAGGAGCGGCTTTGATTTTCATACTGGAAAACTCTGACAAAAAATGAGTGAAAGCTCATTAAAGTCGCATAGATAAAACCACGCCAACCATCTAGAAACCCCAATCTAACTCCATAGTTAAAAATAAATTTGCCAACTGGATAAAATAAAAGCTGGGTAAAAAAACTCAATTTTTCAGCCTTACTTCTGCTTTCTGCCTCAAGTAAACTGTATCCACCTACTTTGCTAAAAAAGTGAGCAACACTCTCCTGACTATCATGTTGGATCACCAACTCGCTTTTCAAAACAGACCCTTCACACTCAGGAAGCTCATGCACTGATCTGAAAAATTTAACTTTTTCTTTCAACATTAGCCTAGGCAGTCTCACATGAGCAACTTCTCCCCACTTGAGCATTTTTCCTAGAAAAATATCTTGCCGCAAAAACGAAACAGCCACATTTCCCTTTGACACTGCTACTTCAAGTACTCTTCGCACCTCACCTTCATCTGCTACCAACCTTTCATCAGCATCCAAAAAAAACACCCAGTCATTCTTTGCAGAAGACAAAAGCTTATTTCTCAAGGCAGCAAACTCTCGTACTACTTTGAAAGTATGATACACAATTTTCTCGTCAGCCCACGGCATTGAGGCTAAGCAGATTTCAGCCTTTTTCTGATCTGCCTCTGAGCATAAAATTATTAAGGTTATCTTTGGATGTGTCGACTTTCTTGCCATAGAGAGATCTTAGCTCCATAAATTATGAATGGAAGACTACAAATTCTAGATATCAGTACAATCCAGGCAGCAGACTCCAGTCCGCCCCCTGGAGTGACTATAAGTAGTCCTAGACACATCACAACTGCATTAATTCCCAAGCTCAAGTTAAGCCAAAGATAGTTTTTGTCAGCGGTCAGAAGTGAGTGAGTGATAGCAGAAAAACTATGGATTACTCCAGCAGTTACTAGAATAGGTAAGATAGTTGATACTTCCATCCATTTCTCACTCAAAAGCACTCCAATCAACACTTTTGGAAAAAAAACAAAAGGGGCTGAGAGTATCAAGCAAAGGGCCATACATCCTGCTATTGACTTTAAAAATGCATTTCTGACGCGGTTTTTATCTTGAATAAACTTTACCAAAACTGGAAAGATACTACTCTGAAATGATCTAGCTATCTCTATGTTCGGCTTATGAGCCAGGCCATAAGCATTTGAGTAAAGTCCTAAGGAGTGAGTTCCCAACATTTTTCCAATAATAAAGTTGTCAGCATTTTGAGTGACATAGCTTAAAAACGAGCTGATAGAGAGACCTCGGGCATTAAGAATAATATCTTTCGCTCTAGAGTAAAACAGCCTGAAAACTGGCTTGCTACCAAAGAACATGAAGGAAAACATCACTTCCGCAACTGCAGCAATAATCATAGCCATGACTAAAGCAAATGGAGTCCTCCAAAGATAAACTAGTCCCACCGCTGCCAGAGTCTCTAGCCCAACTAAGGTGCAACGAAACCAAAAATCACTTCTAAACAAGAAATTTTTTTGGAGTATAACAATACTTGGATTGATAAAACCCTTTATAAATGGCACAAAAGACATGGCCCCAAAAAGACTCAGCAAAGAAGGCTCGCCGTAGATTTTGGTTAGCACTACACCGCTTACAATCAGACAAATAGCGATCACAATACCCCTCACAATCGCAATCACCCAAGCTGTATCTAGATAGTACTCATGTGACCTACTTGATTGAATCATGGTCGTGTTGATGCCTGTCTCGCTAGCCGCCTCAATAACTCCAAGTGAAATTATCACTAAAGAAAAAAGGCCGAAATCCACAGGGAGTAGAAATAAGGATAAAAATTTGAGCTTCACTACTGCTGTAAGAATAAGGACAAATTTAAGAGAAATCTGCCATCCGAAACCCTTCATAACTGTTTTTGTGTATCCCATTTAAGCCTTTTGACAAACTGGGCAGAAAAAAGTACTTCTACCGGCTTGTTTGATTTTTATAACTTCAGCTGAGCACTCTAAGCAAAGCTCACCAGCTCTTTTATAGACACGTAAATGATTTTGATAACTCCCACCAAAGCCATTGAGATCTCTATAGTTGTTGATTGTAGCCCCTCCAGTTTTAATTCCGAGCTCTATCACACTCCTCAAACTTAAGAGAAGTTTCTTTGACTGCAACTTATTTAATTTGTTGGCTGGAACTTGGGGATGAATGCCTGCCAAGTGTAGTCCATCGCAGACATAGATGTTACCCACGCCACTTACAACTGATCCTTGAAGTATAAGTTGTTTGATAGGTACTCGATGATTTTGCAGAGCCATGTAAAAATTGTTTTGGTTGATCTTAGGATCAATTATATCTGGAGCAAGCGACTGGAAGTACTCATTGATCCAGTCGTCACTAACCACCTTTACCCAACCAAAGATTCTGATGTCATTGAAGAAAAGTTGAGAGTTGTCATCCATGGTGAGAACAACTCTAGTATGTGAGTTTGGTAAAGTGCTAGACCAATCAGAAGTCGGATGTCCTCCTCCCAAACGTTTTTCGCCCATCTGATACAGGAGCTGGCCAGTCATCTTTAAGTGGATCATCAATGAGTGATGATTATCAAGCATAACTCTAATAAGCTTGGCCCGGCGTTCTATGCCTATCACCTTGCTACCCAAAACTTGAGGGTGAGATCCCAACCACGATCTAGGGTGAAGGACGCTTACTTTGGAGATGCGCTTTCCTATGAGGTTTGGCCGAAGCTGGCGAGCGATTGTCTCTACTTCTGGCAGCTCTGGCATAGTAAAATCTGAAATTGTATGATCTGTCCTTGGTAAATTATCCACTCTCGCGATATAATTTACCATCGGCATCTTCAAAAAGTGCCTTTGAGGGTCCGTAGCTCAGTCGGTTAGAGCGACAGCCTTTTAAGCTGTGCGTCCCGGGTTCGATTCCCGGCGGACCCACTTACCCGCCTCTGGCGAGGAGCTCCCAGTAGATTAGTGCTAAGTGCTGGAGTTACTGCAAGAACTTAAAATCACACGCAGCTCCAGATGCTTCAGTCGTGATTCACAAAAGTAATACATATATATAGTTGTTTCATAACTCTTCTCTCTCTATAATATCTAAATGCCCATGTTAAACACTCAAAAGTTTCTGTACATTTTTCCTGACTCTACCTGTGTAGCCGAGGTTTTACCCACCAAGAAAGAGCACGTTTTCTCGATCCAGTCATTCAGGCAAATAAATGGTGAGTTTATTAATGACGAAGATTTTATTGAGGCAAATATTGAAAAGCTCATGGCCAAGATTGAGCCAGAAGAGTATGTGCTTGTGTTACCTGACTTTCTCTTTACAAACACTATAGTGAGTGTGGAGAGCAGTAGTGATACAGCTGCCAAAAAACATGTCCGTGAGCAAATTTTACCCACACTTGAAATGAGCGAAGAGACTCATCAAATATTTATTGAGGTCTTGACCAAACATAACGGAAAAACCAAGCTCCAACTTTCGGCGATAGAGCATGAGGTGCTTCTGCCGTTGCTCAAATCTGCCTCAACCCACAAGATCAAACTATCTGCCGTTGTACCTTTGAGCTGGTCCATCAAATCTCTTGTCTCTTTGGAGCCATCTATAACTATTATCCAATTTGGAAACTCTCTCTACACAGCTCTACAGTACATTGGTGTCGATCAAACTGTCTCATTTCCAGTAGACCAGATAGACCATGTAGTTGAAAGTATGAAAACGCTCAAAGGTTGCGAGCCAAGCGTTCAAACTGTATATCTTCTTACAAATGATTTAGTAGAGTCAGAGCTAAAAGAAAAGCTTAGTAATACACTTCCTCTTCAGCAGCTAAGCACCTCTAGAGAAAAAGATCCCCAGATCCCTCCTCACGTCTCCCAAACAATTGCCTCATGTGCAAGAACTCTCGATATTTCAGATTTTGTCGTTCCTAGATTTGTCAACACTCTGGCCCAAAGTAGTGATGAAGTGCTAGGTTCAGATCTGCCCCAGCCTTCAATATCTCCCAACTTGATTTCCACCCCAATCTCTACCTCACCTTCGATAACGACCCCAATCTCTAGCTCAGCTTCGATAACGACCCCAATAGTTGAGTTACCACCTACCTTAGTAGCCTCACCAACTTCTCCTGAATCCTCAATCTCCAGTCAGCTAGCTCATGAAGTTGAGTCAGATAATACCCTCAAGAGCGTAGGCAGTATAGATCTGGTTGAACAGATCAGAGCAAGTAAAGATAGCGAAAAAACAGAAATCATTGCCACAGACTCAATAGTTGTAAGTGTTGAACCACCAAAAACTGACTCGATCCAACTTAACTCACTACAAACCACTCTAGTCGCTCCTTCTCCCAAATCAACGCAAGAAGTAGTACAATCTTCAACAGTTTCAAATGACTCAGTCATAGTTGATAAAAACGCAAAAATTGAAACAACTGCAATAAGCTTTGTTGAGCCACCAATCGAAACTAAGATGGCAACAGTTGAAGTACAAAAAGGAGACTCTATGTCATCATACGACAACAACTCATTCTCAATAGATTCAGACAAAAAGATGGACGAAGCCCCCAAGCTCAGTGAACGTCCTGTGCTCAAAAACAAAAGTGACATGGGTGGGCTTCTCAAAGTCATAGGGATCACTCTTGGCGCACTCGTTGTCACCGTCGGAATTGGGGTCGGATTGGGTATGGCACTGCTTTCTTTCTCGGAAAGAGGTAGTAAAAACATCGTCACTCCTATAGTTGAATCTTCACCTAAACCAATCGTTCAAGAATCACCTGATCTAGAGCCAACCCCAGCTGCATCCTCTGAACTGTCCGATTCTCCAACTCCATCATCTAAGCCAAGTGGTTCACCCAAACCTACTCCTAAAGCCTCTGCTTCTCCAAAAGTAACAGCTTCACCTACCGCTTCAGCCTCACCTAATACACTGCGAAGTACCTCAAAAGTCTTTATCGTCAATGCCACCAAGACTGCAGGCGTCGCAGGCAAACTCAAAGACCTCTTGGTCGCTGCAGGATACAAGAGCGTCTCTACTGGCAACGCAAAGGGGCAGTATGCAGAACCTGGTATGTTTGGCCTTACCTCCAAAGCCAATCCTACCCTCATCACTGATCTTGAGAAGACAGGCGAATTGAGTTTTGGCAGCACCACCCAAGAAAAAAAGATCGAAGATCCAGATGAAAAGTACGATGTAGTCATCGTCATCAATGAGTAGGCAAAAAATCTAGTAGGTAGATGATTCTAGTAGCCTCTTCTGGCTCACCAAAAAGGTCACTATTTTATGAACTCCTACTTGAGCATTGAAATATCTGACTATATAATCCCTGACGTTACTTAACTCATTTAGTATGTCAGTAGGACCTCACGTTTCCATCTCAGCAGAGACAGTCTCAACCATTGCTGGCTTACCCATCAATAACTCAATGGTCTCAAGCGCCATCGTTTCTTTCGTGATCATAGCCATTGCAGTTGCAGTCAAACTTTCACTGCGAAAGACTTCTAGGCCAACAGGATTGCAGAATGTAGCTGAAGCCTTTGTAGAAGGTTTTTACAACCTGATTTACTCAGTTACCCAAAGTAAACAAAAAACTAGACAGTTTTTTCCTGTTTTAGCTACCTTTTTTCTCTTCATTCTCCTCAACAACTGGTTCGGTCTCTTACCTATAGTCGGAACAGTAGGAACTTATCACCAAGAAGCAGCAGTAGTTCAAGGAAAAAATGAATCCTCTAACTCTGAAAGCGCATCAAACGCCAAGATCGCCTCCGAAGAACCAGTTTTGGATTCCGAAGGGCACGATACTACATTGGCCGAGAGTACTACTGCCAAAGTTACTTCAGAACACCTACCAGCTACAACAGAGTCAAGTAATATTGTCCGCGCAAAAGTTTTTGTCCCTCTTCTTAGAGCAGCGACTGCCGATCTCAATCTGACTTTAGCCCTGGGTTTGATCTCAGTGATCTGTGTACAATTTTTTGGAGTTGCCTACCTTCACTTAGGCTACTTCTCCAAGTTCTTCAACTTCTCTAGTCCTCTTGGATTCATCATCGGCATTCTTGAGTTGGTTCTAGAGTGTGCCAAAGTTGTCTCTTTTGCTTTCCGCCTTTTTGGAAATATATTTGCCGGTGAAGTCTTGCTAGTTGTTATTTCTTTCTTGATACCAGTTGTCGCTCCTATGCCCTTTTATGGTCTTGAAGTCTTTGTTGGTCTCATCCAAGCCTTAGTTTTTGCTATGCTCTCTTTAGTCTTCATGAACATGGCCACAATCAGTCATAATGAACACTAAGCTTGTGTATTCAGAAGCTAAAGTTAAGAAAACAAATACTTAAGATAATAAACATATAACTAAAGGAGTTTTATGCCTACAGAATTTGCAGTTGCCTTCGCTATTGGTGTTGGGGCCATTGGCCCTGGTATCGGTATCGGAATAATTGCCGGTAAAGCAGTAGAAGCCATCGGCCGCAATCCAGAAGCAACCTCAAAGATTCAGACCAACATGATCTTGGGAATGGCTTTTGCTGAGGCAATCGCTATCTATGCCCTAGTTGTTTCTTTGATTTTAAGATTCGTAAAATAGTACTACCAGATCAAGAAAGAGAGTGAGTATGGACATTCAGATTCCACAAGTTTTTTTCTACATACTTAATTTTGGAGTTGTAGCTGGGGCGCTGACTTATTTTCTTTATAAGCCAGTTCAAAAAGTTTTAGATGATAGAAGCAATCTGATAGAAGAGGGGCAAAAAGCAGCTGAGAACTCCCTTCAAGTATCCCAGAAAGCTCAAGTTCAGAAAACTCAGCTCCTTCAAGCAGCAGAGAAAGAAGCAGTCGAAAAATCTCAAGAGCTCATCAAAAAAGCTCAGCAGCAAGTCAAAGAAATCTTGGCCAAAGCCAAAGAAGATGGACAAGCTGAAGTAGCTCGCAGTCGCGTAGAAGCAACGTCAGAGAAAGCTGATCTTATCAAGAAAATGCACAAAGAGTTTGAGCTACAAGTAATCAAAACTGTTGAAAAGGTAATTGGCTCTACTCTTGACAAAAACACAGCTAGTAAACTAATAGATGAAGACTTGAATGCTTTGGTAAAAAGGATTTAATGTATGACTAACTTGACTAAAATCACAGTCACCAGCGCTTCAGAGCTCAGTAAACAGCAGAAGCAACTGCTTGAAGCATCCTTAAGTAAAAAATATCCTACTGGATCTGTGGTCTATAAGCTTGACTCAGCGATAGTTTCAGGACTAAAAGTTCAGATGGGTTCCAGAGTTCTAAATCTCTCACTTCAGGAAAAACTCACTACAGTTATCGGGAGTGAAAAACAAGTTGGGACTATCCTTTCTTTTGGGGATGGAGTTGCCCAAGCAGATGGCTTAGAAGGTGTCCGAGCTGGTGAGCTACTAGACTTAGGTAAAGGAGAGCTAGGTTTGGCTCTCAATCTCAAGCCAGATACGATAGGAGTAGTCGCCTTAGGTGCTGCTTCACATCTCAAAGCAGGTAGTGAAATATTTGGCACAAATCAAATATTATCTATTGGAGTAGGTGAAGATATTATTGGGAGAGTCGTCGATCCTTTAGGTAGATCTCTTGATGGCATGGGTGACATAAAAGTCGAGAAACAAATGCTACTCGAAAGAATAGCTCCCGGAGTGATGGCTAGGCAGTCAGTGACGGTGCCACTCCAAACTGGTATCAAGGCTATAGACGCCATGATTCCGATTGGTCGCGGTCAGAGAGAGCTGATCATAGGTGACCGCAGCACAGGCAAAACTGCAGTTGCTCTTGGCACTATCCTAAATCAGGCTGACCAAAATGTGATCTGTATCTATGTAGCTATCGGCCAAAAAAGAGCCTCTTTAGCCCAAATCAAACAACTCCTAGAAGAACGTGGTGCAATGAAGTACACCATAATAGTTTCTGCCACAGCCTCAGAGTCCGCCTCGCTTCAGTTCCTAGCCCCATATGCCGGTGTGGCCATTGCTGAGTACTTCTTGGACCAAGGTAAAGATGTCTTAGTAGTTTACGATGATTTATCAAAGCATGCCCAGGCATATCGTGAGATTTCTCTTTTACTGCGTCGACCTTCTGGCCGTGAAGCCTATCCAGGTGACGTTTTTTATCTGCACTCAAGATTACTTGAGCGCGCCTGTCGACTCAATCAAAAACATGGTGGAGGCTCTATCACAGCACTACCAATTATCGAAACTCAAGGCAATGACGTTTCTGCTTTTATTCCTACCAACGTCATAAGTATCACAGATGGTCAAATTTATCTTGAGACTGATTTATTCAATGCCGGTATGAAGCCTGCCATCAATGTTGGCATCTCTGTCTCACGCGTAGGCTCTGCTGCCCAGATAAAAGCTGTCAAACAGGTTGCTGGTACTATGAAGTTGGACTTAGCACAGTTTCGAGAACTTCAAGCATTCGCTCAATTTTCCTCTGATCTTGATGACAAAACCAAGTCTCTTTTGGATAGAGGTACTCATGTCAATGAAGTGCTAAAACAAGGCTGGGACACACCACTAAAAGTTGAAGAACAAGTTGTTGTCATTTTTGCTGCTACACAGGGCTTGATAGACCATCTTGATATCAAAACCGTCACTGCCTGGGAAAAAGCTTTCCTCGATGAGATGCGCGCCAATCATTCAGACATCTTAGCTTCTATCGTCAAGGAACAGAAGATGACGGACCAAGTTATAACTCAGCTAAAAACTATTATCACTTCCTTTAATCAAAGTCGAGCAATTTAAAGCTGAAAGCTAGGTATGGCCAATGCCAGAATCATCAAGCGCCGAATTAATACTGCAGGAAATATCGCCAAAATCACCAAAGCTATGGAGATGGTCTCTGCAAGCAAAATGAGACGTGCTCAAGAACAAGCTCTTGCTAGCCGAGCTTACTCTCAAGCAATTCACAACTCTCTACATCGGGTGGCAGCTTTAACTGATGCTAGCCATCACCCACTACTTGCTTCTCACACAGCTGGAAATGAGTTGTTAATTATTTACTCAACTGATAGGGGACTGTGCGGTGGTCTCAATACTCAGCTTTTCAAAAATACTCTTACTTGGCTTAAGTCTCGCGACAATGCTCAAGTAGTCACCATAGGAAAAAAAGCAGTTGCCTTTGCCAAAAAAAATGGCTTACCACTCTATGCAGAGTTCACAAGCTTGCCTGAAAAAGCTAGCGTTGAAGATATTTTGGCGATCGCTAAGTTAGTCAGTGATGGTTTTTTGTCACTTCAATTTCGGACCGTTTCCTTCATTTACATGGACTTCATCAACACTTTGACTCAAAAAGTAAGACTCACCAATCTGCTACCGCTCGCTCCAGAGGACGCACTCTCAAGCTCAAAGACTCTAGGTGAAAATAATGATGCATCATATCTTTTTGAACCAAGTCCCAAAGAAATACTCGATTATCTGCTACCTTACTACATTGAGCACACCTTGTATCAAACACTTCTGGAAGCCAAAGCTAGCGAGCACTCAGCTCGCATGGTAGCTATGAAAAGTGCCAGTGACAACGCCAAAGACTTGGTAGGTGAGCTCAGGCTCTTGTACAATAAGTCACGTCAAGCTAGTATCACCAGCGAGCTTTTAGATATTACTACAGCCACACTTACAGTCACCTAAGTTTAGAAAAGGACTCTATGCAACAATATCAAGGCCATATCATCAGTATAGTTGGACCAGTCGTAGATGTAGTTTTTGAGCATAATTTACCTGATATCTACAATGCTCTCCGACTTACCAAAGAAGATGGAAGCGTACTGACTTTTGAAGTAGAGCAGCAGCTTGATCTCAAAACTGTGCGCGCCTTAGCTCTGGGTACGACAGACGGCTTAAAAAGAGGCGATTTGCTCGTGGACACACTAGCTCCAATCATGGTGCCAGTAGGTGAAGAGACGTTAGGGAGAATTTTCAACGTTGTTGGCGAGATCATCGATGAGGGAGAGCCCCTCAAAACTACTTTGAGAAGTCCCATCCATAGAGTAGCTCCTACGCTTCGTGAGCTGGCTACAAGGGCTGAGATGCTAGAGACAGGTATCAAAGTCGTTGACTTAATCTCACCCTTCATGAAGGGTGGTAAAGTAGGCGCCTTTGGTGGTGCAGGTGTTGGCAAAACTGTCATCATTCAAGAGTTAATTCGTAACATTGCCGAAGAGCACGAAGGTCACTCAGTTTTTGCCGGTGTAGGAGAGCGCACTAGAGAGGGCAATGATCTATATCACGAGATGAAAGACTCAGGAGTAATTAACAGCACTGTCATGTGTTTTGGTCAGATGAATGAACCACCTGGTAGTCGCTTGCGAGTAGCACTCACGGCCTTGACGATGGCTGAGTACTTCAGAGATGTTAAGGGTGAGGATGTGCTGTTTTTCATAGATAATATCTTCCGTTTTTCTCAAGCAGGTAGTGAAGTCTCCGCACTTCTTGGACGCGTACCATCAGCTGTGGGCTATCAGCCAAACTTGGCTACCGAGATGGCCACACTTCAGGAGCGCATCACTTCTACCAAAAAAGGATCTATCACTTCTATTCAAGCAGTCTATGTACCAGCTGACGACTACACAGACCCAGCTCCAGCCACTACTTTTGCTCACCTTGACTCAACCATTTCCTTGGACAGAAAGCTCTCCGAACAAGGCATTTATCCTGCCGTAGACCCTTTAGTATCGTCATCCAAAGTCCTTCAGCCTAGTATTGTCGGTGAAGAACATTACCAAGTAGCCCGTGGAGTTCAAGAAGTACTCCAACGGTACAAAGAGCTCCAGGACATCATCGCCATCTTAGGCATTGACGAGCTCAGCGATGAGGACAAAAGGGTTGTGTCTCGCGCGCGACGTGTCCAGAAGTTCTTGTCGCAGCCATTCTTCGTCGCAGAGCAGTTTACAAGTATCAAAGGCAAGTACGTGCCTATCAGCGAGACTATTCGCGGCTTTAAAGAAATTCTTTCAGGCATTCACGACAACTTACCAGAACAAGCATTTTACCTAGTAGGAAGCATCGATGATGCCATCGAAAAAGCTAAAACTCTTTAAGAATTTTGGTGCTACTTTGAAAAAACTCTATCAATCTAAGTAAATAATAAATTGACTATGCTCAATCTCGTTGTCATTTCACAAGAAAAAATGGTTTTAACTGCCCAAGCTGATCAAGTGACAGCAGTCACTGCATCTGGAGAAATTACTGTTCTGCCAGACCACATTCCTCTTTTTTCAAAGCTAGTACTAGGTGAGCTGAGGTATAGTTTTAAAGGAGAAAATCACCACCTCTTAGTGAGCAATGGTTTCTTGGATGTGGGCGCAGATAACACTGTCACTGTCATTGTGGATTCTGCCTCGCTCTCACGTGACCTGAGTGAACAAAAGGCACAAGAGGCTATCAAGGCTGCTCACAACTCAATCAAAACTTCAAAAAATGCTCAAGAGTTGGTTTTGGCAGAAGCTTCACTTAAATTGGCATTGTTAGAGATAAAAGTAGCTCAAAAAACTAAGAGAACACAGATCTAAACATCCGCTGCCAGCTCAAGCGACTATCCTCATAAGAGTGTCCTAGACGTTGCATTCAGACCAACATGAGCTATCATAGCTTATCTAATTGTAGCCTTCATAAATTTTTATCATGACAGATTCACTCAAAAAACCAACTCAATTGACCAAAGATGGTCTTGAAGAGCTTCAACGAGAGCTTAAAGAACTCATTGAAGTTAGACTTCCTGAAGTTATTGCTAGAGTCGAGGTTGCTCGATCATTTGGCGACTTAAGTGAAAATGCAGAGTACTCTTCTGCCAAAGAAGAACAAGAGCTGTGTCAGACCAGAATTGAAGAGCTCAATGGAATACTTGCAAATGTAGTAGTTGTAAAGCAGACCAAACAACACAATCAAGTCGGCATGGGGTCTCAAGTTTCACTCTCTACAAAAAATAAAAAGAAAATGATGGTCACTATAGTAGGAGAGTTTGAAGCCGATCCAAGTAGCTCTAAAATTTCTTCAGCCTCACCTTTGGGTAAAGCACTTTTAAACAAAAAGAAAGATGAGAAATTTTCTGTCGAGACTCCAAGTGGCCTCATAGAGTATCTTGTGGTTGAGATCAAATAATCATTCCCTATGTCTAGACTTCAAATGGCTCGCCAACAGCGAATTGAGAAGCTGGCCGAACTTGCCAAGCTTGGCATTGAGGCTTATCCAGCCTCTAGTAAAAAAGATCTTCCCAACTCACAAATTACTGCCGACTTCGACAAGTACGATGGTCAAAACTTCTCTCTGACTGGTAAAGTAATGTCGCTTCGTAAGCATGGTCCTCTCATGTTCATTGATTTGATGGATGACTCAGGCAAGATTCAGTTGTTTATCACTCAAGATGTGCTTGAAAAGACCTCTAGTTCTAAACAAATTTTAGGCTTTGACAATCTAAATTTGCTTGATTCAGGAGACTTTATTCAAGCTGAAGGCACAGTCATCAAAACTAAAACAGGTCAAGTCTCACTTCAACCAAAATTGATCAAGTTACTCTGCAAATCACTACGACCAATGCCAGATAAATGGGAAGGCATAACTGATACTGAAGTCATCTATAGGCGTCGCTATCTAGACTTAGTTATCAACCCTGATCGCCGAGAGATGTTTAAGAGAAAAGCAAGGTTCTGGCAGGTAAATCGCGAGTTTTTAAGCAGTAGAGGATTCTTAGAAGTAGAAACTCCTGTTCTCGAGCACGTCACGGGTGGAGCAGATGCTAGACCTTTCACGACTCACATGAATGCTCTGGATCAGAATTTTTTTCTCCGTATCTCTACGGAGCTGTATCAAAAAAGACTTATTGGAGGTGGCTTTGAAAAAGTTTTTACCATCGGTCCCAACTTTCGCAACGAAGGACTAAGCGATGAACATCTGCCAGAGTACTATCAGGTGGAGTGGTACTGGGCTTATGCTGACTACCGTGACAACATGAAGTTGACCAGAGAAATGTTCATTGAAATAGCCCAAAAGGTCTATGGTAGGACTATTTTTACCAGAGGAGAGCACAGTTTTGACTTGTCTAGTGAGTGGCCAGAAATAGACTATGCGTCTGTGATCAAAGACAAGCTAGGTATAGATATTTTTCACTCTACAAATGCCGAGATGCTTCAAGTTCTAAAGAAATACAAAATTAAGTTGAGTGGCGAGCTGGAGAGGCAGAGACTGATCGACAACTTATGGAAAATTATTCGTAAAACAATCTCTGGGCCAGCATTTTTAGTCAATGAGCCCAAGTTTATGTCACCTTTAGCCAAGTCAAAAGCCAAGTCACCAGAGCTTACCGAACGCTTTCATATCGTGCTAGCCGGAAGCGAGCTTGGCAATGGCTACTCCGAGTTAAACGATCCTCAGGATCAGTTGGCACGATTCAAGGACCAGCAGAAACTGCGAGAAAAAGGTGATGATGAGGCTCAAATGCTAGACATCGACTACGTCGAGATGTTGGAGTACGGCATGCCACCTACCTCTGGTTATGCTCATAGCGAAAGATTATTTTGGTTCCTTGAAGGAGTATCCGCTAGAGAAGGCACACTCTTTCCGCAACTTAAAAAGCTACTTGACGAAACCACCAAAGAAATTTACGGACTCTAAATCTAGTCCAGTCTTGTCGCCATCTTCAATTTTTGTAGTAAAATAGGCTTGTTGTAAAAAGAAAGTATGCTAGACATTAACTACATCCTAGAAAATCAGGTCGAGCTCAAGCAAGCTATTAGTGATAAGCAGCTCAACCCAGAGATTGTCGATGCTGTCGTCAAGATAGATAAAAAACGTCGAGATCTTATTGTGGCTGTAGAACAAATTCGTCAAGAAATCAATAAAAACACCCAAACAATTAAGCTCTCTAAATCTCAGAAACCTAGCGATGAGCAGATAGAGCTGGGAAAAGACTTCAAGAAAAAACTTCAAGATATCGAACCCGAACTCAAAAAAGTTGAAGCCTCATTCAAAGATTTAATGTATCAAGTAGCCAACCCTCCTGCCTCAGACGTTCCCATCGGAAAAAATGAGAAAGATAACGTAGTTGACCGTCAAGTTGGTTCTCTTCCAAAGTTTTCATTTACTCCCAAAAGCCATGAACAGCTCATGTTAGATCTAGATCTGCTCGACTCCAAAAGAGCTGTAAGAATTGCAGGCTCTAGAGCCTATTTTCTTAAAAATGACGCAGTTCTTTTAGAGAGAGCTTTACTAAATTATGCTTTGGATAAGCTGATTAAAGTCGGCTTCACACCTTTCAGTGTACCTTGGATGGTCAACAAAGATGCTCTTTGGGGAACTGGCTACTTCCCATGGGGTATTGAGGACCACTACACCACTCAAGACAATCAAGGATTGATAGGCACTGCGGAAGTTTCTCTAACTGCCTACAGACAAGACGAGCTCCTGCAAGAGTCAGAACTGCCATACAAAATGGTCGGTATCTCACCATGTTTTCGCCGTGAAGTAGGCTCGTACGGCAAAGATGTGCAAGGCATTGTCCGCGTCCACCAATTCACCAAAGTAGAGCAAGTGATCTACACAGTTGCCGACGAAGAAGAGACTCGTAAGTGGCACCAAAGTATGGTCAAACTGGCAGAAGACTTGCTTCAGGAGCTTGAGCTTCCCTATCAAGTGCTTTTGATGTGCAGTGGCGACATGGGTGCAGGACAGAGAAAAAAATACGACATCGAAACTTGGTTTCCATCACAGAAAAAGTATCGTGAAACCCACTCCGCTAGTTACTTCAATGACTTTCAATCTAGAAGACTCAACATCCGCTACAAAGCCAAAGACGGATCACTCAAACATGTCTACACGCTCAATAACACCATGGCTGCTTCTCCTAGACTCTTAGCTGCAGTAATCGAGAATTACCAACAGGAGGACGGCAGTGTAAGAGTGCCGAAAGTACTTCAGGCTGCCATGAACAAAACAGTTATTTCGAAGTAGTCAAAAGTACAAGGTTGGCTTGGAGAGTATTTTCTCAGCAAGCCTTAGGTCGAGTTGATTACTGTTAAAAGTTTTAAGGTTTAATCATATGTTTAATTTTTTAGCAAAATTTTTTGACCACCATCAGAAAACTCTCCATCAATATCAGAAACAGGTAGAGAAGATCAACGAGCTTGAAGAGAGTCTAAAAAAACTCTCTGACACTCAACTCTCCAATAAAACCCTGGAGTTTAAAGAGACTATCAAGAGCAGTCTCTCAGAGGGTAAAAGCGAGTCAGAAATACTCGACAAATTACTCCCTGAAGCATTTGGAGTGGTTCGTGAGGCATCACGTAGAGTTCTTGGGCTACGCCACTTCGATGTACAGCTCCTAGCAGGCATTGCTCTGCATAAAGGTACTGTCACCGAGCAAAAGACAGGTGAAGGGAAAACTCTAACTGTTACCCTTCCCCTCTATCTTAACTCCCTGCTTGGTAAAGGAGCTCACTTGGTGACTGTCAACGACTACTTGGCAGAGGTAGGCGTAGGTTGGATGGGTCCGATCTATCACTTCCTCAAGCTTACGAGTGCCGTCATTGTCCATGATAAAGCCAAAAAGTATGACCCAGAAGCCACTAGTGAAGAGAGAGGCGATGAACGGCTAGAGCACTTTCTTGAAATTTCACGACAAGATGCCTACGCAGCTGACATCACTTACGGCACCAACAATGAGTTTGGTTTCGACTATCTAAGGGACAACATGGTCCGTGAGCTCTCTGAGATGGTCCAGAGGCCTGAGAGCGCTCATCAATTCGCCATAGTGGATGAAGCAGACTCCATTCTGATCGATGAAGCCAGAACGCCACTTATTATCTCTGCCCCAGACTCACAACCCACCAAAAAATACTATGACTTTGCCAAGTTAGTTCAAGCTCTGTCCAGAGATGTTGACTTTAAGATGGATGAAAAACTTAAGTCCGTGACTCTTACTGATCTAGGCGTGAAAAGGGTAGAGCAGAAGCTAAATGTCAGTAATCTCTACGAAGAAAGTTTTGACATCATTCATCTAGTAGAGGCTTCGCTCAAAGCAAAAACTCTTTACCAAAGAGATAAAGAGTACATCGTGCGAGATAATCAAGTCATCATTGTTGACGAACACACTGGTCGACTTATGTACGGTCGACGCTACTCAGATGGCCTCCACCAAGCTATTGAGGCCAAAGAAAATGTCACCATCCAGCAAGAGTCACGCACTTTGGCTACTATCTCCCTTCAAAACTACTTCAGGATGTATCACAAGCTTTCTGGCATGTCAGGTACTGCTGTAACTGAATCAGAAGAGTTTCGCAAAATATATGACATGGATGTCCTACCTATTCCAACCAACGTTACTACTGTGCGTCAAGACTTGGCAGACATCGTCTACAAAACTACGGCCGCGAAGTACTCTAGTATGGTCAAGGAAATAGAAGAGCGGCACAAGACCGGTCAGCCAATCTTGGTAGGCACCAGGTCTATTGATCACAATCAAATAGTTTCTAGTTTTCTATCTAGGAAAAACATACCTCATCAACTTCTCAATGCCAAAAACAACGAAAAGGAAGCTTTCGTCATTGCTGACGCTGGCAAACTAAACTCCATAACTGTAGCCACCAACATCGCTGGTAGGGGAGTTGACATCGTTCTAGGAGGAGCTAAGCCAGAGCTGAAGGACTATCGACTCAAAAGCAGTGACTCACTAGCTTCCAAAAAATCTCCTACTGCCAACAAAAAACTACTCCCCAAAGAGCTTTCTCGTCTTCTGCCTCCATCGAGCGACCCTTCACACTATGACCTTAGTGGCTACGCCCATGCTGTCTCGCTCTGGCAAAAATCTCATGACGAGGTAGTCAAATCTGGTGGTCTTCACATCATCGGCTCAGAACGTCATGAATCTCGGCGCATTGACAATCAGCTGAGAGGTCGATCTGGCAGACAAGGTGACCCTGGTTCCACCCAATTTTTCCTCTCTCTCGAAGATGAGATCATGAGACTTTTTGGAGGTTCTCAAATCTCCAAACTTATGGATTTTCTTAAAATTGAAGACGATCAGCCAATTGAGCACGGCATGGTAGGCAAGGGAATAGAGTCAGCTCAAGTTAAAGTCGAAGGATTTTTCTTTGACCAGCGCAAGCGACTCGTAGAGTTTGATGATGTCATGAATAAACAGCGTGAAGTGATCTACAAGCGACGCTTTCGCATCCTGAAACAATCTAATTTGGCGAATGAAAAGGGTTCAGAGAAATCTCCTCTCAAGGAGCAAATCTTGGAAAAAATAGCTGATGAGATTTCCACTATTGTTTCGTTGAGAGCTCCAGAATCATTCACTCCGGATGAGTACGATGCCATCATCAAAGAGTTCGTCAAGATTATTCCATTTGATGACTCTTCACAGAAGGATCTACGAGGCGTTATTTCAGAGGCTAAGTCAGCCTCAGAGATTGAACAAAAACTCCTTGCCATCTCTCGATCCACATACTCCACTAGGGAAAAAGTTGTCGGCAGTGATCACATGCGTAACATCGAAAGACTCTGCATGCTCTCCACCATAGACGAGAAGTGGATGGATCATCTAGACGAGATGGAGAGCTTAAGAGAAGGCATCTGGATGAGAGGAGATAAACAAGCTGTCTTGAGCGAGTACAAAAAAGAAGGTTTTACCATGTTTGAGAGCCTGATGACTAGCATTGATAGCACGATTGCGAGTCGTATCTTTAGAATTCACGCACAGGATGAGCCAAACATAGTCGTGAGACCTAGTGATTTTATTGAGCATAAGACTGAAGCATTTGCGAGCCTAGAGTCAGTAGTTCAAAACTCTGCAACCTCTGAAAGTTCTCGTCCTACCAACATCAAAGGTGGAGTGTCAGATCTGGCCAAAGCCCTCTCCGGAGCGTCAGCTAAAAAAGCTCCTCAACCAGGCGTGAGTATTCCTAAAGTAGGACGCAATGATGCCTGCCCTTGCGGAAGTGGTAAGAAGTTCAAAAAGTGTCATGGGGCAAAATAACAATCAGAGTCACTATATTTCTATGACTAAGCCTCAAAAACTGGGAAGCCTCATCATTATTTGTATTTTTATGAGGTCTCAGTTCAATTATTCATAGAATGCCTCACTCGCAGAGGATTACTTCAGAAAACTTTCTAAGTAGTAAGGCTGGTCGAACAGTACAAGCATGTCACCTCACATCGGCACCACCTTTTCGCATCTGCAGGCCAAAAGCTATGGACTTGATCCTGAACAAGCTCTCAGCGAGCTCATCGAAGCAAACTTAGCGCCTATTCGACTCTGTGCATATTGGTCTGAACTAGAGATAACTCAAAGCGAATTTAATTTTGAACCAATCTTAAGCTTACTTGATATTTGCCAAGAGAAGAATGTTCCAGTTGTTTTATGCATGGGCATGAAGGCACCTCGTTGGCCAGAGTTCTATATACCAAAATGGCTAGAGACTAAATCAATAACTCAAACAAAAGATTTTCTCTTCATTTTTTTAAAAAAGATACTAGATCAAACTAAAAAATTTAGCTGCATAACTCATTATCAAGTGGAAAACGAACCACTTGATCCATCTGGTCCTAAAAATTTGAAAATTCCTCTAGACCTATTAACTGAAGAAGTTTCATTGATTAGAAGCATCGACCCAAGTAAAAAAATTCTACTCACTGCCTGGGGCAATACACTTTCCAAGCGTCAAACATTACCTCAACTCAACCAGCTAGCAGACGTAGTTGGCCTTGATCTCTACTACAAAGTTCCTTGGTCCTTCTTAGGTGGAATTTTTCATGGGTACTCTGGCCCAGCTGACAGTCAGTATTCACTAAAACAGCTGATTCATAAAAACGATAAGCCAGTTTGGATCACAGAGCTTCAAGCAGAGCCATGGGAAACATCTCCAATTAATCCACTCTCTGACACTCATCCGAGTATATCTCCACGTCTACTGTCAGGTAATCTAGAAAATGCTCATGATCTAGGCATCCAGACAATTTTACTCTGGGGTAGCGAATATTGGCTGAGCCTCAAGAATAAAAGCTTGAGCCGTATGTGGCACAGCGTTGCCAAGCTCACTAGAGTATAATTCCTTTAAATAAATTATGCGTCTTCACGTTTTTTTAGCCCAACAAGGCATTGCATCTCGTCGCCAGTCTGAGCAGTTTATTGCTGATGGTAAAGTTAAAGTCAACAATAAAATTGCTACAGTTGGACAAGCTGTAGATCCTGAGAAAGATTTAGTGAAGTTCGATGGAAAAGTAGTTAAAGCTAAGCCACTAGAAGTAGTGACCTATCTTGTCTATAAGCCAGTTGGTATCGTTAGCACCACCAGCGACGAGCTTGGCCGCACAAACGTTGTGGATTATCTCAAACAACAGCTTCCTCTTGGCACAAACATTCCCAGACTTTACCCCATAGGAAGATTGGATCTTACTTCTGAGGGTCTCATGGTTCTGACCAATGACGGCCAGCTTACCTTTCGCCTGACTCACCCCTCATCACATGCCTCCAAAATCTATCACATTCTTCTTGATCGGTTTCCCACAGCCAAAGCACTCGATCACCTGCGTAAGGGGGTCAAGCTATTCGAGGGCTTTACACAACCAGCTGAAGTCGAGATACTTGATCCAGAATCTAGTGACCCTTGGATATCTCTTACCATTTATGAAGGCAAGCACCACCAGGTCAAACGCATGCTGGAAAGAGTAGGCTACACAGTCAATCAACTCATTCGTTTCCAAATGGGCGACTACTCACTTGACCAACTAAACAAAAAAACTTACCTAAAAATTTAAGTAGATTTTGACTATAATGCTCTCTATAAGACAAATCATATGAAGCTCCTCGCAGGCTCCTCTCACACCAAACTCGGACAAGAATTGGCAAAAATTCTAGGTATTTCTATAGTTAAAACAGAGTTAGGCCAGTTCGCCAATGGTGAAAAAAGAGTTTGGATACAAGATGACCTGCATGGTCAGGATGTAGTTGTACTGCAGTCACTTTGCTCGCCAGTTGATGAGAACTTAGTGGAGCTCCTTTTGTTAGTTGATGCCCTAGATAGAAGTGGTGCACGTAACATCAGATTGGTAGTTCCTTGGTTAGGATACTCTCTTCAGGATAAGGTTTTTCGCAAAGGTGAGCCTATAGCCGCCAAAGTGGTTTGTGACGTTATCTCAAACATGAGAGTTGAGCGAATTTTTTTACTTGACCTACATAACTCCAGCCTCCCTGGCTTTTTTTCAGTTCCCACAGAGCAGCTATCTGCTCAAGAACTTTTTGTAGAGTATGTTAAAAAGACTCTAGACTTAAAAAACACCATAGTGACAAGTCCCGACTTTGGAGGACTCAAGCGAGCCAGAGAGTTCTCTCAAGCTTTAGACCTAAAGTTAACAAGTATTGATAAAACGCGAGACCTTAATTCTGGTGAAACTCAATCCAAGGAGCTCCACGGCGACGTTGAAGACAAAGATGTCTTAATTTTTGATGACGTTATCAATACCGGCAGCACTATATCTTCATCGGCTAAACTACTTAAAAAACAAGGAGCTAAGAACGTCTATTTTTTTGCAACTCATGGTATTTTTGCGAATGGATTTGAGTCTCTAGATTTGTCACTTATCAATAAAATTATCGTCACCAACTCTATTCCGCAGTCCACTTCTCATCCAAAACTAGAGGTACTCAGCATTGCAGATACCATTGCCGAAAGTCTAAAGACTTGAGATAAGGTCCCTATGAAATACTCTCAACTTCCATTTAGATCACGTAAGGGCGTGAGCTCTGAGATGACCAGCAAGAATGCTCGCTTACTAACTCAAGCAGGATTTATACATCAAGAAATCGCAGGAGTTTATAGTTTTCTGCCACTTGGTTTAAGAGTTTTGAATAAAATTGAAAAGATAATTCGTGAGGAAATGGACAAAGTTTCTGCTGAGTTAAAGATGCCTTCGCTGGCGTCACTGAGCGCTTGGCAAAAAACAGGCAGACTTGGAACTGTCGATGTTTTGATGAAGGCATCTGGCGCGAACAGTGCTTCACTATCAAGGAACTCTACAGAGTACGTTCTCAACTCTACGCATGAGGAAGTTGTGACTCCATTGGTTCAAGAGTGGTGCACAAGTTACAAGTCTCTACCTACAAGTGTTTATCAAATTCAAACTAAGTTTCGCAATGAACCGAGAGCTAAATCTGGTCTACTTCGCTGTCGCGAGTTTAGCATGAAAGACGCTTATAGCTTTCACGCCTCTGAGGAAGATCTAAAAAGGTACTACGAGGTAGTCAAACAGACTTATCTCACAATTTTTGATCGACTAGGTCTTGGTGACGACACAGTTGTCGCCCTGGCTTCTGGAGGTGACTTCACCCCAGATTTCTCACATGAGTTTCAAACAATTTGTGAAGCAGGTGAAGATACTCTTTTTACTGCAGCCAAAGCTGGGCTTGTGTTCAATAGAGAGGTAGCACCCAGTCAAGCTCCAAAAATAAAAAATCAAAGCAGCAAGCTTGAAGAACTTCAAGAAATAAAAGCAGAAGGTGTGATTGGTGTACAGGCGTTGGCAAAACTGCTTATGATTCCAGAGTCTCAGACTACAAAGACCATTCTTTTTGAAACTGAGCAAGGTTTAGTTGCTGCTGTAACTCGTGGCACTTATGAGATTCATGAGGAAAAGTTAAAAAAAATTCTTGGAGTCAAGAGCTTGAGCTTTGCTTCGGCTGAAGCAGTCATGAACTCAACTGGTGCTAAAGTTGGCTATGCTGGTCCGATCAACCTACCGAAAAGCGTGAGGGTACTCTTTGATGATTCTCTCCAAGGAGTCACCAACTTCGAGTGTGGTAGTAATAAAACTGGCTACCACTGTAAAAATGTGAATTTTGGCCGAGACCTTCCCACTCCTGAAAAGTTTTATGACTTTAAAGTTGCCCAAGAGGGTGATCTTTATCCTGAAAATGGCGAACTCTATCAAGTCAATAAAGCTTGTGAAGTTGGGAATATTTTTCCACTTAACATCAAGTTCTCTCAGGCTTTTGACTATACTTTTACTAACTCTGACGGCACACAGTCCCCAGTCTACATGGGCTGCTACGGCATTGGTCCTTCCCGCTTGGTAGGTGTCATAGTCGAAAAATTTGCTGACGATAAGGGATTAGTTTGGCCGATACAGGTTGCACCTTTCAGAGTGTATCTAGTAGATATTCAGTCAGCTGAGCAAGGCCAGAAAATATACGATCTCCTCACTTCTCTAGGAGTGGAAGTGCTTTGGGATGATAGGGATGTAAGAGCTGGAGAAAAATTTGCAGACGCAGATCTCTTTGGCATCCCACATCGCCTCGTTGTCTCAGCTAAAACTGGGGAGAAAGTGGAGTGGAAGAGAAGACTGGAAAGTGAGACTCAACTTATAGATGTGACTGAGTTGAAAAGGGAGCTGTTTCTAAACTGAGACTAAGGATCTAGCATAAAAAAGCTAGCTAACTTTAGTTATGACCAAAATCATCTTTACAAAACATGCACTTCACCGTCTAAAACAACGCCAGATCTCACTCTCTAATGCTGAGAGTGTAGTTCACTCTCCTGATAAAAAAATTGTTGGTAAAAAAAACAAAACCTTTAAGTTTGTCAAAATAATTGATGGTAAATCGATACAACTTGTAGCTACTTTTGTTGATCAAGATCAAGCTTGGTTAGTCATTTCAGCTTGGATAAGAGGCGAAGATGATGCCACACCTTTTATTTGGAGTATCCTCACTTGGCCGTTCATAATTTTCTGGAAAATTATTAAAATACTATTTATTACTTTGTTCAATCTTTTTTTAAAAAAAAGAAAGTAAAACCCCTATTGTTACTATTGATGCAAAAGGCTCAGGAAATACTCAGTCTTATAACAGTTTTTCCTTGAATCAGAGACATAACTTATACCTTGATAAATAGTTCTTTTTTACTACTCTACTTTGCACAAATCTTATCTATAGTACATCTTAGTTTAAATCCCGGTGAGGGTGCCCACTGCGACTGACCTCCCACATGACTGCGCAAGTAGTTACTGTTGGACGGCTGTGGCGGTGGGTTTTTTGGAACAGCTCTTGTATACTGAACATTATTTGAATTACTATGCAACAAGCTCTACGCAGAATGATTGTCACCCACCACTCGCCAGACCTCGATGCCTGTGCCTCAGTTTGGTTGCTCAAAAGGTTTGATGCTCAACACTACGCAGATGCCCATACGGCCTTTGTAGATCCTGGCAAGCTCATCAATCCCAGTGAGGCTGAAAGGCTTGGATTCCAGATGCACATGGTGGTACACGTCGATACTGGCCTTGGAGAGTTTGATCACCACCAACCTGAGCGTGGGAGAGAGTATGTCTGTGCAGCTACTTTAGTCTATGACTACATCTGTCGTATTCACCCCGACCATGTACATGACGAGGCGCTGAAAGAGTTAGTCACTCACATTGTCGATGTAGACCACTTCGGAGAGATTAGCTGGCCAGATAGTCAGCACCCCCGCTACTGCTTCATGCTGTCTTCACTCCTTCAAGGATACGAGTCTATCGACCCTCACAATGATGACTCACAGCTTCACTACGGCCTCATTAGTCTCGATAGTGCTTACGCAAATCTTCGTCATCAAGTTGCCGCCAAGCGTGAGCTGAGCACAGGTGAGCTCTTTGAGATGCCATTTGGCAGCTGCCTCTCAGTCTCTACAGCCAATGATGAGGTGATCAAGTACTCCCAAAAAAAGGGCCTTTGCGTCGTGATTAAAAGGGACCCAGACGATGGTAGCTTACGTATCAAGGCTCGTCCAGATTGCCCTATAGACCTCAAGTCACTCTCAGACGCCATCCTCAAGTTGGACCAAGTTGGCTACTGGTACTATCATCCTAGTGGTAAAATGCTCTTAAATGGCTCTCGCAAACAGAGCGCCCAGAAGCCTTCCATCCTGTCGCTAGCTCAAGTTACTGATCTCTTCAAGCAAATTTATGGCTTTAAGGTATAATTCTCATCTACTTTGAGTCTAGGAGCAGTTTATTATGCCAATTATTGTAAGAGCTCGCAGTGACGAGCATCCAGGTGACGTCATCAAGAAATTCAAAAAAATTTCTGTGGCCACTGATATTGTTCAGCAGGTCAAAGATCGCCGCTACTACATGAAGCCATCAGAGATCAAGACTCAAAGGCTCAATGAGCTACGACGCACCAAGAAAAGACTTCGAGCCATCAAGAAGATGAAGAATCCTCCCACACCTCGTCCTCCCAAAAAATTCAAGCGTTTTCCACGTACCCCAGAAGAAATGGAGTAGTGCGTAACGCTTACTCCTGCATTTTCTCATTTGAGGGTCTATAGTTAGTAAGTGCCCAGTATTTCACTTGTTCATGCGCGTCAAATCTTAGATTCACGCAGTAATCCTTCTGTGGAAGTTGAGGTTACTCTCTCTGATGGTTCTTTTGGTCGAGCATCAGTCCCAAGTGGAGCAAGTACGGGCTCATATGAAGCTGTTGAGCTTCGTGATAGAGATAACGACCACTTCCAGGGAAAAGGAGTAGGGATAGCTATAGAGCACATCAATGGTGAGCTCTCTCAAGCCTTGCGCAACAATGATCCTTTAGATCAGTTAAGTCTTGACCAAGAGATGATCTTACGTGACGGAACTAGCAACGCAGGTAGGCTTGGGGCAAATGCTATTCTAGGTGTTTCCCTAGCAGTATCCAAGGCCGCAGCCAACTCTCTTGATCTGCCTTACTTCAAGTACATTTACCAGCTATATCAAAAAGCCCAAGCCGCTAGGAAGACATCTCTCCCAGTAGACAGACAGACAAAAAGGATGCGTCTGCCTACTCCAATGTTTAATGTGATCAATGGCGGAGCACATACCTCATGGCAAAGCACAGACTGTCAAGAGTTTATGGTAGTTCCTCATGGCGCAACTACCTTTTACGAACAGTTAGAGTGGGGTAGTGAGATCTATCATGCCCTCTCAGATCTTCTCAAAAAAAAAGGCCATCATGTAACAGTGGGTGACGAGGGTGGTTTTGCACCTAGTGTCTCAGATAAAGAAGCAATTGAGCTGGTTCTGACTGCAATCACTAATGCTGGCTTTGAGCCAGGTAAGCAGGTTAGTCTTGGCTTAGATCCAGCCACTTCTGAGTGGTACAAAGATGGAGTCTACACACTTAGGCTTCAAAACAAAAAATTATCTACAGATGAAATGATTTCATACTGGCAGCATCTTATAGCTGAGTATCCAATTTACTCTCTGGAAGATGGCTTGGCTGAGGATGACTGGACAGGCTGGCAAAGTCTCAAAAAAATGATTGGTAGTAAGGTCATCCTTGTTGGTGATGATCTTCTCGTCACCAATGAAACACGTATTCAAAAAGCCATAGATATGAACTGCTGCTCAGCACTCCTCATGAAGGTCAATCAAATAGGCACTCTGACTCAGTCTCTACAGGCTGTGGTAGCCGCTAGGACGTCAGACTGGAAAGTGATTGTTTCTCACCGCAGTGGTGAGACAGAAGACTCTTCAATTGCTGACATTGCGGTAGGCACCCAAGCGGAGTTCATCAAGTCAGGTGCGCCTGCTAGAAGTGAGCGTTTGGCTAAGTACAATCAACTCTTGAGGATCGAAGAAGAGCTTGCTCAGGAGTAAATACTGCGCACTTTTTTGAGTAATCAAAGATTGACAATCTTCTCAACCTGCACTCTTGGAACTCTTCAAGCTAGCTTTTATCGAAAATTCGCGTTCCCCACTTGAAAGATCGACTACTTTTGTACCAGTAATTTTATAAAGATTAAGCAGATGGTTGTTAAGTGCTTCTTCAACTTCCTTTTTTTGTTCAGAGACCTCACTGATTTTCGACTTCATCTGCATTACTTGTGGACCTGCCTGCAGTTGTGAGCGCCTGTTCTTTACTTCAGAGGCAACTTTTTCGGCATCTTGTTGGACTACGCTCAGCTGGGTATCGTTATCAAAAACATTCTTTAGACTTTCCCTTAGCTCACGTAACTTTAGGTTCATCTCGTCCAGAGCTAAAGCATTTCTCTCTATAACATTCTGCAAAGATGTAAGTGACTCAGATGTGTCAGAACTCATAGGCTTCGAAGAATTACTTGAGGTAACTGCATTGTTTGAGACACTTTGAGACTGAGAAGCCATATTTAATGCCTCCTGAGCTAGGTCTTCTGCTGATTTTGTATTTATGTAACTCATACTTACTCCTCTTATACGCTTTTGACTTTATCAAGCTATACATCATAATAATCAATCAATGCGCAAAACACAAATCATAGCTACGATTGGTCCAGCCACAGAGTCAGAAGAACAAATCAAAGCCCTGCTTCATGCAGGTGCAGATGTGATCAGGTTCAACACCAAGCACAACGTTCCAGCTTGGCATTACGAGGTGATCTCTAGGGTCAAGCACATCTCTGAGTCAATAGGTATCCCCGTTCAGATCCTGCTTGATCTACAAGGTCCAGAAGTGCGCATCACGCTGGCAGGAGAAAGTTTTGAGGTTAAGTTCGGTCAAAAAGTGATTTTCACCTGTGACGAACACAGTATTGATCACAACTCGGTCTTGATACCTGCCGCAGTGGTAGAAAGTGTTAATGTCGGCAATCAGATTCTACTTGCTGGAGGGGCATGTGAGTTTGAAGTTGTCGAAAAAAAACCTAACAACCTTATCACTCGAGCTCTCATCGACTGTCAAGTCACTACCAGAAAAACTATGAACACTCCAGATGTTGTTCTGGACATGCCTTCTATTTTGACTAGAGATATCGAGTACATTGAAGCCGTCAAGAGCATTGGAGTAGAGTGGATTGGCCTATCTTTCGTCCGCAACCGTGAAGACATCACCAAGTTGAGACATGAGCTCGTATCTCGCTCCATGAGTAGTAAGATTGTGGCCAAAATAGAGAATCGAGCTGCTCTGACTAATCTAGATGAGATCATAACCGTAGCTGACGCACTTATGGTAGCCAGGGGCGATCTAGGAGTTGAAATACCTTTCTGGGAAGTGCCCTATTGGCAAAAAGAGATCATCAGACGTTCGAACAACACCTACAAACCTGTTATTACAGCCACCCAGATGCTTCTCTCCATGGCTCAGTTCCCTAGGCCTACTAGAGCCGAAGTCAGTGATGTAGCTAACTCTGTACTCGATGGGACTAACTTTGTCATGCTCTCAGAAGAGACAAGTATTGGAGCCTTCCCGATAAAGACAGTTGAAACTATGAGTATGATTGTGTCATACTATGAGCAGTTCTTATCCTATGTGCCACAGCCGGCACAAGTATAATCTAGTCCGATATAATCTAAAGAAAGGTTTCTATGGCAGACAAGCGTACGGGTATCTTGACAGTGGTAGCTGGCCTGGTAGCAGGAGTTGCAGCTCTGTTTTTATCCAAAAAAGAAAATCGTGACTTGATCAAGAAAGAGCTAGAAATTGGTGAAAAAGCAGTCACCAAGGTTGCCAAAAGTGTCAAAAAGAAAACCAAAGCCTATGCTCAGAAAGCTAAAGTAAAGAGTGAGGAACTAGTCGAAAAGGTCAAAAAGAGAGTGACCGCATCAAGCAATAAATCCTCGAAACCAGCTCAAAAAACCATCAAGAAGTTTGCCACTTCTCCCGCCCTCAAGATCGTAGGCAAAAAATCTACTTGAATCGGCTCAAGCTATCAGGTCTTTGTTGCTGACCAATGAACTCACAGAAGGTATAATGTGTTGTCTTGTTGCGCCCGTAGCTCAGTCCGGATAGAGCGACTGCCTTCTAAGCAGTAGGTCACAGGTTCGAGTCCTGTCGGGCGCACTATAATCTTGAAACTCTCTGATCTTTAAAATAATTCTAAAGTTACTACATTTTCTTGTAGCTTTACTTACAGTACTCAAATTCATACAATCGTGAACAATGCCTATAACAAGTTGCCTCATTTGCAAAGTTGAGTTCAAGGTCAAGCCTAGCCATCAGGAGATGGGTTGGGGGAAGTTCTGTTCTGCAGTTTGCAGGTCAAAATCTCAGTTGCTTGGACATTATGTTAGCTGCGAAATTTGTGGAACTTAAATTTATAAGTCTCCATCCAAAATTAAACACTCTAAGAGTGGCCTGCATTTTTGTAGCAAAAGTTGTCAAACTTTTTGGAGAAACTCATTTTATGTTGGTGAAAAACATCCCAATTGGACGGATGGTAATAACGCATATCGAGATATAATGATCAGAAGTAAAATTAAGCGCGAATGCGTACAATGTAAAATAAGCGATACAAGATTGCTTGTTGTGCATCACCTTGATCACAATAGAACAAATAATAAGTTGAGTAACTTAGTCTGGATTTGTTTCAATTGTCATCACCTAGTTCACACTAGTAGAGATGTGGAACAGAGTCTGTTAAAAGATTTGGATATTATAAAAAATGGTGTCTGTAGCTCAGTTGGTTAGAGCGTCCCCCTGTGAAGGGGAAGGTCGCGAGTTCGAGCCTCGTCAGACACCCAGATTATTTAATTATCTGTCTTAAATTTTTAAAAGTGACATCTATCAGGCC
>CAYUQY010000005.1:0-54001 GCA_964447075.1 uncultured Pseudomonadales bacterium | reverse complement strand
CCGCTTATGCTAAACAGTACTCACGCAGTCTGTCCTGAAATATGGGGGGTTGACAATACTAACAAGATGCAGTTGATTAAAATTCTGTCTACTAATGGGAGAGCTGATTTAGCACCTGGACAGCAAGTGATAAATTCAGATTTTATTGGAGTAGATAAGCAGGAAAGACTCTTATACAGTACAGAAAGCGTGACAGTCAGTTCAGAAGATACTAGGCGCACACTTATTACTTCAGTCCAAGCTATCCCAATTAATTATCAAGGCCAAAGTACAAAACTCTTGAGTGAACGAGAAATACCAGTTGACGCCACAGAGGTCTATCTTGCTCTGGATAGGGAAAATCTTATCTTTAAGATCAAAAAAGAGGAAGACGAGATCTCCTATAAAAAATACAATCTGCTCACGCAAGTTTTTTCGGAGACCAAACCTTCTGAGTTGAGTGGGCGGGTAACCTCTCTTTCTAGAGACAAGTGGCGTCAAGATTCTTTTTCTTACTTCTCTACAAGCGATGCCACTCAGCCAATAATACTCCAAGCTCCTAGACTAGAAAGTGAGTCTGTAAAAGCTTGGCCACTAGGATTTGAGTGGGAAGTTCAAAACTCTGAAATCTAAGAAATAGTAACTATTTGCTGCTTACGACTTTAGTTCTGCTCAAATTTTTTGGTGGCCGCTAAGGGACTCGAACCCCTGACCTCTCGAATGTGAATCGAGCGCTCTAACCAACTGAGACTAAGCGGCCTTGTTTTTTCTCCCTCAGAACTGATGACATATTATACCTCCCTTAGGCCACAGTTCCCAACCACTAGATACAACCTCATTCATTTTTCACCCCTGGTCTAAAAGTAGTTCACTTAAGCTCTAAGAAATGAGCTCATACCGCAAATCCATATTTTTCCATCACTTCCTTAAACTCCTGCGCAGTATGAGTCTGATAAATTTCCTGCCTAATCAGGGA
This sequence comes from uncultured Pseudomonadales bacterium, assembly GCA_964447075.1. Lineage (GTDB taxonomy): Bacteria > Patescibacteriota > Microgenomatia > UBA1400 > PJMF01 > CAYUQY01. The sequence continues at coordinate 53,046 of CAYUQY010000005.1, read as the reverse complement.
AGCATTGGAAACGTCTCGTACGTACCAACCCAAGTGTTTTCGCATAGGCAGAAAATTATAGTGTTCGTGGTGGCTATATGTGTTTTCAAATAATAGGGCGTGTTCATAGGCTACCTTGAATCTTTTGAGCACATCATCAGAGCTTGACAGCTCTTCAGTAAAAACAAAAGGATTGCCCATAGTGGCACGGCCAAGTAGTACTCCATCAAGTTGATACTTCTCAATTTTTTCAAGAGCATCTTTTCTGGAAATCACATCTCCATTTCCCAGAATAAGCGTTGAGGGAGAAGGATAGACTGTGGAGTTGGAGGCTGATAGCTGATTAAGTATCTGTACGGCTTGTCCAATTGCTTCCCAGTTCGCTGAGCCTGAGTACTGTTGTTTGAGCGTACGGCCGTGGATGGCGATAGCTGCTAGACCCATTTCTAGCAGGTTGGGAATCCATTCTTTGACAGCAATAGAGTCATAACCTATACGAGTTTTAACAGAAACTGGCACGGCTCTACTTTCTTGAAAAGTCAGAGGTAATTTTTCTTTTCTGAGCAAAACTTCTGTTCTAATTTGTTCAGAGAGATTGGGGCAGTCTAGAACCGTTGAGCCTTCTTGCCATTCTTTAATACCCTTTTGAACAGCAGCGATTATTTGTTGGGCTAACTTGGGAGTTCTGATCAAAGCCGCGCCAGCTCCAGAGTGGGCCACATTCTTGGCAGGACAGCCCATATTGATGTCGATACCATCAAAGCCTAGCTGACAGAGCGCGATAGCTGTTTGGCGAAAACTATCAGGAGTGGTGCCGTAGATCTGGCCGATGATGGGACGCTGAGTCTCGTCATAGAGAAAATCTTCCAGAAGCCTAGTGGCTCCGTGGCAGACTCCTTCGACAGAGGTGAACTCAGTGTAGATTACGCTAGGCGCACCATATCGCTTGGTGATGTGGCGAAAGGGATGATCAGTCACACCGTCCATAGGTGAGAGGCCGATGATTGGTTTTTCTAAAAGTTGCCAGAAAGACATAGGATGTTGCTTGCTCTATAACCAAATGAGAAGTTTTGCTTGGATAAAGATGAGAAACTTGGTTTTAAGGTTACTGTAATGGGATTATAAGGCCTAAGGAGCTGATTGTGACTCTGGAGAGTCTTGTTGCTTGAGAAGAGTCTGACCAGTCTTCTCGATCTTGATGGGGAGCTCAGTGGTGATGATAGATCCATCTGGAGAAATCTCAACTCCGACCAACAAGCCTTCCTTCACTCTGGGTTCAAAGTATTGATCAAAGACAAAGTTGCCAAGAGAGTAGTAAATAATTTTCCCCTGATACTCTTCTCTCTGCTGGATGACATGGGGGTGACCGCCAATGATGAGATCGGCGCCTGCATCCACCAGCTTGTGAGCCCAGTTTTGAACAACCTTATTGGCGACACTTTCATACTCATTGCCCCAATGTGGCATGACGATCACCATCTCGGCTTGGGTAGATGCATACTTCACATCTGCGACTGCGGCTTCAAACCCACCAGCTACAAATTGATTAAAGTTGACAAAAGCAAGAGTTGGAGTTGTGGTAGAGTGGACATAGACTCGCTCCTTTGGAGACTTTTCAGAGTGGGTGTTGCCAAAGAACTTAATCTTATTCTCTGTTAAAAAAGCCTTGGTTTGGGTGATGCCTGCCTCACCAAAATTGGTGATGTGATTATTGCCAATATTGACGATGGTAAATTTATTTTGATAAAGCATGGGTAAAATTTTGGGCTCAAAAGTAAAGATGAAGTTACTGCTCGAGCCTACTACGCTGTTCACGCTCTTCGATGGCGAAGTAGTCACAGGACCCTCAAGATTGGCGATCACAATGTCATACTTGGCAAATGTATTTTTAAGTGGCTCGAGAATAAACTCAGGGCTATTTTTAGCCATATGTAATCTGATGTGACGGTCAAACATCAGGTCTCCGCCAAAAAGGAGCTTGATGTTTTTGGGTGGCTCTGGTGAGGATTGTGGAGCTGGGACTGTCGTGGGTACTTCCCCTAAAATGACCAACTCCTGTTCACTCTCAAGACTAGGGCTAATGGTGTCTGAAGTACTTGATTGAGAACTCTGAAGATTCTTTGTGGGAGTTAGCCAGCTAAAAGTGTTTGGAAAAAACCATGGCGCAACAAAGGCAGATAATGAAAATCCAAGAGTAAAGATGATGAAGAGTAAGACTGATTTCTTTAGCATGACCTTTTCTTTGGTTTGATAAGCCTCAATTCTACATCATCATATAGACCTCCCAAAATAACATCAGTTCGCAATGGAATCAGCGCACCTCTCACTTGAGAGGGGTAGTATATGCGGGTGGAGCACTTAAGGACTTTGCCTTAGATAAGTATTAAGGAAAGCTGCTTCTTGATTCAAAAATGCACGCCCTGGACTTGAGATGCTGGGGGCAAGTTGAGCTAGCTGAGTACGCAGAAGAGCTGCATAGCGCAAGCGTGAGCTGAGTGAGGTAGCAGCTTGCCCTAGTGTCGCAGTGCGATCTAATTGACTATAAGTGAGCGATTTAGAAAAGTGTTTCAAATCCTTCAGTACTTTGAGGTCGCGGCGGATTTGAGCAAAATCTACGACTGCCGTGAGTTGTGATTGAGTTTGGCGATCATACTTCAACCGAAAGAGAGTTGGAGTTGTGCCCACAAATCCAGATAACTTAAATACAAATGGATTAGCTTGAGTGTCATAAGTGATTAACGTAAGCGAGTATGGACCAGCTTCAGATCGAGAAAGCTTCAGATCATACACTCCAGAACTGGGCTTAGAAACTTCTCTTTGGATGACGTATTGAGAGCTCTCTCCAGAGTTTTCAAGTGGGTCATAGATTAAGTCTGCAAATGACTCGAGAGTAGTACTAGCGCCAGTTTGTGAATCAAGCAGCTGCAGCTTCAATCCCTCAGAGTGTTCCATGAAGAAATAACTTAAGTCTGTTTGGCTAGGTAGGAACTTTCGAACTGAAACTAGCGAGGAGTTGTGCTGGTCCAGTGTTGTGTAGTCGTAGACAGGATCTTTGATACTGAGTTTGGTTCCATCCTCAGGTATGCCATCGGCAACTAGAAAATGGCCAGGGATATTGATAATGACAGGTCGGTTGGCTCGGATCTCTGCTTGGGCGATCTCTAGCGATCCCGACAATCTACTGTACTCTAGCTTGGGTGTACCTAGCTTGGCACTCATCAAGCGAGTGAGGCGAGTGGCAGCCTGCCAATTGATATAGCCTGCGCTGGTGTAGCCATCTGGCTGAGCCTTCAGCCAAGCATTAAGAGAAGCTGGCGTGAGCAACTCACCACTTGGTAGCTCAGAAATATTATAGTACTGCAAAATCATCGCGACCGATGTGGTCGCGCAGCCCCATCTACCCATAGTGGGGGAACTAGACCAGGTTGTAGCCGTGTCGTAGATATCATTTTTCCAGAGCGGATCAATTTGCTTGAGAATCTTGACACCAAGATTTATGTCTTTTGGAGGTGGAGGTGGAATAGATCTCACCACTACATCATCAAACTCAGTGAGTGAGTACGAGACGCTAGTCCCCACACTGGCTTGGAAACCTATAGTGTAGGGGCCAGTAAAGTATGGCTTGGGATCTTCAAATCTTATAGCGTCAACATTGTTGATGAACAACTCCACGATGTGATTTTTGTACATCTTAACCTTGAAGTTATATGTAGCGTCGGGTTTAAAAACATATCTGAAGCCACTCATGCTATTGGGGTTACCATTGACCATCTTGGTTACCCAGATCCAGTCTCCAAATATATGCAGGTTGTACCAGTTCTGAGGATCTTTCCAGAGTAAAAGTACATTTCTGTCTTGCCAGGAACTATTGACGAACTTCATGGTGTGCTCATACTCGTAACCGTACGGAAGAGTTGAGACATCTAGGCCTACAGGTGTGTACTCAGTCACGCAGGCCATGCTGACAATGTTGATGTTGAGATGATTATCAACACGTTCCCACTTGGCTGGCAGGTCATAGTACATGCAAGGCAAGGTGTAGTTGAGATACTGAGCACTGTGCTGCATCGCCCAAGCATAGCTACCGTAGCCATCGAAGGAGTCCTGAAAGATCACTTCTTGAGCTGAAACTGACTGAGGTAGAGCAGTCCTCAGAAAAATAAAGAGTAGAATAGCGACCCTCGCGGTGAAGAGATTTTTGATGATTTTGTTCATGGCATCCTTGTACGCTACAACTCTTTAAAATAGATTTAAAATTTGCGATTGGTCCAAATTACTTGAGTAAATTCATGAAAATTCTATTTTTAGCCAGACTGTATTCACCTCATGTGGGAGGAGTAGAAAATCACGTCTACAACGTCACTAAGTTGTTAAAAAAGCACGACATAACTCTTGTCACAACTCAACATGATATAAATCTGCCACTTGAAGAAGTTCTGGATAGAGTGAAGGTATGGCGTATCCCACCATCAGCTAGAGTTTTCGCAACTCGCTTTCGATGGAGTGAGAAGTTGGGTATTTGGTGGTGGTTTTGGTGTCATCTAGAGTTGATTAGAAATGCTGAGGTGATTCACATTCACGATGTCTTTTTTTGGATTCTTCCCTTTAGGCTAGTATTTTTTTGGAAGAAATTTTTCATGACTTTTCATGGCTTTGAATCTGAGAAACCAACTCTAAAACAGATATTTTGGCACAGAGCAGCGGCAGCTCTCACATCTGGGAATATCTGTGTGGGCAGTTTTCATCAGAAGTGGTATGGAGTAAAACCAGATGTGGTGACCTATGGCGCTGTAGATCTCTCAACCCAAAAAGTAAGTCAGACTTTAAATAATATGGGGGCTGAAGTGAATTTTCAGCAAAGTTCGAGTGTGAGTCGGAAGGTTCTTAAAATTATCTTTGTGGGCCGCTTGGAGAGGGACACGGGGATAGAGCTCTACTTGAGAGCAGTAGAGAACCTTGTCCAAAAAACACGTAAGAACGTGAGTCTAGATATATATGGCGATGGGGAACTAAGAAAAGTAATAGAAAGTAGAATTAAAAATGGACAGCTGCCAGCGAAGCTGCACGGCTTTATAGACAACTCCCAGATACCTTGGAGTTCTTACAAGATCGCCTATGTTTCCGGTTACCTTACCATTCTCGAAGCCCTTGCCTCAGGACTGCAGGTGGTGGCTGTACATCAGTCTCCGCTCAAGTATGATTACTTGAGTCTGGCACCATTCGCGAGCTGGATTCAGATTGGAGCAAATGTAGGTGCAGTCGTCAACTCGACTCTGAAGCATGTCGGTGGCTCACTGCCTGCCAGAGGGTGGGCCAGAGTTCAAAGTTGGGAGCTAGTGGTGCAAAAGTATAAAAAACTTTGGAGGAGAAAGTAGCACTTTTTACTTTTAGCCAGTACAGTGCAAAATGATTGGTTAGACTTTATCAAAAATGTGACATTTTTGTTTTGGAGTGGGACATTAATCTAATTTTTTAAAACAGTTTCGAAGTATTCACTCTATATGATCCAAGTTTCTGTAATCATTACCACTCTAAATGAAGAAAACACCATTGAAGAGTTACTAAATGGCTTGAAAACTCAAACTCTACTACCAAGTGAGATAGTGGTAGTGGATGGTGGATCTGTAGATAGTACTTGGACCAGACTAAGATTTATCGCTCAAAAAAATTCCAAGTTCAAGTTGAAGCTTTTACAAAAAAGAGGCAACCGAAGTGTGGGTCGTAATGAAGCGATACTGCACGCCAAACATGAGTTAATTGCAATTACAGATGCTGGCTGTGTACCAGAGGAAAAATGGTTAGAAGAGTTAGTGACAACCTACCAAAACTACCATGATAAAAACCACAAAACAAGTGATACCCTTGATTTAGTCGTAGCCGGTTACTACCAACCAGCAGCTGGCTCGCGATTTCAAGAAGCAGCAGCTCCTTACTTCCTCATCCCACCAGAAAAAATAAATCCACAGCTTTTTTTACCAGCTACACGCTCGATGCTTTTGACAAAAAAAGTCTGGCAAATGATGGGAGGATTTGATGAGTTTCTTGACGACAACGAAGACTACGCCTTTGCAAGAAAATTGAGAGCAAAGAAAGTTCCGATAGAGTTTGCCTCAGAGGCTAGAGTTAGCTGGACTGCTCCTTCAAATTTGATCAATTTTAGTAACGCCATTTATCGTTATGCCAAAGGAGATACTTTTTCAGGAATAATGAGGCCAAAAGTTGCATTTATTTTTTTAAGATATTTTCTAGGAATGCTGCTCGCCACTTATTGCTTGATTCAGCCAAAATTTTGGATTACTTTTTTAATCCTTTTATCCATTTATCTCTCTTGGTCAGTTCTCAAAAATATTAAGTCTGCGCCTAGTAGTTGGCATTACTTGCCACTTCTTCAACTCACTTCAGACTTGAGCGTGATGTTGGGGAGTGTCGCGGGAGCTAGCAAACTTATGGCAGGTGTCAGAATGCCAGTCGCTTGATAATATACTTACTAAGAGAACAAGAAATCTTACTCAACCTCATTGAGGACACCCAAGAATAATACCTGCTCACTCTCTGTGTCTACAATCACAAATATGAAGGGCTTGTTGAGCTCCATGAGGAAACGTTTAGGTTCTTCACGAATGCTCATAGTACTGACCGCTATTGATGTTACTGCTGCTACTACTGTCCCAGTTTCATCGACTTCTATGACTGCACTGTGTAGTACTTGGCTGACAAAAAGTGGTACTAAATCAGACAAGAGTGAAAAATCTGCGTTCTCACTAAAGACATTATTCATGCCCATCTTTTGTAAGAATTCTTTCAACTCTTGTTTGTAGGCGATCTTGAACTTGGGTAAAATCAAGCTTCCCTCACTAGGTTTGAGTTGGCGGCGAATCTCTAGCCAGCTGTTTTCATTGAGTTTGGCCACGAAGGCTTGTAAGTCAATTTTTGGTAAGATCAAAGCCATGACAAATCTTTTATCCTTACCGTATGGCAACTCAATGGCTTGATACTCACTACTTTCTGCATAGCGAAAATCAGACTGGGTTTGTTTCATCATCATCACCTGTTTGACAACAGCATCTCTTGAGGTAAATGGTCGATAGTGAGTAATGTTTGGATCGAAGGAGTTGGTCCAGTTGGCTTTGAGGTAGACAGCATTGATGAGGTACATCATGGTTAGCTCATCTATTTGGCCATCGATGATTTTGCTGATTTTTCCCTTTGTATTTTGGTCAACCCAAGAGTTAATCGTGTTTGGTGCGGATGTAGAAGAAAAATCCAACGACTGAACCTGTGCATTGTATGAGTCATGGGCTAGTTTTTGAAACTCTGGAAAAAGTGTGAAACCATCACGATACCAGACAGAGTTGGCAATTTTTAGGCTCAGCTCGTCGCTGTCTGCTGGAAGATTATCTAGCAATTTCTTTACTTGCTGATTTACCTCTGTCATATTTTGATCAGAGATATTTAGAGTTTTTTGGATATTGAGAAGAGTATCGCCACTAGCTCCATTGGAGACAAGCGATGTAGCCATGGCTATGCTCAGGGGGGAGATAACAATATTTTCATGATTGTCGTGAGAAATATTTTTAAGAACAGTAAAACCAAACTCATTCCAGCTCTGAGATAAGTTGAGTGGAGGAGGAGATGGCTTGACTATTAGCGGCAAAATTCTAAATTCTTGCTTTGGGGACGCTGATGGTTCAGCTAAAAGACTGGTTAGCTGTGTTTTTGGTTTGAGCCACAGATCTATCTCAGACACGAGTAGTGACTTATTGATAATTACTAGATAAATGACTAAAGCCACTAGCAGCGCGACGGCTAGAAAGAACTTTCTTTTTAGTGATTTTAAAATCATATTGTCCTTTCAAAACAAAGATCACCTTCTTAGCGAACAGTAGCATCTTGGCTTATGGCTTGAATTCTATATAGCGTAGTCCTCATCATCGAATATCTTCATAGTTGGTTCAATTGAGTTATTGTTTATCATGCTTGCATCAATAGTAGTTTGAGTCAAAACTTGAGACTCAAGTATCTTGGCAAAACCATCGAACTTTTTCCTTCTCACTTTTTGCCTCATATCTGGATATTTATCAGAATATCTAATCTCAAGGTCGGAGAGTCTTTCTGTCAAAGTTCCTACTCCACCGGGTAAGACACGCAGGTCGCTATAGGCACAAATCTTTAGAGGCAGATCATGACTTAGAGTATTTTTCTCTGCCAAATCAAAGCTGATTGAGTCTGTAATTTGTTTAACTCTATCGCTAACACCGATTTCAGTGAGTATAGCCAGAGTAGCTTTGTGGGCAGTGTCCCCATATTTAACTTTGTACTCTGCTTGCTTTTCTTGCCAAAAATTAAGCACTCCATTTGGAATATCTGATGCGAACTCATCTAGTTTGAACTTGATGATGTTACCCATGTCGTGTAGTAGGCAGGTTTTGACGACTAGTTCTCGCTCTGTCTGAGTGAGTGGAGTCTTGAGATTATCGAGTATGAGTGTGGCCACACTTGCTACCCGCATCATGTGTTGCTGTAGAAGTGGGATGATGGAGTACTTTTGATAAAGTTTGGAGAGCTGCATAGTGTGTAGAGATGTTAAAAAGTTAACTAAGGTGAAATTATAAAGACTACTAAGTAAATCTAAACTTAGTTTCTGAAGTCCCTGTATTCTACACCTCTAGGAGTCAAGATCTTTATCTCGCCTGGATTTGGAAATTCATGGAGGTTGTCTAGGGTAAACTCGCGATCAGCCAGAAGTCTAGCCAGGCATGCCACGACAGAGCCATGGGTGCAGAGAGCAATCTTGGCAGCCTCCAGACCACGAATAAAGTTGGCCACGTCATGCATCCTGATCATAAATTGATCAAAATTCTCGTGCAGGTTGTGTTCTTGGTCAGGGCCGTATTCCTTGAGTCTTTCTTCAGTTTTGAACTCTCTGACCCCAGCTTGTTTCAAAATTTCAGCAGTTTGTAAGCACCTTCTAAATGGCGAAGTGAAACAAGCCTCGATCATTTCATGTGCCAAAAACTTGCCCATTCTCTCAATTGGCGGAATCCCTTCAGGAACCAGCTCAGCTGAGAAAATTTCATCACCGTAGTCTTGACCTGGCAGTCGAGCTAAGCCATGACGAAATAAGTAGAAAGTTTTTGTCATATTTTTTTTACTTTGTCGGTAACAAGTCATCGTACACTTTGACTACTTTAGCAGCGGTACTACTCCAATCTAAGTCAGCCACTGTTTCTCTTAATTGAGCGGCTGAATGTGTGCTTGCGCCAGATAGAATTTGCTCCATAAGCTTAGCTAGAAGTAGAGGATTATTAGCAGAGGTTATTAAGTGCTGGTGTTTGTTGTCAAAGAGGTTTGAGATACCAGTTAGATTTGTGGTAATCACTGGTGTACCGCATGCCAAGCTCTCGGCAGCAGCCATGCCAAAAGACTCATAGTGTGAGGGCATGACGACCACTTCGGCCGCATTGTAAAAATAGGGGAGATCCTCTTGTTTATTCTGTCCCGCAAAGTGAACATAAAAAGTAAGACCAAGTTGGGCACGTAACTTCTCTAGTCTCTTTAGTTCGTCAGACCAGAGGTACTTGGGTTGGGAGACGTCTCCGCCCACAATCCAGACGCAAAGAGGCGCTAGTTCAGGACTTTTGGAGAGTAAGATTCTCGTGGCGTAGAGTATGGAGTCGATACCTTTGAGTGGTTCGATTCGTCCGGCAAAGAGAATTATTTTGTGATTCAAGTCTGCGCCAATTTTATTTTTAGCAGTAGCTTTTGACATAGGCTTAAAAAGATTAAGGTCCACACCTGGAGGGACGATGTTAATTTTTCGTGGCGCTACTCCGTAGAGGTGAGTAAGATACTCTCTCTCGTTTTCGCTGGGACTGATGATGGCGTCCACCTTGGAGCCAAGAAGTAGCTCGTTGGAAATTCTTTCAGGAGTTTCTTGTTCTGACGTACTGCGAGCTACTAAGTTCTTTATCAGAGCAAGTGTGTGAAAAGTGAATACTAAAGGTGTACTCCAGTCCAAGGCTTGTTTAATTTGTAAGCCTATGAATCCTGATAGGTAGTAGTGACAGTGAAGTATGTCGTACTCTAGAACATTATCTTGAATAAACTTGGTGAAAGAAACGACAAAGTCATCAGAGACGGTTAAAAGCTGATTCTTAGGAAGCTGGTAGTGCGATCCTGCCATGAGATGTATGACTCGTAATCTTTCGGCTACTTGGACTACGCCATTATTGTTGACCTCTTGAGTTCTAGTGTAGATGTCTACAGTGTGGCCCTGGGCACAAAGTTGCTTAGCAAGTTCTAAAACATAGACATTCATGCCACCACTTTCTTTACCTTCCTGACTCGCGAGTGGACAGGTGTGGAACGAGATCATACAGACGCGTCTTCTAGGTTTTATGAGAGGTGAAAGACTTGGTGAAACGTTGGGCATATAGTTTTTTGAAAAACAAGTTCTAGGGCAGTGAGAGACTTCAGCTAGACCGATTTTCTTTATCTACAATTGTACTATGTCTAGAGCTATGATCAAATTAGATATGGTGATGATAGGTTGTGACTACTTGACAGATGTGGTGAAATTTTTCACACTATATACTTAATATTCTTAAGGAGAACTATGCCTGCACGTAAAAGTAAAACAACCAAATCATCAAGAAGCTCAGCAATGAGTGCCCCATCTTGCTTCGACTGCAATAACTGCGGTAACTGTTGTACCAGTTGGTGCGGTATCATACACGTCACAGGAGGAATTGGCTTAGGAATGCTCATGACTCACTATCTTGCTCTACCAAATCTTGATGTTTTCGGTTGGGCCTTGGTAGCAATGGCAGTCATGGGACATGTTGTCCTATGGTCCAAAAAATAATTTGTCTTCTAAAATTCCCTTTACAGCTGCAGCTTACGCTAAGAACAGTCTCGATTTTGAGCGCCTAACACAGGAGCGCAAAGACGTTATAGTGAGGCTGCAGACTGCTCGTGAGATGGGCGACCTTTCTGAAAATGGTGCTTATATCTACGCCAAGCTTGAGTTAGGCAACGTGACTAGACGCTTGCGCTACCTAGAGCATGTTCTGTCTGAGGGATACGTTCCAGAGGTTAATCATGGATCGAAGGAGATAGATTTTGGGAGTACAGTCACGCTAGTCCATAAAGTTAAAAAGACAGAGCTGAAGTTCATGCTCGTGAGCGAGCACGAGTCAGATCCCACTGCTCATAAGCTCTCTCTGCAAAGTCCTATAGGAGCCGCTACCTTAGGAAAAAAAGAGGGCGATGAAGTAAAAGTCACAACTCCCAATGGAGAGGTAAGTTACTTGGTAAAATCTGTAGAGTAAGCTGCCCAAACTGCCAAAGTTAAACAAGGTTTCTTTATCTACGCCATTTTCTTAATTTTCTGACTACTGTTCTAGTTGTAGTGATCTAATAGTATCTATCACAGTCTGACGTAAGAGAGGTTCTCTCCAAGCAAGGGTGATGTTGGCTTTGAGCCAGCCTGCTATGTTGCCACCATCTAAGTACTGACCAGTGGGCTGGTGGATCACCACTTTTTGGCTTTGAGCAAAGATAGAGAGAGTGTCCGTGATCAGCCACTCATTCAAGCGAGGGTCTACAACTTGCTGTTCCAGTGACTCAAAAATTCTCTGACTGAAGATATATTTACTTACGTTGACTAGGTTGCTTGGAGCAGTTCCAAGTGATGGTTTTTCTACGATGCCCTCGAGCCAAAGATATGGGCTTTGAGCTGATTGGTTAAGCAACTTCATCACTCCATACGCAGATAGTTTGTCATCTGGCATCTGGACGCAGGTACAGAGTCCCTGAGCCCCAGACTCCCTGTAAGTAGTTATCATCTGCGAAATTTCACTTCTTCCATCATTGTTATAGAGAAAGTCATCACCCATCAAAACTACAAAGGCCTCTTCATTTTTGACAAGGTCTTTGACTAACTTAAGTGGTACGGCTGTGCCGTAACCAGCACTCGCGGGTTGAGGTACAAAAACGAACTCACATCTTTGATTAAGTTGTTCTACCTCGATTGCTTTATCACGTTTGCCCAGGCTAGTTAGAGTAGCTACAAACTCATCATCTGGAGAGTAGAGCTGCTTGATCTGTTTATTTCTTTCTGAGTGCACAAGAATTATCCTTGTGATCCCAGCTTTGACACAATCAGCTACGACGTGCTCGATGATGGGGGTGTTCAAGATCGGGAGTAGTTCCTTCTGAATAACTTTGGTGACAGGCAGAAAACGAGTGCCCAGCCCTGCTGAGGCGATGATCGCTGTAGTGATGGGAGCATGTGACATAGACGCTCGTTAGTATATCGCAATTTTGTGTCACAATAGAGCCATAATGCTGGATAGTACTGCCCATGTATCATCTGTTTTGATTCTTGGCTCAGGTGAAATAGGTCGAGCCTTAGCCACCCTCATAAATTCATCAGGAGCGAATGTCTGTATCTGGGATCGAACTCCAGTTAAGTGCAGTGGTATCACCACACTCACTGATGCGGTACAAAAAGCTGACGTAATTTTTTTATGTGTGCCATCACCTGCAGTTCCAGAGGTGATTCGTCAAATCTTGCCTGACTTAAAGTCAGAGACAGGCGTGGTGTGTCTGGCAAAAGGCATTACTCCAGGAACTGGACTCACCATAGATCAGGAGTTATCTAGGCTGCTGCCTTCGAGCCAAAGTTGGGGGCTGCTCTACGGCCCGCTTATCGCTGAAGAGCTTATGGCAGGCAAGGGTGGGCAAGCAGTTGTGGCCACAAGTGATCAAAATCTAGCCGCGAACCTCAAATCTTTTTTCTCTAAAAATAAAGTTGGATTCGAGTTCTATGAAGATGTGCACACCATTGCTCTCTTGGGAGTTTTGAAAAATATCTATGCTGTTTTACTGGGTATGGCAAGTGGTCTAGACTGGGGTGCAAATCGAGCTGGTTGGCTGATCAGTCGCTGCATAATAGAGATGCAGCAGGTGGTAAAGATATTAGGTGGTGATCCATCACTTGTTTTGACAAGTGCTGGAGTCGGTGACTTAGTCGCTACTGGACTAAGTAGTGACTCACAAAATCATCGAACTGGAGTCGATATTGCTTTGGGGCATGAGTATAAGCCTAGTGAGGGTACTCGGTCGCTTCCTTCTTTGTTGCAGCTGATTAGAAGTCGACCTCAGACAGACTTACCACTTTTAGAAGCCATAGAAAATATTTTAGTAGAAAAGACTGCAGTACTGGCTTCTCTAACTAGGTTGATTACTACTATGTCTAGCATGCTCGTACCACTCAGGAGTATGACCAGCAGTTTTTCATCTTCAGAAAAAGTTAAAAATGAGGAAAGTAAGATTACTGGATTTCAGGAGAGTAACATAGTCTCCAACTCTTTAGATGCATTAATGCTCGTCATAGATGTGGGCACGACTGGTGTCAAAGCTTGTCTTTTTAGTCGTGATTTGAAGCTACTTAAAAAATCATATTTACGCTTGGAAAAACATGTGTCACTGCTTGGTTGGGTGGAGCAGTCCCCCCATGAAATTCTTGAGAAAAGTCGCTTGGTGGCTCGTCAAGTTTTGGAAGGCGTGACAGTGCCTGTTTTAGCCATGGGCTTGACCAACCAAAGAGAGACAGTCGTGGCTTGGGATAAAAAAACCGGTCAGGCTGTCACCACGGCGATAGTCTGGGAAGATGAAAGAACTAAAGATGAGTGTCTACTTTTAAACTCTCAATTTGGACAAGAAGTCAGAGAGCGCACGGGCTTACCTATTTTGCCTTACTTCTCTGCTTCAAAAATAAGTTGGCTACTGAAAAATAATTTGTTAGCAGCACAGCTGGCTAGCACAGGCTCTCTGGCGATCGGAACTTTAGATAGTTGGCTCCTTTGGCACTGGCTGAAAAAAAATCCTGAGACAAATCAAAACATTTTTGTAACAGATACGACAAATGCTGCCAGAACTCTGCTTTTTGATATTCAGACTCAGGGGTGGAGTGAGAGGCTTGGTCAAATCTTCGAGGTTCCCTCAAACATCTTGTCCAAGACTCAAAGCTCTATTTCTCATTTTGGGTCTACCAATGAGTCTGTTTTTGGAAAGTCTCTGAGCGTCGAAGTAGTTTGCGGAGACCAACAAGCTAGCTGCGCTATTGCTGAGATGGAGCCAGGTATGACTAAAGTGACCTACGGCACTGGCACATTTGTCGTCCAGGTGATTGGTGCGCAGTTCCAGCTTTTCGACAGCTGGTTTACGACCCTTTTACCCTCCAGCTCCTCGCAAGTACTCTATGGAGTCGAAGCAAAAGTAGGTGTGTATGGTCAAAGGGTTCAAGCACTACTAGATAGTGGAGAAGATCTGATACCTATTTGGAAAGAAATTTCTAGTAAAGTAGCTTATGCTATCGCCAAGTGCCCAATTAAGCCAAGAGAAGTTTGGCTAGACGGCGGCATGAGTCAGAATGATGACTTAGCTAGGATACAATCTGAGACTTTGGGGTTGAGGGTAAAGCGCCAATCAGTCTTTGACGGTACTGCGCTTGGAGTGGCGAAGATGTTGTGGGAAAGTTTTGAAAAAAAATGATTTAGTTAAGACCTAAGAGTGTTATCTTAATTCCATGCCTTACTTCTTCTTAGTCTCAATATACTTCTTAGCTACTTTGACAGCGATGCTGCCGCCTGGTATGAGCATGCCTGCCGCATCAGCGCCTAGGTCGAACAAGAAGTTTTGATCTAGAACTTTACCTAGGTACTCATTGAAGGTGCGGTTGCCAGTGCCTACCTCACCAGTCAGACCATCTACTTCTACGATCGCTTCTTTGTTCTTGGACTTCCAAGTGAATTGAAAGGCATAGACAGGGTAGTAGTAAAGGTCAACACACTGCACTTCTACAGACTCTTCAAGAATTTTATCGGCTTGAATGCCCTTGATCATTTTGGATAGTGCATCTCGCATAATTGCCGAGACACGAGCCTGTGGAGGCACTACGATAGAGTTGGCGGTCACTTTCTTCTCCAGGTCGTCAGTGACTACTTTGGGTGACATCGACAAGTATTTTTTGAGATCAGGACGCGCTTTGCCTGTCACACCATCCACCAAGACTTCATCATGCTCTTCTTGCTGGCAGTGCTCAGTTACTGATACATGGAAGTGACCATTTGCAATCTCATATTTGTTCTTTTCCCAGGTAATGGACTTAACTTCTGGACTGGATGAGCTTATTTGGTAATCTGCCGTTCTATCGTAAACATATTTTGCCTTGGCTACGACGTGCCAGAAGGGTTGGTAGCGATGTTCGCTGTAAATAAGCTCGAAGTCCTCATCTTTAGGGCGGGTGAGAAAGCTAGCAAATTTATCAAGCGTGCCGAAGGCTTCAGTTTTTTTACTCCAGGCTTTTTGTTTGGCATCTTCTGGATTGATAAGATCATCAAAAAGCAGGATTCTTTGTGTGGCGACTTGTATTTCCATAGTAGATCGTATTCTACACCTAATCAAAAGTTGAGAAATTTATATCTAACTTCATTTTAAGGTAATCTAGAGTTGCTTGAGGTGCATTTCTCAGGTTTGAGCGCCATGAACACCATCCAGACTATGAGAAGTTTGACTTCAAGGTGGCCGTTGGGATCGAGGAACATTTTAGTTAGAGCTGTATCTTGTTTAGAAATTATGTGCGCCACAATACTGAGTGGCAGAGCTAGCCACATGATTTGGGCAGTTCTGATATTTACTTGGATGAGTGAGAATAGCCACTTGATCGCAGGAGAGAGTAAGTAGAGAACTAGGTATGTAGCCGTAAAGTCAAAGATGGCAAATGGCCCAAGTCTAAATTGACGTAGCCAGGTGATGGGATCGAAGTTGGGCATATTGGCAGACCTTTGGCTAGTGCTAGTAATTAGATGTGCAAGCGAGATTGCTAGCTCTGATTAAATAGACCATTTTGCTTGGCGCCAATTGGGATCGATAGTGTATAAAGCTCCTAATGTTAAAAGTGAAATCAACAAGAAGATAGTTATTATTGGCTTTGGTATGCTGCAAGCATCCGGGTATCGTGCCATGGTCTTACTATACGCTTGTTCTTGTTTCTCTAGCATCTTTCATCACCTTTGCCCAGAAAACCAGTTCATTAATCATTCTTTGGCCAGCCATGGCTAGTTTTTCATCAAACTTGTAGTTTCCTTTTTCGTCCAAATTTCCCCAGTAGTTGATGATCATGACTTGTTCTTTGAGGTCGTAGATCTTGAGTTCGGCCATAACTGTTCTGAGATGCTCGACTGCTCTGGAGCCTCCAGATGAACCACCGTAACTTAGGAAGCAGGCTGGTTTGTAACTCCACTCTGAAAGTAGATAATCTAAGGCATTTTTGAGAACAGCTGAGTAAGAGTGGTTGTATTCTGGAGTCACGAAGATGTAGCCGTCCATTTGAGATATGGTCTTTGACCATGATTTAGTATGCTCTTTACTGTACTTCTGCATCATGGGTGGGGCAGACTCGTCGAGAAATGGCAAATTTATCTCTTCAAGATCTAGCAGATTTGCTGTAACTTCAGGAGTAGCGCTAGCTAATTTCGTAATCCACGTGGCAGGCTGAATATTGAATCGTCCCGGCCTGTTGGAACCTGTGATGATGCCTATTTTCATATGATGTCTTTAGTAAATTTTTTGTTCCGATTACCCCTTGCACGTTGGGTCAGTTTTCTTCGCCAATGATAGCACTCAAAAGCGTTTTACAACTCCATGAAATCTGATCTGCAGAGAGGTGTGGTCCAAGCGGCAAATAAATGACTTTTTGCTTCTTACTCCAGGGGCTGGGGTCTAATTCCAACCTGAGTAGTAGACCCTTTTCTCTCAGACTTGAGATTACTTTTGAAGCATTCAGACTTTCGATGCCGATGGGGTAGCCTCTGAGTCTACCGAAATCTGATGTATGGATGGGGATTTGATAGATACTTTGTGATCTCCATGCAGATGCAAGATGTTCTAGGTAGTACTTAACTTGGTCGACTTTTGTTTGAGCTATTTTTGTGTGATCTATTTTTTTAGACAGCCAGTCAAAAATTGGCCAGCCTGCTCCTGAGAGTTTACTGTCGCCAATCACATCGTAGCTGCGTAGCATTACAAGCTCTGCTCTTTGGTTGCAGAAGTTCTGCCAGCGAAGCGAGATATTGATAGTTTGTAGAGACAAAAACATTTGAAAAATTAGATACCAACCATAGACTTGAAGTTGATACTGCCAAGTTTGCTGCCACGCTGTGGGAATGATCTTGATTTGATCAGATATATATAAGTTGCTGCCTACGAGCGGTGAGACTTTGCGTAAACTATCCATAACCACATGTCGTGGATGAAGCAGTGTAATTTTGGCAGGATCTACTACTCTGTGGACGCTGTCTTCGATGAGAAGACTGGACTTAGGTAAGCTTGGCAGCCAATCGTTAGTTTGTGACCAAAGTGGGTTAGTTATACCCACAGCATGTAAGATGACTAGAACTGCAGGCGAGTGGGCGGTGATAAGCTCGAGTAGTTGATTCGGATCTGTTCGAAAAAATCGATCACAGGGATACCAGATTATTTTTAAACCATGAGCCTCCATGTTTGTCACTACATTTTGGCAAAAAAACTCAGGCACTAGCGCTGTAGATTCGGGCTTAATCTTCAGATTTAGCAGCAGATCCCAAAGCCCATCTTCCCAGGAGGCGTAGAAGTAGCGTGAGACACTGGGGAGAAGGTTAAATTCTTGCTTTAAGTTGAGGTAGTTGTGAAGCCCAGTGGGTTGGATTGGGGGGAGGCTTGTATCTGGCATGAATCTAGTGAGTGCGTTTTTTTTGTCTATTTTGTAAGTAAGGTTAAATTGAGATCCTTCTTATGACACTTATTGATTATAATGTCTCAAAGCAATAATAATTAAATGTATGGACACTTACTCCTGGTACGCACAGCTAATTAAGCCCACATGGGCACCACCAAGCTGGCTCTTTGGCCCAGTTTGGACTGTCCTGTACGCGATCATCGTCATCTCTTTTGGTTTCGTATTTTACAAAACTTTTGCTAGACAAATTGCGTGGATGGTAGCGCTGCCATTTGCACTTAATCTGCTTTTCAATTTTGCCTTTTCACCTATCCAGTTTGTTCTGAAGAATAATCTCCTTGCATCTATAGATATTTTACTTGTTGTGGGAACTTTGATCTGGGCTTTCTACGCTATTTGGCATTCATCACCTAATTTGCGATGGGTGGTCTACACCAATACTCCATATCTAATATGGGGAGTATTTGCTACTTGTTTACAACTAACCATAACTTACTTAAACAAATAATATGCTACTAAAACTTTTTGCCATCGCGCTTCCCGTCTTTTTTTTCATAGATATGATCTGGTTGGGAGTAGTAGCCAAGGATTTCTACAGACAGCAAATAGGCTCACTTATGAAAAGTGATATCAATTGGGTAGCGGCCATAATTTTTTACCTGCTGTTTGTAGTAGCCTTAGTAGTATTTGTGATTGCTCCAGCTGTCGAAAAAAATTCGTGGACGCATGCACTTATTTACGGCGCACTGTTTGGATTGGTTTGCTACGCTACTTATGACCTGACAAACCTGGCTATAGCTAAAGATTGGCCACTCCTGGTAACTATAGTAGACTTAGTCTGGGGTGCGACGCTGGCAGCCTGCGTATCCACCCTGACTTTCTTAATTGCTAAGAAAATTGGTGTTTGAGCTGGTACTTACATATACCTTAGTTTTTGTAATCAGTAAAAGTTTTGGAGGCGTATTTTGTAGCTGATGTAATTCTAAATTTAGCTTATAATCATCTTATGTTCGCTTATCTCACCAGTTGTTGTTGCCAGAATATAGAAATATAGTCTCTGGACAGCTGTGTCTAACACCCGTCCGGAGAGGCGGGTTTTTTTGTTAAAAAAATATTATTTTTTATAAAAAGGAAAGATCTATGAAAGAACTAACTGTAAGACATCTTAACAATCCCACTTTTATCCTGGCCCACCCGGACGATGAGGCTCCATTTTTTGGAGCTGTGGAGTGTCTTTGTCAAAGCTGGAGTTAGCCCCCATATAATTTTTCTGACCGTTGGTGAGTTGGGAATTCCACAGAGATCGAGTCTCACTCCACCAGAGATGGCTCAGGTTCGCGCAGAGGAGGCCAAGCGTGCCATGGAGAGTTTGACGGCTAGCTTGACGATTTTGAGCTTTCCCGATTTAGGTTTGCCTTCTATTCCATTAAAAGATCTGGTTGGAGCAGTCATGCCGATAGTCAGCAAGAGTGATACTGATGCTATTTTTTCTTTTGATCCATACGAGAACACTCCTTTTATCGATCATCCTGATCATAACGTGGCGGGACAGGTGGCCAAGTATGTAGGGGCTGCCGCTGATGTGCGATATTTCCTGCCCCATCGTAAGCCACTCCAAAAAAGGCCAGAATTATACTTGTGGACAAGTAAGAGAACTAGTGAAGTTACTCATAGGGTGGAGTTGTCACCTGTTGACAGAGCCAGGAGGAATCAATACTTGGTAGATCATTACCCATCACAGTTTGCTGCTGCCGATAGACCCCAGTGGCAGGTGATTTTTGATAGCATTACGCATGAGAAATCTGGCAAGCATAGTGAGAGATACATTAAATTGAGGTAGGTGAGTTAGAGCTAAATAGGCCGGTGACCCAAGCAGATTTAGGGATTATTGGTAAGGACTTCACCAAGCGATTTTTCGACACTTTTAAGAAATAATTCCATTTCAGCATCATATTTGTAGGTGGATACTACTAACCCCTACTTCTCCAGATTCAAGACATCATCGATGCGAACTTGAGCCACAAAGTCAGGCACATGTGAGACTAAAATCATAATTCCCTCATACTTATTTAGCGCTGAGGCAATGATTGGTAAATGTCGGAAATTAATATGATTAGTAGGCTCATCTAAAATGAGTAATCCTGGCTTAAGCAGAACCAAACGTGCAAAGGCGACTAGTCCTTTTTGACCTTCAGATAAGCTGCCAATGGTAGCCTTTATCTCATCTTTGTGAAGTAAAAATCCCGATGCTACTGAGCGCATAACTTCTTCATTTCTATTATCATTGGCTAAGGTCATGGCTTTCTCTAAAGTCGTGCGCACAGTTTCATTAAAGTCGAGATTGGAGAAGTCTTGGCGATAGTAGCCTACTCTCAGAGTGGGTGGCAGATGAAGTCCAGGATGAGTTCCTGTGGCCATAGCGTTGATCAGAGTACTTTTGCCAATACCGTTGCGGCCCGTAACTTGTAGATGTCGATTTTTAAAAATGGAGATGTCGACTGGCTTGGTGACTTGTTTGTGATCGATCATGACAGTTACTGATGTGAGTTTTAAAGAGTTACCTGGAGCATTTTGTTGAGCTGTGATTTCAAAAGAGCGAATGGTTCTGTCTTCTTTACGCACCTCTACTTTTTCACTTTCCAGGACCTCTATTTTCTCGCGCATTTTCTTGGCTACGTTGCGCATTTTGCCACCCTTATGAGCGAAAAAATTTGCTTTTTCTTTGTTTTCTTGTATGACCTTAGCTTTGAGAGCATTGACTCTATTTTCTTTCTCGATGCGTATCATTATCTCTGACAAGACATCGTGGTAGTTGCCAACATACTGTTCTATTTTTCTAGTATAGCTATCAAGGTAAAGTACTCCTTGGGTAAAGGCGTTAAGGAACTGGGCATCATGAGAGATGACGATAACACTTTTGGAGTAGTTAATCAGAAAGTTTGTGAGGTGAGCAATCCCAGCAGAGTCTAGATTATTAGTTGGCTCATCAAGCAGGAGTAAGTCAGGTTCCTGGATAAGGGCAGCCGCCAAAAGCAAGCGAGCCTGCTGACCACCTGAGCAAGAGCTGACTAATTTACTGTCAATATCTAGCAGTTGTAGATTAACGGCATCTAGAACCGATGCTGTTTTTCTCTTCAGTTCGTTGATTTCCTGAGGAAAGAACTTGTGAAAAAATTCGAGAACCGTGAGTCCCATGTCTTGTGGGGAGAGAACTTGGTAGGCTGTGGCAACAGTTTGCTTTCGATCGACAGAGATCTGGCCGGAAGTCGGCTCAAGGGTGCCAGTCATCAGATTGAAGATTGTGCTCTTGCCAGCGCCATTTTGGCCCATGAGAGCTACCTTCATGCCGCTGCGGACAGAGAAGCTAGCCTCTTCGAGAATCTGCTTGTCGTGGGCGAACTCAAATGAGACTTTGTCGAAGCGGAGAATAATTTCCATGAGGGTACTTTCACTAATCTTCAAGGCTGTTTTGGGTAACTTGAGGAAGGTGCATTATACCTAATGGTTTAAATGTTTCATAACTGAAAAGTTGAAACTGAAAGTACTTTGGGCACCAACCTAGCATAATCTTTTTAAACCTGATAGGTTGGTGGTGAGTAAAATATCCCAATTTAGGGCAGCTAGCTTTTAGGATGAGCAATGAGTCTACTAGTATATTTAGTGGCTATTTTTTTAGGTTTTTCTTTGGCTAAGGTTCTAATCTTTCTGGGAAAGAAAGTTTTATTTTCCGTGCCTTTTTTGCATGACCCCGTATTTGTGCCTAGCTCTGATGCTAAATTAGCTACCATGATAAAGTTGGGAAAACCTACGCGAAAGTCTCGAATTTTAGACTTAGGTTCGGGAGATGGCAAGATCGTTCTAGCCTTAGCTAATCATGGATTTTCTGCTGTAGGTGTGGAAATAAATCCGTGGTTGGTGAGAAAATCGCGGCAAGCGGCGAGTCGTTTGGGATTGAAAAACCGCGCTACTTTTATCCGTCAAAGTTTTTGGAAGGTCGATTACTCTAAGTATGATCTAATTTTTCTCTATGCGACTTCTTACATAATGGAGAGGCTGGAGAGGAAGCTGCAAGCTGAGCTAAAGCCTGGGACTAGAGTAGTGTCCAACCACTTCACCTTTCCCAATTGGCGACATAAGAACCAGGAAAATGACGTGTTTTTGTATCAAAAAGAGAATTTATTAGAGTAGTGATTCCATATCCATCTTAACTAGACTGACATGTTATGATCGCTATTGATCATAATATAGGTTAAAATCTGCCCGAAAGTGAGCCAAGATGTCTACACCCGCTAAAGTAGTCTCCATCATCATTTTAGTGCTTGTCGGTGTTTTAGTTCTCAATCCGTTCGTATTCGTGCCAGTGGGTTATCGCGGTATAGTTTTGCGTCTGGGTGGCGTGACTGGCGAAGTCAAAAATGAAGGCCTACACTTACGTCTGCCTCTTATAGATGGCATCAAAAATATCGAAATTAGAGTTCAAAAAGATGAGGTAGAGTCTAGTGCGGCTAGTAAAGACTTACAGTCAGTCAGCTCGAGAATAGTGGTCAACTATGCTCTTGAGCCAGACAAGGTAATTTCTCTTTACCAAGGAGTGGGTGAGGAGTATAGAGAAAGACTAATCAGTCCTGTGATTCAAGAGTCTGTCAAGTCTGCTACGGCCCGTTTTACTGCAGAAGAATTGGTTACTCACAGACGCGATGTCTCTGATCAGATCTTAAATGAACTTCGAGATAGATTGGGGAGCTTCGGAATTCGAGTCACAGGTCTAAACATTGTAGACTTCAATTTTTCAGAGTCATTCAATCATGCCATCGAAGAAAAAGTTACTGCCGAACAGCAAGCGCTGGCGGCTAGGAACAAGCTCGAGCAAGTTAAGTACGAAGCTGAACAGGATATTGCCAATGCTAAGGGAAAAGCCGAGGCCCAACGGATAGAAGGTGATGCTCTGCGAGCTAACCCTGCCGTGATCGAGCTACGCGCTATCGAGAAGTGGGACGGCAAGCTACCTCAATACATGACAGGCACGACACCATTTGTGAAGTTGCCGTGATGATTTACTTTAATCTCTAAATAAGTCTAGGCAAGGTGCCCGTTTTTTAAACAATCTGTCTTTTCGGTCTGTTAATTAACTTCTCCCTGTAAGCGACTGGCCGCATTTTGAGAGCAGTATGAATCCTCTTGTGGTTGTAATAGTAAATCATCGAGCTAATTTCCGCAAAGGTCTGTTAAAGGCACATACTTATATTTCCTACTTATATACACCCACTTTTTGATAATACTTGATCTGGTAATTGTGGAAATAGGCGATCAGAATATAAAAAAAGTCCAAACCAAAATTGGCCATGATTTTATTAAAATTGATGCCAAGACTAAGCTCGAATAACTGCATCAAGATGAGTGGACTGAGTTGTAGTAGCGATTGCTTGAACACCATGTGTGGTTGACTGTGTTTTGCCATTTCCCGACTAGACATATTACTAATTCTAAGGCGAAAAGTGGTGACAAATAGCCTTATCAGAGCGATGAGAGAGTAGAAACAAGTAAGAATAAATTGGCTGAAGGATAGTAGATATAAGTAAGGATTAGCTACGGAGACTTGAGATAGTAAGATTAGTTTGGAGATGGGCACTACTATGATAATTGGTACAGCCAAGCTAATTATTATGGCTAGCCCGACACTGTAGCGTAGATGCGTTAGTTGAGATTGGGCGGTCATACTTATTTAGTTTTCTGATAGAGTCTTTTTCTAATTTTTTCCCCGCCCACCTTCAGATAGGAATCGATTGCATATTGTTGGATTTATTGAATTTGCATCGCTGTCATTTATCCTACCTCCACAAACTGTTCTGAGTTTCTACTGCAGGCTCAGCGGTTAGTGCGCAAAGTCAGACCTCTTCAGCTTCCATACATTCTCAGAACTGCTCCCATTATTTTACCATTCTTAAATATCGGTACTCTCTCACTTAGGTCTTTTAAACCGTGCCTTTATTCGTTCTAAGGCGTGCTTTGTTGATTCTCTAGACTTTGAAAAAATCGAGGAATCGTCATTTGAACTAAAGTACCCTTTTCCAAATCTATAAAATAATGCTGGAGTTAAGAAAAGAGAAATTAAAGTTGAAGACATCACACCACCAAATACGATATTTGCCAAAGGGTATAAAAGTTCTTTACCCGGCTCTTTACCAGTAATAATCAGTGGAATAAGGCCTAAAGCAGCAACTATAGCAGTCATCAGTATTGGGACTAATCTATCTTCAGTAGCTTCCACTATTGTTTCCTTAGAAAAAGGTTTTCCCTCTTTTCTTATGAGTTGGATGCAGTGACTAACCAGCATGATCCCATTTCTCGAAACAACTCCTGCCAGTGAGATAAAACCTACGAGATGTGCCAGATTAACAATTCTTCCGGTCAAGTAGACAGCTACAACACCACCAATAGCCACCAAAGGAATATTGACCATGATGAGAAGTGCTATTCGTGAAGAGTTGAAGGCTCTGTTTAAAACCACAAATATGGAAATAATACCGATAATAAACATGACTGCGAGGCGTTGGGTATTTTCTTTTGAACTTTTATACGTACCCTCATAAGAGAGAGTAGTCCCTATGGGTAATTGCTTTTGTTCTAGAGATGTTTTAACTTGTTCAACCGCACCCACAATGTCAGATCCCTGATAATTAGCTGAAACCGTGAGCGTTCTTTTACCGCCCTCATGACTGAATTTATTCCTACCACCTTCCAGACGAATATCTGTAGCACCTCCAGAGAGTGAATTAAGTCCTTCAAATGGTAAGGTGAGATCTCTCAATGCGTACGAGTTGCCTCTAGAGATTGCATCGTAACGTACCACTACGTCTGTTCTGGCAGCACCGATCTGTACTTGCCCAGCTGTTGCACCTAATAAACCATTTTCTAGTTCTTCACCAAGATGTGAAGCTGAGACATTGTAATTTGCTAATTCTTGGTGGTTTATATATATCCTGAACTCAGGAACGAGCACTTCTTTTTGCAGTTGAGGATTTTTTACCTCAGGATTTTTAGCAAACTCAGCACGTACCATTTCTGCAGTGTCCCGTAGATCTTGAAGGTTATCTCCAAAGACTTTGACCACAATCGGTGCTCTGACACCAGAGAGAAGTTCCTCAACTCTATGAGTGATTGGCTGTCCTAAAGAAAAATCTGCGCTCGGGTAAGTTTCTAAAACCTTTTGAATTTTTTCAAAGAATTTCTCAGTCTCTTTTTCTCTTCCAGGTTCAAAGGTAACTTGAATCTCGCTTGAGTTTGCCCCAGAATCATGAGGATCAGCGCTAGCCCTGCCTGTAAGATGACTTACTCGGATAACACCATCAATTTTTTTAATATCATTTTCTACTCGAGTAGCAAACCGATTTGAAGTATCTAGATCTGTTCCTACTGGTAAAATGACTGAAATAGTGGCAGATCCTTCATTAAATGGGGGAATACCTTCTTTTCCTGCCATAGCTAACATCACCACTGAAATAATGACAGCTATTAAAGTAGTACCAATTAGAGTAGTTGAGTGGTTAATCCCCCACAGCACCATTGGGGTAAACCGTTTTTTTAAGAATGCTACGACTTTAGTATCAGCTTCTTTCTTATCAGCATAATCATCATTTTTTTTAGATTTATTTGATTTACCAGCAAGCAGGACTAAAGAGAGAGCGGGGGTGACTGTGAGTGAAATAAGCAAAGATGCTAAAAGTGAAATTAAGTAGGCAGCGCCTAAAGAAGCAATTAACCTTCCTTCGACCCCAGGTAAAAAGAAAAGAGGTAAGAAGACAATTGCCACTAAAATAGTTGAATAGACAATCGAGTTTCTCACTTCACTTGAAGCTTCAAACACTACTTCTAGTGGGTCTTTCTTCATGCCATTCGCACGCCACTCTTTTAAGCGTTCAAACACATTTTCCACGTCCACAATGGCATCATCAACAAGCTCGCCAATAGCAACCGCAATCCCTCCTAAAGTCATCACATTAACTGAGAACTCAAAGAAGCGAAAGACGATGGCAGTTACTAATATACTAAGCGGAATGGCTGTGAGAGTAATAAAGGTTACTCTCATGTTCATGATAAATAAAATAAACACAATTACCACAAAGATAGTTCCGTCGCGTAATCCCTCAATTACGTTCTTCAAACCTTGATTAATAAACCATTCTTGTCGGAAAAGATCATTCTGAAGTTTTACACCTGGTGGCAAACTTTTCTCTAAATTTTTTAAGACATCATCGACGCTTTGCGTTACTATTAGAGTCTCAGCATCAGGTTGTTTGGCTATTCTGAGGACTACTCCTGGTTTTCCATCTACACTCGCAGCTCCTCGTACTAAACTTGGCCTCTCTACTAATTGGGCAATATCAACTAGCCTAAGAGTGTCTCCAGACTTAGTTTCAAGGGTGATATTTTCTAGATCAGACACTTGAGAAGGCTGTGCCATGATTCGAATAGGATATTCTTTACTTCCTTGAACCAATAGGCCACCGCTTTTATTACTTAAAGCACCTTCTACAGCTGCTACAACATCTTCAGAGCCGATTCCTTGCTTCCTCATAAGCTCAGCATTAAGATTTACTTGCCATTCTTTTACGTCTCCACCCATGATAATAACGTCTGAAATGCCTTCTACTCGTAGTAAGGCGGGTCGAATCGTCCAATCAGCCAAGCTACGCAACTCCATCGGGCTAGTCTTGAGAGTATCATCAGTAATTCCTACCCACATAATTTCTCCCATGATTGAAGAAACTGGACCCAAGACGGGTCTGGCATCACCTGGTAGATTCAAATTAGCTAAACGTTCCTGAATAATTTGTCGATTTCTATATATATCAGTACCCCATTCAAACTCAGCATTTACAATTGCTAATCCGAACGAAGCAGTACTCCGTACACGTGTTACTCCAGGAGCGCCTGCTACCGCTGCTTCCACCTGACCTAATATAAGTTGTTCTACTTCTTCCGCAGCCATTCCTTCGCCTTCAGTGAAAACTGAAACAGTAGGTTTATTGATGTCCGGAAGAACATCAACTTTCATGGTCATGAGACTCCACATGCCCACTACAACAATCACACCAGTTAATCCAAAGACGAGCCAACGGTAGACAAGAGAGAATCTGATAATAGTATTCAGCATAAAGCTACAGGTATAGGTAAAATTAATTACTTCTAGTTGTGCGGTTCATTCTCACCATGAGGAACTTCATCTTTATGATCTCCAACAGAAGCTGGCTTTCGCCCAGAATCATCTTTTGCATCTGTTGCGGGACTACTTGAAGCTTGTGGGCTAGCATGAGGAGTTGCATCGACATGAGGCTTACTCTCATCTTGATGAGAGTCACCTTCAGAATGTGTTGTACCATCTTCATGCTTTTGGGCTGTTGGAGTTGTTTGCGGAGTAGCCGGTTTTTGATTTGAGCATGCGGAGAGAAATACAGATAAAAATATGACTCCTACAATCATCAGGATGTTTTTTTTCATTTTGACCTCTCCTTAATAAATACTACTTACTTCACAGTATTTTAAAAAAAATACTTTAGTGTTCGTGAGCATGACCGTCTCCCGCACTTTCTGCTGCAGGAGGTGCGTTTCGTTGAGTATTAACTTCAGTTTCTTTAATAAAGTCACCATTGCGAAAAGAAGACTGAGGTCGCAAAACAACTTTATCATCTTTTCTTAAGCCTTCGAGGATTTCAATCCTGTCAGACACTGCTCTACCAGTTTTAACGTTATAGGCGGTAATTTTATTTTGATTATCAGCAATCCAGACACTCGTTATGCCTTCGTTATCAAACCATACAGCAGAAAGAGGAATAAATATTTGAGTAGTGAATTGGTTATCTAGTTGCACACGAGCAGAGCTATGAACGGGCCAGTCGACAATCTTCTCAAAGAATGCTTCAACGACATAGTGCCCATTATCATCTAAAGCAGTCCCTACACCAGTAATCTTTGCTTTCTCTTTAGCCAAAGGCATTCCTGGTCGAGAAATGGTGACAATATCATCAACTTTAGGCAATGTTTGAGTACCAGGAATTCTGAAGCGTACACAACGATCTTTTTTGGTCGGTGTTTTTATGCCAATGGCAGCTATTTTATCTTGTGGCCCAACAGAATCACCAACATTTTTAAAAATGCCAGAAATTATCCCACCACGAGTGGCATAGATGTTTTTATCTACGCCCTTTATTACTGCAGTTGAAACAGATTCAGCACTCTGGACTTCTTTTTCAGCTTCACGTTTTTCTCTGGAGAGAGAAGAGATCTCATTATCAGCACTGGTTACGACTTCAGCATACTCAGACTCTGCTTCTTTAATGCGTTCTTCTTTTTCCTGAACAGTAATTGCTCCAGTATTAAATTCATTATTTGCATTGTTAACCTTGGCATTCTTAGCGGCATCAGCAGATGATTTCCTATTATTTAGTCTATTTTGAACATCACTGAGTTGAGCATTAATTGCATCAAGCTTTCCGCGGGTATTTTCTAGTTCACCTTTTTTTTCGGCAGTAGTTGCGATTTGATCAAACTGAGGGGAGACAGAGAGCTGGCCAATCACTTGTCCTTGACGTACTAGAGTACCAATATTGACTGTCAAACTTATAATAATGCCTTCCCGGGCAGGGTACACATTACTATCCATTTTTGAAACTACTTCCCCAGCATACGAACTACTTTCAAGTCCGAGCTCGCTTAAAGAAGATTCTTGAGTAATTACTTCAACTGAAGAAGAATAGGTAACAGGTTCACGAGAGGTTTTGCTGGCACTACTTCCAGAACTTTCAGGAGAGGTGGTCCCATTAGAACCTGAACCTTGAACAATCTGATACTGTACTGAACCTCCGCCAACCACGAGGATCAATAGTAACACTACTGCAGACAGAGATTTAAAAAGCATCTTTCGTTTACCATGAAAGTGTTTCGTTGTTTTTAAAGGAAAGCTAAACTTGAAAGATGGCTTTTTATGTTTCAGAAATGTGGCAAATCTACTCATAATGATAGGGTTCTATATTATCGGGTACCTGCTCGAAGGATTAATACTACAACTGTAGTAGTTTACTGTGTTATTGAAAAATTTCAACATACAATTTAAGAGAACTATCCTTTATACTACAACTGTAGTACTTTTATCTATGTCATCAAAGAACTCACTTACACCCATTGAACAAGACGTTATGTCTGTAATCTGGGATAATCCAGGATGTGATGTGAGAACTGTCTTTAGCCGCTTAGCTCAGGAGCGCGAAATTGCCTATACTACCGTCATGACTATGATGAATCGCTTAGTCGAAAAGCAAGTGCTAAGACGGGAAAAATCAGCAAACAAGTTTCTTTACTTCCCCCTCACGTCACGTAAACAAGCAGCTAAAGGTTTTTTGGCAAACTTTTTTACCACAATGTTCGATCAGTATGGTCAGGATGGAGTTACCGCCTTTGTTGAAGAGGTTGAACATCTCCCAAAAGAGAAACGAGAGCAACTAAAAAGGATGCTTGAAGATGAGACATAGTACATCACTCTTTTATCTAACTCTTGTTCCTGGAGTTAGCTTCATCATTTTTTTTCTTCTCCACACAGTGGCTTTATTTCCCATTTTTTTTGATTTTTTTGTACATATGTGTGTTGGAGCAGCAAGGATTATGAGTATTGCTCCTGGAACACTACTTGTTTCGATCTTACTTATACTTATTACTTGTGTGATAGTGATTTTTTTATGTAGTAAATTAGTTTCATTTTTTATCACTTTTTGGCGAGTGCAACATTTACCAATCATTAGCCAAACGCAAAATTTGGGCTGTCTTGAAGCACTAAAAAGAACCTACTCAAAAATTAAAATTCATGACTCATCACAACCAACTGCATTTTGTTATTTTGATACAATTTTTTTGTCTTCAGCACTGCTAGCGGAACTAGACAGGAGAGAATTAGAAGCAGTATTCCTTCATGAATATGTTCATGTGCGAAATTATGATAGTATAAAATCTTGGCTTCTAGAGCTAGTTGATAGATCTATAATCTTGCCAGTTTTCCGTTACTTTTTAGCCGAGTTTAAGCTTGCCATAGAAATAGAAGCTGATGAGTTTGTGATTTTCACACAAGGGACTAATCTCTATTTGAAGAAGGCTTTACTAAAAGTAATTGCATATCCTAACTCGCATGTACATAACTTTGCTTCATCTCATTTAGAAACTAGAATCCGGGCAATACAAGATACAAAAACTATAAAACGGGAAAAAAACATAGCTTTACTTTCCGCAATCATAGTCTCATTCTTTCTGGTTGTAGCTTTTTTGGACCACACTAAAATGGTTATGGCTGTGAGTGAAACCATTGTGCATGAAGAAGCAGGGCAGTGTTCTAATGGTACAAGAAGGGAATCTTCATCTTCTCTTCATGTTCAATCATCTATTCTTTGGTTAAACTAAAACAATATGAATAAAATATTCCTTGTCATCATAGCGATAGTAGCAATTATTGGTGGTGCGTTTCTTTTTTCCAAACAGCAAAGCACCTCACAAAAAGGTGAGTTTTCAAGGTCAGTTAAAGAAGCAAAGAGTACAAAACCTCAAGAAATCGTAACGCTCAACAGTGGTGATTCATACAACTTAGTAGCCAGTATTGTCAAAAAAACTATCAACGGTCAGGAAGTGAAAATGCTCGCCTACAATGGTTCGATCCCTGGGCCACTTATTAAAGTTTCTCAAGGGGCAGAAATAACTCTCAACTTTACTAATAATACTGATGTTGACTCTACTGTTCACTCTCATGGTGTAAGAATGGACAATAAGTTTGACGGTGTGCCAGATGTGACCCAAGATCCGGTAAAGCCTGGCCAATCATTTACTTACTCGCTCAAGTTCCCTGATGCTGGTGTGTATTGGTATCACCCTCATATTCGAGAAGATTATGCCCAAGAACTAGGTCTATATGGCAACTTTTTAGTCACCCCCAATACACCAGATTATTGGGCTGAAGTTGATCGTGAAGAAACACTCTTCTTAGATGACATTTTGATTGAGAACGGACAAATTGCTAAGTTTGACAGAGAGACTGTCGATCACACACTCATGGGTCGTTTTGGGAACACAATGCTGATTAACGGTGATGAAAACTATAAATTATCAGTTAAACAAGGTGAGCGGGTGCGTTTCTACCTCACCAACGCAGCTAACTCTAGGGTGTTTAATTTTGCTATTCCCAATACCCGCATGAAGTTAGTGGGCTCTGATAATGGAAAGTACGAACGAGAAGAGTGGATTGATTCAGTGGTTATAGGGCCTTCGGAACGTCAAGTTGTGGAAATTTGGTTTGATCAAGATGGTGAGTATAAAATTCAGAACCAAACTCCTGAAATAACTCATTCATTCGGCGCAATCACAGTCACTTCTGCTCCAGTCACAACTTCTTATCTAATGGTTCCTCGAGATAATCAGGATATTATTTCTGCTATAGACCCTCTCCGATCACTCTTTAATAAGCCTGCGGACAAGGAGCTAAAACTGACATTGGTGATGGGAATGGGCAAATCTCCCAATAACAACGATTCTATGGGTGGTCACATGATGGGTAATGGACAACAGATGCAGCATCAGCAAATGGCTATGGGCGATGTAGAAAAGATCGAGTGGGAGGACGACATGGGTATGATGAACGCCCAATCAACCAATGATACACTCGAGTGGAAGATGGTTGATCAAGCAACTACTAAAGAAAATATGGATATTGATTGGCAGTTTAAAAAGGGTGACATAGTGAAAGTTAAAATTTTCAATGACGACAAATCTATGCATCCGATGCAGCATCCAATTCATATCCATGGACAAAAGTTCCTCGTGCTATCCACCAATGGCCAGAAGAGTACCAATTTAGTTTGGAAAGACACGACTCTCATTCAAGCTGGCGACACAGCTGAGCTCTTGGTCCAAATGGACAATCCTGGAGATTGGATGATCCATTGCCATATTCCTGAGCATATGGAGAGTGGCATGATGAGTGGATTTAAAGTACTTTAACTCTTCATCTTTTCTTCATCCTAGATGAGAAAGAAAAACTCACCATCCAAAAAGTTATGAGTGATAATCAAGCCTATGGTCACAAGAGAATCACTCTTGAGCTCAAGTGGGGTAAAAATCATGTCAAAAGAGAATCCATACCTCTCTAAAACTGCCGCCAGCCGTTTACAGAGAGCTACAAATTAACAGACAGAAAAGACAGATTGTTTAAGAAACGGGTACCTTGCATCCGCTTCTAAAAATAAAAAAATCATTTATTTCTTTAACAATGTGCCTGTAGTTTACAAAAATTGCTAAACCAGCTTCCAGCTTAAAGTTGACCTCAGTTTCTAAGTCTCTGCTTTCTAGGTGAGTTGAAAAATATCCTTGATGATCCTCTAAAACGGAACCGATTTGTCCATAAATATCAGCATGCATTTCTCTGGCGATAATCCTATCTTGATCTGATCGGTAACATTCTTGAAAACAGAATACATCTATATCGGTTGCATGCTCTTTGACGAAATGTAATAAAGGATTGAATAATTTTCCACCCCAAAGATTTAATGTAATGAGTCTCATGTGACTGATTATAGCTTGCGGAGAGGGAGGGATTCGAACCCTCGGTATCTTGCGATACGGCGGTTTAGTAAACCGCTGCACTAGGCCACTATGCGACCTCTCCATCTGAAAATTTGTCGAAATATCTCTAGTTTCGCTTCATATTCTACCAGGTCAGAGCCTTTCTGGGGCAGGTCAGCTGGACAGAATGATATCTTCGCTTTATCTACGGTTTGCTGTAGTATTAAATTAATACCCAAATAAAAGGCATAGAGATAACAATCGCAACTCAAAATTGCGGGTTGTGCCAAACTGCAAATTTGTCACTCTGTTTTGTGAGAGCTATATGTTCACTACTGTCCATGAGCTTATCGAGGTAGCTGGAGTTTATCGCCAGAGTGGTTTTTTGCCTAAAAAATTCTGTTGGAAGAACAAAGTTTACGCCGTCGATCAAGTTACAGCTGTGGCTGAGATACGCGACGGTCAGACTAAGCAGCGGCGCTACAGTGTCACCTCTGGAGGTAATGTCTACCGCTTGCTCATGCATCGTGATCGAGAAGTCTGGTGGCTAGAGGAGATTTACTGCGATTGATGGCTATGCGCCAAGGTTAGTTTTATTTTGGCATCAAGGTGGCTCATCGGCAAAAGTAGAGAAATATTTTGAAAATTTGGCAGAAATTGTATGACTAAAACCTGGCTCCACGTCGACATCAACGCTTACTTTGCCTCACTAGCTCAGCAAGAAGTGCCATCCTTGCGCGGTCGACCAGTCGGCATCGTCAAAGATCTCGGTCGGACATGTGTGATTGCAGCTTCCAAGGAAGCCAAGCTTTTTGGTGTTAAAACTGGCGAGGGTTGGGCTGATGCGCACGCTAAGTGTCCGGGACTGATTCCTTGGCCAGCTAACTTCGATCTAGCTTGGTCAGCCACGCGCCGTCTGCAAACACTTTTACAAAGTTTTTCTCCAGACGTCGAGATTTTTTCTTTAGATGAGGCTTTTATAGATTTCACGCCTCTCACGCTTATGTATCCTTCTGTCCACAGTTTTGCTCAGCTTCTACAAAAAAGTATTAAAGAGCGCTTAGGTGAGTGGGTGACGTGTAATGTGGGCATCGGCCCGACCAGGCTTTTAGCCAAGATGACTGGCGAAGTTTCACCCAAGGGCAGCATCACCCAAGTCACTCAGGACAATAAAAACGCTCTACTAGCTACTACGTCTTTCAACGATGTCTGCGGTGTGGGATCCAGACTCATGGCGAAGTTGGCTTTTCTGGGTGTCAAGACGCCTCTGCAGATAACCTTAATACCTGAAGCAGAGCTGTTGGTGATGGTAGGTCCATTTTGGCTCCAGGAGCTACGCAAAATTAGTTGTGGCGAAGATCCGCTATTTCTGACTCGCATTAACCGCAATGAGCATGCCAAAAGTGTCGGGCGCTCTCTGACAGGTTTCCACTTATGGCGGACGCGTGGTGAAGTCGAGGCTGTCTTATATAACCTAGCTACTGAGGTAGTCCATAAGTTACGCACTATGAAGCTTGTAGCTCGATCAGTTTATGTGGGCTTGAGAGGTAGCAGTCAGAGTGAGGAGAGATTTAATCAGCACATTACTTTGCCCTTTCCAATATGTCACCTAGACGAGATGTTTGAGCAGATCAAAAATTTGTTGGCAAGTTGGCAGTTTTTCCCAGTGATTAAGTGTGGTGTAAGCTTGGGTCTCTGCACTTCTGCAGAGCTTGCGCCTGTACCGCTTCTGAGTGATTGGTGGCGCAGCGAGGCTATTAACCAAGCTATGGACAGCGTGAATGGTAAGTACGGACTCTACACTTTGCGCTCCGGCTTGCTGACCAACTCGGCCATCATCAAGCCTGAGGTGACAGGCTTTATGGGTGACAGGCAGTACCAGCTGAGCTGATACTACTCCACGATCAATTTACCCTTCATACCATTTTGGCGATGCTTGCCAACAGAGCAGTAGTACTCGAAGGTACCTACTTTGTCGGCTACGAACTCTACTTCTTCAGTTTTGCCAGCTTTGATCTGAGGAGTGCGGGCATTGAACTCATCTATGACCCAGTCATGGAAGCCTTCTTGATTTTCAAACACAATTTTCACCTTGTCACCTTTTTTCACTCTGATTTCTTTAACGTCAAAAGAGAAGTCGCCACCTACGACATCGAAGATTTTAACTTCCCCATCCTGGACTACCACCATCTCTTCGACTTTAGGGAGGCCTGAAGCATCTGGAGCAGGCATGGTGTTCGTAACAGCTGCAGGAGAAGACTCGGCAGAGGTAGCTGCAGAAGGAGTGGGTGAAGGTGCTGAAGAAGTATTATTACCTATGCATCCAGCTAAAAGAAAGCCGCTAGCCAGAACTGAAGCTAGCTTGAGCGATGATGAAGCGATATTTTTCATAAACTCTCCTGGTGGTTACTAATAGATTAAAAAGCGTATTAAAACTGGAAGACACCTTTATCAAGGAAGTGTGGGCCTGTTAGTGAGTGGAACTATAGAGCTTTTGGAGAGTCTGAGTCAAGGGTAATTTTTATGTTTTTCTAACAGGGTAGTTTTGTTAGAGATTGCATCACCTCTTTAAGTGTGGCTGCCAATGAATCACTGTTGGTTAATAATTTTTCCCTGAGCATGCGCATGCTGATCTCTTTATCAAAAAGCTGAGTTAAAATTTCACGATTCAGTCCCCACCGAATCATGGTGCGACTACCTGGATTTTTGAGAATGCCTCCGAAGGCGATACATTTTTGTGCGCAGGCAGCTAGTATTGATTCGACTTGGTTGTCATCAAACTCATCTGGAAGTTCTAGGGGCAGGATAGAGGGAGTGTCGTTGCTTAAAATTTTCCAACCCAAAGATTTAAAAACTTCGCGATAGACCTCCATGATTTTTTTAGCCAAAGCAGAACCAAGTAAAGTCTCTTGGTGTTCGGAGAGTTTTTTGATTGCAAAAATATTGTCTTGGGCGCGCAGGGCAATGGTTAAATCACAACTAGAAAGCGACTCTTTTTGATCAGGGAAAAGACAACGCAGTCCGAGCACTTGATGTTTTTCTATGAGGCGAGCAGTTCGACCATCGAGTGAGGAGTGTGTTTGCTCCAGGATGTTAAGGCTTTGAGACTCCTGGTCCCAGAGCCACTTCAGTTTTGCTTGGAGCAGTTTTTCGCCATAACTGGTCAAAGCTACAAAGCCTGTATGGCTGACAGCTCCCACCGCCTTCGAGCCACTATGCACCACCGCACACAATGATGGAAAGTTGAAGTAATCTTTGTTCAGAAGTGGCCGAGTTCGACCAAATTCTTGCACTATGTCGAGGACGACTACGATGCGCTGATGCAAGGCACGCTTACTATTAACTCGATCTATTTTTTCTAAAATTCTCCTGAGGCTACTTTTGCTCAGTAGTAGACCAGATTTGCTAATTTTGGTAATAGAGATGAAGCCATAGAGCTTGTCTATATCTCGCAAATAGTCTTTGACAAGATCAGACTGGAGGCGCTTTTTATTAGAGATGTTTTGATTCAAGTTGCCGTAGCGTAAGCTGATCAGATCTGGGTTTTGTAGATCAGATTCTATGCCACCCCCATTCTCACGCGTTGTGAGCGATCTCTCTGCCTCAGAGATGCAAAAAAGATTATTTAGAAAAACAATAGCGTCAGTGCCTGAGCCAGCGATGAAAATTCTTGATAGATCTATGTTTTTACCATATAGCTTTTGAGAAATTGAAGCGTAAGACTGCAAAACCTTCTCAATCTTGGCACCTATGAGAAATTTAAGTTTTTGTTTGAGCGTGGCAGCATCTTTAGACTTAGTTCTCAGAGTCATTTTGGCTACGCGGTTTTGAAACTTGGCATACGTAGATTCGAGGGCTTGAGTTTGGTAAAAGTTCCACGAAGTAGTCTCGCCGGAAAAGAAGATACTTGGAGGTTGAACAGTTCGAAAGGGAGGCTGAGTTGGATCTATTTCTTTAAATGTTTGACTACTAAGTCTAGGGTCAGTGATCGGTGATATGTACTTGAATAGCCACAGGATAGAGAAGTGGGTTGGGTCGGTTTGAAGGAGTGCAGAATCAGATTTTGCATCCTGGCCAAAATTAGCCTGTTTAAGATCTGGAAAAAGATCAAGATATTTTTCAAAAGCTTGGGAGAACATCAACTCAGCTTGAACCTTGGTAGACATCATGAAATTATCTTACAGAAGCTCGGACAATGCCATAGCCGTGCCAATCTGCAGAGGAATGCCTGGTCCAACTCCATACACTGCTATTCTTTGATACTCTCGATTCCCTTTAAGCTTTATTAGTGCTTGGAGTGGATCAGAATTATCTTGCCATTCATCTTGGTCAAGATAATCCTTATGTAAGTAGGAGTATGCCTCATCTAGTGTGTCAAACATATGCTTAGGATATTAGAGGATCTTCATACTTGTTGGGATGGACAGATAGTCTCATTATGCTCTAGGAAAAGACAAAATGTCTAAATTATCGGGTACCTGCCCTTTGACTCAATAAAATGAGATCTTGTAATTTTACTTTCTGAAAATTCATCCTATTCACTTTTTCAACTTTCGAACTGACTTTGGCAATTTTCTTGTTTCGGACTGTAGCTTCCGCTCCACCTTTTTAACATCTTCACTGGCCGGCAAACGCTCTGGTTGGATGCCACTCTTAACCAATGTCTCCCGCACATGCTGATTATTTTTCACGTGTTCCTGTGTGATGCGCGGCTCGCCACTCAGATCACGATCTATCTTCAGGTTGTGGTTGGTAATCTCACTGGCCAAATCTTTGGCCTTGATGGTTACTGCTGGCAAGAAATCAGCTAATGGGCGATTTGCTGGTACTCCCAATTTGGCTTTCATATCGCCCGTGGAATAGCCGCCAAACAGTGCCTGATCGCCTTTGCTGCGAATGCGACCAAATCCTTGACTGTCGACACCTCGCTCAAAAATAACCCCCGAAAGCTCTTTTTCAGTATGGGTCAGTTTTTCTCGTGCATGCAGGCGATCTATCTCGCCCATTCTCTGCTCAACTATTTCTTGCTTCCTGGTTTGCACTGCGAAGTACGTCTGGGCAAAAGAAATCTCGTCTTTTCTGGGGTCACCATTCTGCGCGATCAAATAACACGCGTAGCGGGTGAGCATGATGTCTGTTGCTTCTCGTTGGCCACCTTTACCAATATCGATCATCTTCGTGACCTCACGAAAATGATCAGAAACGATCATATTGGCATGTTCAGAGGCAGTCTTGGCCTTGGCAATGGCGCTCTCGAAATTTTCCCAGCGACTATAGCCCAACAAATGTTGTAAATCCCGGGCATACCAGAACTCGGTGCCGTCTTCCACACGGACAGAGCCCTCAAAGTTTTTGTGTAGTCTGGCAATGGTGTCGTTGTGCATAGGTTTTCTTTAGTTTAGAGGCCACATGCCTACAATAATGGTAACAGAAGTTGCCATAAATACGCTTAAGCCGAGCGAGTACAACCCTCGTAGTTTGTCAGATAAGTCTGAGGCAGACCCCTCCCCCATATATTACCCTCCTTGCTGTCATCAATTATCTTAGTCAGTGTGTCTAATTTATGGGGGAAGGGTTACTTGCGGAAGTGGTGGGATTCGAACCCACGAGACTCTTACGAGTCGCGATTTAGCAAACCGCTGCCATAGGCCACTAGGCGACACTTCCAGATTTGATGCAGATAAACAAATCAGGTCTAACCAGGTCTGAATTGTACCATCTAAAATCACATAGTTGCAGCACTACTCGAGAGTTAATCAGCCCTAATTTTGAGCCGTGCACCAATCAATTGTGCAGGTTCACCATTGCTGGACTTGAGCTGGACGGTGTAGTAGTGGCTTCCAGAGGGTAAGGCAAAGCTTGGAGATGTTATCCAGGTGCCGCCACTGGTGTTATTCATAACCTCGCTGATGGCATAGGGCGTTCGGGTGGTCTGATCATATAGTCTGGCATAAGACTCTCCACTCACGATGGATAAGCCGGCTTCGAAGTTGATAGATTTGATGTTTTTATAACTTGATAAATCTAAAGTAACTCCAGCTCCAGGGATGACTGTCCAGTCACGGTTCAGCGTCGATCCTGAGCCGAGGAAGATTAGATACTCGCGAGTCGCACTGGCACTGGTTACGACTTTAGTTTGTGTGCGAGGAAGTGCGTCGACTTTTTTTTCTAGTGAAGTAAGCTGGTTTTTTAGAGAACTAACTTCAGACTGTAGAGCAGCAGTTTGGGCAGAGCTCTGCGTAGCAGTGATAGTGTTTGTTTTATCCAGAAGTGTTGTAGGAGGTGCAGATGGATAGGGAGTAGTAGGAGTTAGATTTAGGTCATAAGTAGGAGTTTGGGAGTTGAGATTTATATCATCCAACCTCATATTAATTTGGTCTATCTGGGTGCTGACGAGCTTTAATTTATTGGTGAGGAAGCTATTCTGAGCATGAGACTGCCAGACGAAAAAGCTTAAAACTCCTGTGGAGATGAGAGCAAGAAAGCTAAGGGTGTGGGGCAGTTTGGGCATCAAAACTTAAACTCCCGCACTTTTTCAACTACTGTTGTTTTTATCTTTTCCCAACTTACTTCTTTGTGCATTCTTGGCAATGGCTGTAGCTCAGCGTCCCTGAAGTAAGTTAATGACTTGAGGAGATGAGGTTCATTATACTCAATTCCATGATATTTTTCTTTTATCTTGGAAAATAAAAAGGGTAGGTCGTACAGTTCAAGCAAAAAAGAAAGATCAATGAAGTCTTTTTTACTTCCTCGCATAGAAATTGTGATAATTTTTGTGCAAGCTATGTCAAGAACTGACGATAGTTTTATGTTATCCAACTCAACAATTGGCTCTAAAAGTCTGTATGGATAATGCAAAAATTGGAGTTTTACCTGGTCCAAAAAACAGTTTAAATTGCCGTTGGTAACTTCCACTTCTTTTGGTTTACTTAAAGCCTCAAGCTCTATTTGAATTTTGAGAGGATCAAAGTTATTTTCACAGAAAAAATCAAGGTCCTCAGATTCGCGATGACCCAACTGCAAAGCTAGAGCTGTGCCTCCAGATAAGTAAAAGTTTTTAATAGATTCGCAAAGTGGCAACCTTTTTAAAAGTTTGGCGGTTTGAGTAGGGAGCGTATCAAGATACATAAAATTTATTCTGCAAGGTAGAGTAGCCAAAAATTAGCTGATTTAGGACTTAAGCGGAGATCTGGTAGCAAGCTTAGCACTTTTTTTCGCTCGACTTTTGAAAAGAGCCAGTGCACCGCATCTGTGTCGCCTTTTTCGAGAAGAGTTTGAGTGATGTAGGTAGAGTTTCTTTTCCAAGATAACTGTTGCAAATCATCTCCCCAAAAATACTTTAGTAATTCAGGAGCAAGTTGTATTTCAGAGGTATCTGTGAGCATTAAGTATATTTTACTACTGTGTGAGGGAGTTGTGATACCAGTACTTAGTAGGAAGTGATTGAGTTGCGAAAACTAAGGGTGTGGGGCAGTTTGGGCATGTTTAAGTCTACTGTGGTGGTCCATTTTTTACACCATTCAAGTACTCTCTGAAGTGACTGATGTCTGGGTGGTTAGGAAAATGATCTACGGTATATTGTAGCCAATAAAGTCCATTCTTATCATCGCCATTGATAGAGTAGACCAGGCCTAAATTAAAGGG
Organism: uncultured Pseudomonadales bacterium; assembly: GCA_964447075.1. Lineage (GTDB taxonomy): Bacteria > Patescibacteriota > Microgenomatia > UBA1400 > PJMF01 > CAYUQY01. The sequence goes on along the minus strand of CAYUQY010000005.1, from coordinate 13,052 downwards.
TGCATAGGCCCAATTTGGGTCTAGCTCCATGGCTTTTTTAATCATAGTGATCCCTTCTTCGGGGCGATCGTAAAAGGCGCCTAACAAATAGCCATAGGATGAGAGTGCGGGTGGGTAGTTTGGGTCTAACTCCAGCGATTTTTTGTAGTAGACGGCCGCTTTCTGATAATCTTGAGTACTAATCCAGATGTCGAAGCCTTTGTTCCACTCGGACTCAGCCGTTTCTATTTTTTTTAATGAGGCAACAGGAGTTTCTTTAGTGGCATCTTGTGGAATCACTAGCTTGCTAGAGATATTTAGTGCTGTTTTTTGTGTGGCATCTTGTGGAATCACTAGCTTGCCAGAAATATTTAGTAGTGTAGTCGCGGGATTCACACAAGTAGTCAGAAGGTGGACTACATCTATCATGAATGAAGTTAAAGGATCTAGGGAGTAGCCGAGTCTTTGCGCCCATTTTCCACCATCAGACTTTGGTGCAAATTCACTTATGCTGCAAATTTTTTGAGAAGAAGTAGCTTTGGTTGGAGCTGACTTGGGGAGATTGGCAGCTTTAGTGGCCTTAGTCGTAGTAGCTGTGCCTGGGGCACCATTGACGCCGTACTTGATGGCGTTTTGTTTGGCCACTTCTTGGATTCTAGCTCGATCTTGTGCTGAGAGTGGACCGCCAATCTCTACTGCTTTAGCTGGAGAGGCGTTTACTATCAGCAGTATGGTCAAGACAAGGAGCTGGTTTACAAGTAACTTCATATAGTTCTGATTGGCTCATGAGCTCATCGGAGTTTCACAAGTGGTTTAATTAAAGAAGAGATGATTGATGAAAACTCTCCTTTAACTAATTTATGTCGAGGCTGTCCAGCCCGCTCAATTTGCTGCAATATAACTTGTTCTAAATCAGTTGCGTCGATATCCTTGATCATATTTTCTAACTCAACATCATTTTCATGTATGTTCATATTTTTCCCAATTTTCACGAGAAGTTGTAGTGTTTTCGTTATTTCTCGTTCAGCGATAAGATTAATCCGTAGATTCAACTCATCTCTGAGAGTTGCAGTTTGAGCTCCTCTGTTTTGGGAAACCAACACAAAAATGGAGAGAACTATGGCTTCTAGAGAAACAGCCATGGTAAGTAACCCAAATGGGTACGGATCAAACGCAGCGAAGTTAGGAATAATCTGTAGATTTAAAACAATCCAGGTGACAAACAGAAGAATGTTTAGAAACAAAAAGGTTGGAGTGCTACAAAGACCTGTTAAGTAATCTGCAATGCGCGTGAGAGATGATCGATTGCGCAGAGACTTTGCCTCAAGGGCTCTGAAAATCTGCTTTTTTGGTTGTGAAGGCTCCTGCTGCGGGACTTGAGTTTGAGTGGACATGAGTGAATTATAGTGCAGGACAGTGAGAATTGCAGTTTGACTTACTGTAAAAATCAGCTGGCGGAGAGTGAGGGATTCGAACCCACGAGGGCTTGCGCCCACTAGTTTTCAAGACTAGCGCCATAAACCGCTCGGCCAACTCTCCAGCTTGGGTAGGACTGTTGCAGTCCGACAAGAGAGAATTCTATCATTAATTACCTATATCCACCCATATATGTGACGAGGCAGATGTATTGAATGAGCGAACCGAGGATCCACTTATCACTCTCGGATTGATCTATTGACAGGACATAATTGAATGTCGTAAGCTAATTCCTGTCGCAATGCTTTAGAGCTTTGTAGACATCTTATTTTGTATTTTAACTATCATATGCAGTTATTCTCACTCTTCAGACGTACTTCACCTCGAAAAGTTTCACAGAAGATCGGCATCATCTCGCTCATTTTCATGTTTACCTTGGCGCCACTCTTGTCGGTGGTAAAGCAGGCTTATGCGCTTAACTTGACTGTCATGAGTGTGGCTTTGAGCAACAATGTCCAGTCTACTGCGGCGGTGAGTTGGACGGTGCAGTTTAATACAGCTACAACGGGCAACATTACTAAAGTAAAATTAATTTTTGCATCAGGTGTTAATTTAGCAGCTGGGCCGGTTGCGCTCGGTACAGTCTCAGGACTTGCTGGTACTACTTTGGACGCAACTGTAGGCCAAGTGGTAACCGTGGACACCAATGATGCAAGTGTAACTGCTGGCACTACTATCTCAATTCAACTAACCGGTATCACCAACCCATCTTCAGCAGGCAACTATAGTGTTGGAATTGTGACTGATGTTGCAGCAGGAAGACTTGATCAGGGTGCCACTCTAGGATATTTAGATGCTGATGGAGCTGGTGGCGGAATTACTGACAACCAAGTTTCTGTTAGTGCTGAAGTTTATCCAGTAATAGAGTTTGGAATCTTTTCTGATACAGCTTTGACCACAGGCACAAATGTGTGTGCAATTGGAGTTATTCTTACCAGTACAACTCCATTTTGCGATTACTATCTTAAAGTTGGTACAAACTCTGCTGCTGGGTATACTCTAAAATTTATGAGTGACGGAAATTTACTCAACGGCTCAGATACAATTAATGCTATTGCAGGTAATAATCAGACAATTGATGCAGGCACAGAAGAGTATGGTTTTAAAACTACCCAAATAGGAACATCCACTACTACTGCTCCATACAATAATTCTAATTTTAATATTATTCCAACCTCAGCTACTTCAGTTTCTACCTCTACAGCTCCAGTTGCCGCTGGCACTGGTGAGAGAATTGAGGTTAGACACAGTGCAGCTATTAGTACAGCTACCGCTGCCACCAGTTATGCTCAAATTATTACATATACTATGTTCTCAAACTAGATATTTATGCGCAGAGGTATATTTGGAATATTCTGTCTCTGCCTAGTGACTCTTTTTTTTCCAGGGTTTGTTTCTGCTGTCCAGCTCTCTCCTCCTGCCATAGAGTACGTGGCCTCTCCAGGAGAGGTTATTAGTGGAGAGCTTCTAATAATAGGTGAAGTTAGCAAATCAGAAAAAATCATTTTGAGTCTAGAAGAATTCCGTAAAGTGGGAGAGGAGAATGATCGTGAGTTTTACCTTCCTGAAGAAGGGACAAACACCCTAGGTCACTGGATTACTCTGGACGCCGATCTTGCTCAAGAAATTCTCCCTGCTCAAATCACCAAGATTCCCTATCACATCTCAGTTCCTATAGATGCGCCTCCAGGTGGTCACTACGCAGTGATTGTGGTGACTGGTGAAAAACAAGTTGATCAAATTACAACCACTGGGGCGGGTTTAACACCAAGAGTAGTTGGCCAAATCTTACTGACAGTGCGAGGCGAGATAGTAGAAGAATTAGTTATCGAGTCTTTTGACACCGCTGACCATGGTTGGTTCTATCCTTACTTACCGATCAACTTCATTACACGTGTCAAAAATGTAGGTACAGTTCACAGCACTCCAGTCGGATACGTCGAGCCATTTGTCTTCGATACTGCGGTCAAGTCTATTTCTATTAACTCAAGTAAACTCGTAGTCTTTCCTAAGACTATTCGTAAATTCGAGAGCACCTGGGAGGAAGGTCCTGGCCCAGTTTTGACAGGCAACATGCTCCAGAACTTCTGGAGTCAAGTCGTCTACGAGTGGCAGAACTTTCGACTGGGTTGGTACAAGGTACGCTCTGGTCTAGTCTATGGTGAGAAAAAGAATCACTCTCTTCAGGCTGCTGTCGATGTCATAGTCTTCCCGTACCATCTCGTTATTTTTATCCTGATCATGCTCATATCCATCATGGTAGTCCGCAGACTACGTAAGAAAAGATCCAAGACTGACGCTTCTACCCACGTCGTCTCTGCTTAGTTCCCCTCTTCCATTCTAGCCTTAGAGCCTTTAAAGCAAGTTTATTTCTTCTTAGTTTCCTAGTACACTGAAGCTTGCACATGTCTGACAATCTCCACCAAGCCCAGCCATCCAGCGTCTATCCAGGCTTTGCTGCGAACTTCAGTAAGCCGGAACCAGAACAGCTCTTACTTGAGTGGGAGGCACACTCAAGGTCTTTTAAAAGTCGAGGCAGGCAGTACTACACTACTGTTTTTTTGATAGTCTTTCTAATTTCGCTCATTTTGATTGTCTTGCAGCAGTTTCTGTCCGTAGCGGTAGTAATCTCGATAGGTTTTGTCGCTTATGTGTTCTCAGCCATTCCTCCCAATGTTGTACACCATCAGCTGACGTCCTATGGGATAAGAAGTGATGATCAGCTCTATCTCTGGGGAGAGCTGGGCAGATATTGGTACGAGCTACGTAGTGGGGCAGTGGTGGCCCAGTTTGAGCTGGGTAGATTTCCTCATAGGGTGACTCTACTTCTTGGGGAAAAAACACAGGAACAGCTAGATCTAATTCTAGCTGAAGTTCTACTTCAGGAGAGACCGCCGGCCTCATCTTTTGAAAAAGCTGCCAGCTGGTTGTCGACTAAAATACCGATCGATTTGGACAAATAACCTCCTTCTCATGTTAAAATCTCATTAGCCGCAAAATGCACTCATAGTTCAACGGATAGAATAAAGGTTTGCGGAACCTTGGATTCAGGTTCGATTCCTGATGGGTGCACAGTAGGTTTGAGATGAAAGATAGATTTGAGCCGAGAATAAGTGTCAAGAGTTGAAGGTTGAGCCGAGAATAAGTATCAAGAGTTGAAGGTTGAGCCGAGAAAGTTGAGTTTGAGGATTGAATTGTTTCTAAAATAGGCGCACAATTTCTTTGTAGTATATAATGTTGCGCAAGAACATAGTTTTTTGAAAGGATCTGTCCATGACGCCTGCCACCCAATCAGTTAATTCTAGTACTAAAGAAGGAAATATGAACTCACTTCCCACCAATCGAGCCGCAAGGCCCAGCCCTATGGCCGCCATGCCCACCCAGACTCAAATCTCTTCTCCCAGAGGTTCATCTGGTAAGTTTGCCGGACTTGGTTTGGTAATTGGTGTCATAGTCGTCCTTGGTGCCACTACAGTTCTAGCAGCTAAAAACATCGGTCAAGGTAATCCTATCTCCAAGTTTTTCGCTGGGCTACCTATCGAGCAAGTACCAGTTCTCAACTCTCTTGCTCCTACTCCTTTGGAACTTCTTGCTACGGGTTTGGGCAGAGAGTTCGACCTTAACTACGTAAAACAAATAGGTGGACGAGAGTACTCAGCACAAGCGGCATTTGATTTTAAGGCTGAAGTGGCTTCTAATGAAGGGCAGTCAGGCCCAGTGATGATGCCAGTGACTGTCCACTTGGACTCTGCTTCTACTTACGCTGTTGATGGCAAGATGGAGCAGGTGAAGCAAAATCTGACATTTGGCGGGTCATTTAAGAGCGGTATTATGCAGGTAGACCTAGGCAAAGATGGTTTTAACTTAGATATGCTTCAGGTTAGCAAGAAGCTAGCTTACTTCAAGATCTCACTATCTCCTCAGGTTATGGAGACATTAAGACCAGTCTTAGCTGCACAGAAGCAAGCAGGTATAGAGAGTGGAGCGGACAGTCTTTTTGACCCAGAGGCTTACCTAGATAAGTATCTCAAGCTCAACCTTGATGAGTACATGAAAATGATCAACGAGCTTTCTGGTGGTGAGCCAGGTGCTCAAGTAGCTTCATTAGAGACAATGGAAGCAGCTCTCAATAAATTCATCAACAGCATCAAGCCCGATGTCTACAAATTGGCTGGTACTTCAGGCTTGGACAAGATGAGTGAGTACATGACCGTGACCAATCACACTCGTGGTGCAGTCAATGGCCAGAGCGCAGTCATGATGGATCTGGACATCAATACTCAAGAGATGTCCCAGAGATTGATGACTTTCGCTGGTGGACTGCCAAAGCTTTTCAAAGATCATCGTACTGATCTCATAACTTACTGTAATGAGACAGGTATGTACGCTAGCTCATCAGTGAAGTGCGAGGACATCTACTCTGAAGAGGTCTTCAACGAGATGATGAGTAGTCTAGAGTCTAACCCAGAGTCAATGGTTGAGACGAAAGAGGTGTTTGGACGCTTGATAGCAGTCGTGAAGCTGCAAGATGTAAAAGTAGCTGTCAGTCCAGTAGACGGCACGGTTCTCAGTAGTTCTATGACCATGGCTGTGACTGAGGATAGCCTAAGGCAATTCATAGATTACGCTGCTAGCAAGAGTGGTGCCACTAGTGAGCAGATCATGAGTCAATTCAAGCTCGAGAGTATGACCTTTAAAATGAGTTCCGAAGAGAAAAGTCGCGGCAAGTTCACACCACTTGTTGAGCCTACAGAGAACATTGTGGATGTAGTAGAGCTCATGAGGGGCTACATGGAGAGTATGAAGAGCTCCTCTATGTACAGTAATGAGCTGAAGACTGGTTCTGCTAAGAAGGGAGTGCAGAGTATTCAGGCTCCTTTTGAGGACGATACTACTGCTCCAGATATGGGTAGTACCTTAGACTACTAATCCTAGTCTACTTTAAAAAGTAATTTAAAATAGCCGGCTACCCAGCCGGCTATTTGATGTAGAGAGGCCAAATGTGATAATTGGTGAGATAATTAACTCTCAAACACAAGGAAGCGTGCCGGAGCGGCCTATCGGCCAGGTCTCGAAAACCTTGGACCTCGCAAGGGGTACGTGGGTTCGATTCCCACCGCTTCCGCAAATGTAAACTACCGATTGTGTGGTGCGCAAAAAAGGTGCTACTATTAATACCTCACATGAAAAAAACACTCCTCGGCTTGCTTTCTTTATTCGTTGTGGTTGGTTTGGCCATGCCGCCAGCTGCTAGGTCGCAGACTGCAAACACAACATATGTGGAAGACCTCACTACTAACATCTTGAATCCTGAGAGAGGGACTTTTCACGTCAAAAATCTAATTAACGATAGCCCTAGTTACTCAGGTGTTAGGACGCACGCATCTACTCCATCCACTATGGTGCGAGTGGGCATTGTCATTCCCAACAGCTCTGATTCAATTACTTCGACATATACTGATTCTCTTTCAACACACCTGGCAGCAGTTCGAGCCGCTAACTTAAAGGCAATCGTAATTGTTAAGTACGGATCCAGTAGCGCTGATGCATCTGCAATAAGGATTAAGAGGCATATTGATGTTCTAAGACAGATTCTATTAAATAACCAGGATATTATTTATCAAGTATACACTGGATATGTTGGTGAGCATGGAGAGTGGCATCACTCAGATAATTTTTTAACTCTAGATCCAAATGGAGATGGTGGCGACAATGGAAATGATCTTACTGGTCAAGATCTTATAGACTTATTTGGAGTGCATACTTATATGGAGGATGTTTTTCAAGATCCAACTCAACCTATCTTTGTAGCACTTAGGTACCCGTCCTTAAGAAACAAATTTTTTCCTGATCAAACACTCACGCAAGCTACGGCATTCAATGGGTCTCATTTTTCTAAGTCTAGTTTTCACAATGACTGTCTTATGGCTACAAGGTCATGGGAGGGATACTACATTGTTGGAAAAACTGACACACAGACAGAAGATTACGTAGCTAATGAGACCAAGTATGTGCCTATGACTGGAGAGCTCTGTCAAAACTCAGATCAAGTGACTTGTGACAATGCCTATGACAAGATGTCCAAGATGCACTGGACTGCTCTGCATGGAGTGTGGCCTGACGGACTTGATAGTTCTGGACAGCCCAGGGCAATAATGAAGCTTAAGGATGGCGGATGTTGGCCGACTCTTGTTAATAAGCTGGGCTACCGCTTCTCTTTAGTCACTTCTAATCTACCTACCACCGCAGCTGCCAACTCAGCTCTTACTCTTCCGCTAACTATCAAGAATTCTGGCTACGCTCCTATGTACTATCAGCGTCCAGTAAAGGTTGTTTTGCAGAATAAATTAACAGGAGTTTACTCAGACCCAATTGAAACTTCTGGAGCTGACCCTCGCACCTGGCTTCCAGAGGATGGTAATAAGGCAGTTAACTTAAGTTTTAGTGTTCCTGCTTTGGACCCTGGTCAGTACAGAGTTTTTCTATGGCTGCCAGACCGATCATCCGCATTGGCTAATATTCCTGAGTATGCTGTTCGCTTGGCCAATGTGAGCAGTGGTAGTGCAGACAACTTTGCTTGGGATGGTGTCAAAGGTTACAACAAAATTTTAGAGAGCTTCGAGATTACTGCCGCAGGTTCTCCTACACCTACTCCGAGCGCTTCACCTTCAGCTAGTCCCTCAGCTTCTCCATCTGCCAGTCCCAGTGCTTCTCCTAGCGCCTCACCTTCCGCCCCTCCGTCTAGTTGCTCAGTGGCTGATATCAATCAAGACAATGTGGTAGATGTTCTTGATTACAACATATTAGTTGCTACACTTTTTACTACACCCACCCCACCCAGAGCAGATTTAGCTCCAGCAGTGAGAGATGGATACGTAGACATACTTGACTATTCTTTCTTAAGTACTCATTATGAACAGAGTTGTTTACTATAAATAATGACTAATCATAAATTATCAGACGAGCGAGCAGACGACATATCATCTTCTTCATATGAGGTAAGTAGTGATGCTGATGTCACAGCTGATCAATCACTTTACTGCTCCCCGTCAAGCTCGAGTTCTTCTCATAAACATGGTCTAAAGAACTCAGGTAATTCTAGCCAGTGGCTGATGCTCATTTTAGTTTTGGTAATAGGTGCCTCTTCACTGTACGTTACATATGGCTTACCCTCTCAGAATCTAGATGGTCGCAATCAAGCCTCAAGTGGTACAGGTACAGTAATTATCACTAGTCCTCAACACTTGGCTACTACTACCATCAATCAGCCATATGAATTTACTTTAGCTATCAATACCTACACAATCCCAGTAGATGGCGTACAGTTGGATTTTACTATTCAAGGAGTGAATACGAGCAACAATCCAGCTCTTCTATTTGACCAAGCCAGCGTCTCTCTTATTCCTCTGAGCGTTAACGGTGGACAGTTATCTATTCTTCCAGCTCAAACTGCAGCCATAAGCAACATCACCAATGGCGTGAATGTCCGGGCTGCAATAGTTCCAGATCTATCACTGAGAGCCTTTTCCAGTAACAGCAACTTACAGTTTTTAAAAATTCGCTTTACAGCCCACACTCCTGGCAAGCTTATGTTCAGTTTTAATCCAACGTCTTCCAAAGTCACGCAGAAGAGATTTCTAGACAACCCCCAACCTCTTGATATCTTGAAGACAGTTGGGCAGATGCAGCTAACACTTGTTTCGCCTACGCCAAGCTCTTCACCATCGCCATCTCCGACTCCTATGCCTTCACCATCAGCCTCTCCATCCGCTTCGCCTAGCTCCTCACCAAGCTCTTCGCCATCTCCGACCCCTATGCCTTCACCATCTCCAAGTCCCTCACCGCTCAATCTACCTATAGCTATCGTTACTTCGCCTCTAACAACCCATATTACACTCAATGATAATCAAGCGGCTACTCTTACAGGTATGGGACGCGATGCTCAGGGAGGCACAACTGGCTTTAGTTACCGCTGGAAGTTTTCAGATGGGGTTACGAGCACCCAGTCCAGCCTGAGTAAGTCATTCAATAGAAGAGGTAACTTTACAGCTGACTTTACTGTGACTGACTCTAGAGGTGTTACTTCTGCTCCTGTCAGAGTGTTCATCAAAGTCCAGAGAGCTAGATAATTTACTTCGAGTCTTTTTTATAAAGCAGTCGCAAAATGAATGTCTGATTTGCAATCTAGCTTACTTCGTAATATAGATTTGTGATTACAATACCAGCTTTGTTACCAATCAGCCTTGCGCATGCCTTCACTTCATAAGCTCCTGAAAAAAACCCGCTTAGCTCAGGCTATAACTCAGTCAGAGTTGGCTAGTAAGATCGGAGTCTCTCCACAGCTCATCTCTGCCTTCGAGACAGGCAAGATACAACCCAGCAGAGCACAGCTTGGAGATCTAGCACAGACACTGAATGTTTCCGTTGCTTTATTCACAGGTGAAAAAGTGGCCTTGGTGGTTGATAAAATATCTCAGCTGGAAGAAGAGCTGAAAGTGCTCAAGACCCTTGTGTCTCAGATAGTTGAGGACACATCTCATCTAGATTAACACATGAATTTGAGTAGGACCTTACAGGCTAGAATATTAACTAAGCTTACATCTCACCTTGACTAAATCCTTACTTCGATAAGCATTTACTTCAAATCTCACCATGCTCTTTGAAGGAGTAGTGTTGGTCTCTGGCCACAACAATGTGATCAACCAGCTCAAGACCTAATAAAGCACAAGACTCAACTACTCTCTTAGTCCAGACTAGATCATCGCTTGAAGGTGATGGGTCGCCACTGGGGTGAGAGTGGGCGAGGATGAGATACATAATGGGTAGTGACTTGATAGGTCTGAAAATGTCACAGGGTTGAAGAACTAGTTGGTTGAGACTACCCACAGCTACGACTTCATGGTGAACAAGCTGATGACGAGCGTTGAGATAGAGGCAGATAAGCCTTTCTTGTGGGCAGTGCTTAAGCATTTCAAGTTGAGCAAGAGCTTCATTTTTGTTGGAGATCAAAGGCAAGTCTCTAGGTCGAAGCCGTTCGACCAGCTCCAAGGCCGCCAAGATCTGACAGGACTTGGCTAGACCCATCCCCCTTATAGTGAGTAAGTCTGTGAGAGATAGCTGACTCTGTCGCAGGGAGAGCTTCTGATGGACAAGTTGAGCTAGTTTTTTGACAGGAGCCTTCTTTGAGCCAGAACCAAGAATAAGTACTAGCAACTGCTGGGTGCTCAAGTACTCTACTCCGCGATGTTGGATCACCTCTCGTGGCATGAGCTGTGTACTTAGCAAGGCTGTAGTTAGTGTAGTTGGTAGGGTAGATCTATTTACTAGGATTGACTGCATTTATTTTCTGATCTTAACAAAGAATTATTTAAAATAGATTGCAAATTTGTGATTGCCCAGGGTAGTTACGCTCCTGCTTACTAATGCTAGAACCAATGGTGCAGTTCCAGGCACAGATATAAAGGAAGTGTCGCATAGTGTTTACTGTACACGCCTAGAAAGCGTGAGCTCGCAAGAGGTACGTGGGTGCGATTCCCACAGCTTCCGCAAATGTAAACTACCGCTTGAATCACTGTTCAAAAAGGTGCTACTCTTAACACCTCACATGAGAGAAACACTCCTCTGCCTTACCTTCTCCTTCAACTTGCTTAGTGGCTGATATAGATGAGGACAATGATGTGGATATGGCTATGTTGATATTTTAGACTATTCATATCTTAGTACTTGCTTTAGTCAGACATATTAGGGTTGATCGCTGTTTTTTTTACTAAATTTACATTTTGAAACACAACTCTATGCAAGACACACCAGAGGCTACACAACCACGCGAAGAGTTGAACGAAAATGCTTCCAGCATGGCTGTTTCTACTGACAAATTTACTAGACACGGGCAAATGTTTAAAAAGGTTGGTCTCCTCCAGTGGTTAGGCATGGCTGCAGTCTTGTTTGTCGGCGTGAGTGGTCTCTATGTAGCCTATGGTCTGCCAGGTCAGAACTTAGATCCTAGAAACCAAGCTTCTACAGGTGGCGGGACAGTCGTTATCTCTAGTTCTCAGAATGGTGCCAGTGTTGCTCTCGATCAGCCATATAACTTAGCTCTCGCTATTGACACTAACCAGGTGCTCGTGGATGGGGCACAGCTTGAGTTTACAATACTGGGTGTGAACACAGCTAATTTTCCGGCACTATTATTTGATCAAACCACAGCTTCATCAGACAACAGAAGGATTGAGCTGTCTCCTATCAATGTCAATAATACGCAGCTTAAGATTCTATCGCGAGTCATCGAGCCGATGGAACATGGTGTCAGGATTAAAGTTATTGTATCTGCTGCTGCACCAGGTGAAAGATTTCAGGCCACAGATGCTGCCCAGTTCATGAATATTCGCTTCTACCCTCACACTGCTGGTACTTTGACTTACACATTCTCTCAGTCTTCCAAGGTAACGAGTTCTAGAAGCCAGCCTCCTGCAGACATCTTGAAGACAGTAGATGCAGTTACTCTTAGTCTTGTCGCTCCATCAAGCTCATCCCCAAGTCCATCTCCAAGTCCATCTCCGATAGCCTCTGTGTTGCCATCACCGAGTCCATCGCCATCACCGAGTCCATCGCCATCACCAAGTCCATCGCCACTTCCGAGTCCTTCACCTTCACCATCACCGAGTCCTAGTCCAAGTCCAGTTGATCAAACCCAGCCCACCTTAAGTCTTACCTACCCGGTAAATGGTGGAACTTATCCCGCGCGCACACAAATAACAGCTAAAGCTACGGCTTCCGATAATATAGCTGTCAGCTCTGTCAAGTTCTATGTAGATGGCTCACTAAAGTGCACTGATACTACATCAAGTTATAGCTGCAGATTTAAAATTAACAATCGTGGGACTCATTCAGTCTCAGCAACAGCATCTGACCCATCAGGCAACACCGTCACTCAATCAGTCAATATTACAATTAATTAGAAGTTGGAGTTTTCGGGTGGTGTGGGTACTTTCTACCAATCAAGTGTTACAACTTCCTTCCCAAGCGTGGTAACTTCACTGCCGACTTCTCTGTTCAGGACTCACGCGGTGTCTGGTCACCCACCGTTCGTGTTTTTATAAAGGTCGTTATGTCTCGATAGATTACGACGACCGTCTGAGATCTCCTTGTTCTTTGAGTGAGTAGTGTTTATCACCTGCTTCTATCAAATGGTCTACCAGTTTCAGTCCTAGTAAGTCGCACGACCCACTCACTCTATCAGTCCAGGGAAGATCATCCCTAGAGGGCGATGGATCTCCGCAGAAATCCAGATCAAGATTAAGTGATTGGGGTGATACAATTTCATCTCTGTTAATTAAGGAAGTGTCGCATAGTGGTTTATTGCACACGCCTGGAAAGCGTGAGCTCGCAAGGGCCCCGTGGGTTCGAATCCCACCACTTCCGCAAGAGTCGGACAAGTCCGCGATACGATGATACCGGATACCGTTACAAAACGGTCTCGACAAGTCCGCAAGTATCGAAAAGTTCTGATAGACCCGTCTATTGTCGCGCAGTGGCTTGACGGGGCTACCAAAAAACTCCATGTGGTGACAGCAAAAATTATTTCAATAGTCCTAAAT
>CAYUQY010000004.1:0-70392 GCA_964447075.1 uncultured Pseudomonadales bacterium | reverse complement strand
TTTCCTCATCTCCCTCCTCCTTCCCAATCTCCAATCCTTTTATCACCCATTTCTCTGCTTTCTTTAGGTCTCCTCTCCAATAGTAGAGCCAGCATAGTTCTTTGATGGCGCAGTTGGCTGCAACAGTAGTTTTATGGTGTTTCAGGGCAAGTTTGTAGACTGCAAGTGAGTAGTGTTCCATACTGTCCCAGCGACCTGTGTCCCAGATGTAGGTGTTTATTAGCTCCCAGATTTGGATGGAACTTTTATCATCATTTTCAGAGAGTCTAAGCTCTAGTAGACCTAGGATATTTTCCAACTCGTCGCTGAGGAACTTTCTTTTTAGGTGATCACTCTTCAGTCGTTTTATAAGTTGAGTGTATGCCCTTGTTAGTTTTAAGCTATGTAGGTCGGAGGAGGTGATCTTTGTTGCAGCAAACTCTCTCACATAAGGATGAAGCCTATATCTACCATTGGTAGAGTGTTCTACCAATGAGCAGTCAATCAAGGCACTAAGACAGAGGCGAGAAGTAGTATCAGACATACCATTGGCTAGGGAAATGGAAGACATTGAAAAATCAGCTCCTCTAAATAGACTAAGTTGAGAAAAAAAACTTTGTAGATGATTTGCTAGCCTACTGTAACTCTTCTCAAGAGTATTAAGAAGGTTGGTGTTGTCATAACAGTATATATTCAGGTTATCTAAGTTACATAAATCTACTTCATCCATCACATGACTGCTGTTTAGAGTCATCTGTTTGGCACTTAGCTGAAGTGCGAGAGGTAAATGACCAAGTGCCTGAGCGTGTTTGGTTAGAATGGCTGGGTTCAAAGATTGATCTCCTAGGATACTTTGAAAAAGACTCAAACTTTCTGTTTCTGAGAGTGGTTCGAGGTGAAAATGAACATCGCTGTAGATAAGGTGATAGTTCTGTGACTGAGATGTGATTAAAACAGCTGACCGAGTACTGCTAGGCAAAATTTCGCTTATAGGAAAAGAGTCTGCATTGTCAAAAATGATCAGGAGCCGCTTATTTTGTAAGGCATTGCGTAGTTGCGCAGCTCTGGCTTGAAGAGAATGAAGGTGATCGACATGACTACCAATCTTGTCGCCTATATCAAGCAGAATCTCCATAGGTTTGGTGGTGTCAGCTCTGTACCACAACACGCCATCATAAAACTCATCTCGGACTTGGTGGGCTAGCTCTATTGCCAGAGCTGTTTTACCGATCCCTGCGCAGCCAGTGAGTAAAACAGTTTTGCCATCAATTAGCTTCTGCTTTGACTCAGTAAGAATTTTAGCTCTTCCTACAAAATGAGAAACTCTACGTGGGACTTCAAAGGGAACACTTTGATCATTCAGTGACAACTCTGCAACTTCTCTAGGGACTAGACAGCCGCAACCAGAACTTTGACAAAACCTATTTGCCTCATCTAATGAAGATATGCCTTTTAGTGAGACAAAAAGCTTGATCAGAGTGAACACTACCAATCTATCTGAGGGGATGCGACTGCCCCTCTGCCAATGAGAAAAAATACTAGGTTCGTACTCAATGCCGAGGTCGCAGAGAGCGATGGAGAGCTGGGAAAGTGATTTAAATCCTGACTTAAGACGAATCTCTCTAAACTGGGTGGCAAAATCTGAATCAAAATAACTCATTTAATATCATTTTACATCATGATGCTAGGTATAAAACAGGTGTAGCTGTCAATTTTATTGACAAATTCCTGACAGATTTGACATTTTATAAGACTTTTTTAAGTGTTAAAAAGAAGTACTAAAAAAAGGATGTAAAAGTATCTGAGCTACTTTGGAAAATAAGTAGGTTGAGGGTGAGTGCAAACTAAAAAAAGATCCCGAGCTAGGATTCGAACCTAGAAGAACAGGGTCAGAACCTGTTGTGATGCCATTTCACTACCCGGGAGTAGAGCTCAAATTATACCAATAACTACACAAATATGGCAGAGATTTTAATCCTTCACTACGAACTCAAGCTCTGTCAGGCATTTTCTAGCCTGTTGAGACAGCACGCTCATCACCCCAAGCTTGCCAACAGTGTCACTTTAGCCCTCGAGTACATCACCAAAAAGCACTTTGATTTACTCGTTCTAGACCGATCTTTACCAGATGGTGACGGTCTAGAAGTAGTCGACTACCTTCAGCAGACACTTATCGATACACCTACACTTGTGATCTCTAGGAGATGTGAGGTGGAGGATCGCATCCAGGGCTTCAAGCGAGGTGTAGACGAGTACATGAGTGTCCCGTTCTCATTTGACGAGTTCCTACTGCGCGCAGAGAGCCTTTTAGCCAAGACTAAGCACCCCCGCTTGCCACATCTCCAGGTGGGCGAAGTGATGTTGTTTCCTGACACTGGTGAGGTGATGCACCGCAAGCAGAGAGTCTATCTTCGGCCGAAAGAGTTTGAGATCCTGAACTTTCTAGTAAAACACAGAAACTATGTAGTGACCCATCAAATGTTTGTAGACAACATCTGGCTAGATAAGGAGGCTCCTAGTAGAACCACCATAGCCGTCTACATACGTCGAATTCGCTACTTACTAAGCACTATCCAGCTACCACTCATCAAAACCCTGAGAGGCTTCGGCTACATGGTCACTCCACCCGTGACTCCTGCAGTAACTTTGTGATGTCGAAAACCTGGAAGCATGGAGCGTTGTGGGGTCGACACTGTTCTATGATTTTTGGACTGTCGCCTAACGACATCAGTAAACGATGTGAGTTAACAACTAGAATTGTTTGATCAAATTTTTTGGAGTGAGCCAGAAACTCTGGAGAAAGTCCTGCAATTGGCTGACCTATGCCTGAGACAGAAATGTTCCTTAGATCACTACGATGTAAAAGCAGGAGAATTCCATCTGGTAGAGTCCCGAAGCTGCCCTCAGTGGCAATAGAAATGGTGTGATCAAGTGCTTGTTTTCGTATGTACTCCACTGTTTCAAAAATACCATGCCCTGAAGACCAGTCTTCCAGATACTGAGTTCGGTCGGAAGGGCTAAAAGGCACTGAGTCATAACTTGTGAGTAAAGGAATGATAAAACTACTAGAAGTTTGAGCAGCTCCACTGAGGAGTGTGGTCAAAAAAATAGCAGCTAAAACTTTTTTGGACAGCTGAGACACATCTACAAACCACTGCTCATAGAGTCGCTGAAAAGTCAGAGCCGCGCTCACAGTTAGAAAAAAACTAAGAGGAAGTAAGTAACGAATAAAGACTATCTTGCCAAGCAGCGCGAAAGGAAGCAGGTAGCAGAGAGCACAAAGGATAAAAAACCCGCTGTAGCGTCTAGTTTTATCCATAAACACACCCCACAAGGACAGAATAACCACGGGCAAGCTCATGTAGTTGATCACACCAGCCAGGGCATAACTACTCTGGGTTAGGGAGTGCAACCACCCACCCTTGAGAGACTCAACGATGGTAAAAGTAAAGTCACCACTTCTTCTGAAAAGCTGACCAAAAGCAGGGTGAAGTGCTAGCAAGGTAAACATCAAGAGCCCCAACCCAGCTCCAAGTAAACAGTACCAAAAATTACTTTTCCAGACGCTGAGACTTCTAGAACTAACTGGGTAAAAGAACAAATTGGACAAGAAAAATACTGGTGAAAAGAAAAGAGCTGGCAGTTTGGTTAAAAGAGCAAGACCGAAACAAGCTCCGGACAAAGCTATCAGCTTAAGTCTAAGATGTTGAGAGTGACTAGACTGGACGCTCTGGTGGAATCTAACTAGAAAATAAGTTGCTCCAGATAAACATAAAGTCAATAAACCATCAATAAGTGCCATACGATGGTGAAAAAACCAAAAGGGCAAAAAGCAAACCATAGTCATGCCAAGAAGCTGAGTACTTTTACGACCACCACAAGACTTGATCGTAGCTTGTACGACCCACAGCTGGAGTAAACCCACCAGAACTGCCAAAACTCTACCAGCTACCAGTTGATTGCTAAATAAGAACTGCAAGGGTACGAGTAGCCACATAAAAAGTGGCGTCTTGCCATCATTGAGGGCAAAAAAAGCGTACCTACCAGGATCATCAATGATTAATTGAGCCCAGCGAATATAAATTGATTCATCAGCAAAAACAGGAAAGAAATCTAGACGATAAAAGTGTAACAAGAGATACACCAAGATCAGCAAAACAAATGGCCATAAACGCAGAATGAATCGCAATTTTTTGATTTGACCAGAAAGTAGAAGATTGATTTTGGTAAAATTTAGGGCGAGAACAAGACCCTCTAAGCACAACCAGACTCCAAATGGCACCCAGGTGATCATTTTTTGTTGCAAAATTACAGCTGGTGTGTACTCACCCACTGCCAAGAAAGGATAGTAACGTAGCAAGCTCAAAAAACTCAGAAAAATTAATGATCTTTTCCACCAATTTTGACCAAAAGTAACTGGAATCCAGATTAATACCCAGCTTAAGTACCAGGGTAAAAACTGTTGAGACTGAGCAGTGAAGAGAGGTCCAAAAAGAAGTAGTGAACAGAAAAATGGCACATGAGGCTGAAGCTTAATCCAGAGCTTAGGAACAAGAGAATTTTTACTCAAATAAACCCGAGCTACAACTACTCCAGTGACCATGAGCCAAATGGGAAGTAATGTTAGAGAAGCTAGCTTGGTACTTATGGAGAGAAAGAGTAAGACACCAGAAAAAAAGATGTTTTTGAGTGATACTTTTCCATTCTTAGAAGCTGTTAAGAGTATCCCTAGCGACCACACAGCAGGAGCCATCATCCAGAGATCATTGTGACCATTTCCAAGTATCTCAATCAAAATAAGAGGATTGGCAAAAATTAAAAACCAGGATGCCAAGCTTATCTCCTTTCCTGAGAGTTTTTTCGACAAGAAATTTATTGACCAGATCATAAAAAACCAGCTACACAAACTCCAGAGTTTGAAGAGTAGCCAAGTAATGGTGAACTTTTGTAAACCAAGTATGAAAGGAATCAATGACCAGACTGTCCAACCAAAACCATATGGGGCTGGAGTGTGAGTGTTGTGCATAAACCTCACCCAGGTATCACTAGCTGCAAACTCTTGGGCTGTTTGAAGATGAGGATTCGCCTGATACACCATCACCATTTTGGCATTAAAAATATAGTTGAACATGTCATGAGATAAAGCATTGTTGGAAATAACTAGCATCCCTAGTATCAAAGCCGTGACTCCGATGATTATTCTTTTCAGACCAAAATTATCTGTAGATTTGAGAAGTAGATAGTAAATGGCTAAGTAGCAAGCAAATATGAAAGTAACTAAGCTGAGATAACTGGAAGATAGAAGATATGAGTTGTGAAAGAAAGTGGCCCACATCCACCACTGAAACTTCCAGTATGGCAACCAAGACGTGAAGCTCAAGTTTGGGTCGGTTAGGGAAAAGGAAAAAAGGGCATAGAAAAGAAAAGCAACCAAGTATAATCCGACGAAAAGATAGAAGAGTGATTTGTTAAACATAGAGCATCAGGAAAAGTTAAATTTTATAAACTAGACCTGTTAGGTGCTTAATTAAAGTTGACGAATGCTTAAAACAATCAATGACAACTTCTGATGAACAGAAGCCTCTAGCTAATCTTATAGAGTCCTCTAGAGTTTGCCCAGAGAATTCGAACAATATCACGCAACATTCGAAGTGAGTCGCGAACGGGACTAACGCGAGCAGTGGTGTAGTGTTTCCAGCTGATGGGAACCTCTTTAATTTTGTAACCAAGTTTTCTGGCTAAAAAAAGTAGCTCTACATCGAAGGCTCCAGTGAAAGCATTGGAAGTAGAGTTGGAGCGTGAGTAGACAACTAAGTTTTTAAAAAGTTGATCTGAGACTGTTCCTTTGAAGAGCTTGAAGCCGCATTGAGTGTCTAGAATTCCTGGCACAGCTAATGCCTGGACGGTCAAGTTCCAGACCCTACCCATGAGGTGGCGATGAATGGGTTCGCGGGCGCGGGACGCGCCCGCAATCTCACGTGACCCAATTACAACCTCAAACCTATCGCTAAAAGGAAAAAGCTTCTCAATCTCACTTAGTGGTGTAGATTGATCAAAGTCTGTAAAAAGCTTCCACTCCCCAGATGCTGCCAACATACCAGATTGAACAGTTGGTCCTTTGCCAGCGTGGGTGTTAGCAAGAGCTCTAAATCCAGGATGAGTCTTGGCAAAATTCTCCAGATCCTCCCAAGTTCCGTCTGTTGAGCCATCGTCGCTCAAGATTACCTCCCAAGAGTACGACTGCTTGGATAAGTACTCAGAAACAAGCTCTAGGCAGTGACGCTCGATGTTGGCCTTTTCATTAAATGAAGGGACAACAACTGATAAAAAGATTTTATTACTTAACATAAATTCTCCCAAAGCAATGTGTCAGAGTTTTAACTAGCTTCATGTAGTCAATCCTATTTGCGAAAGCTATATCTTTAGATTACTTTCTTAAGACTGTAATTCTTGGACCCCCTGAGTCACTGTAAACTTCACTTGGATTGTGATTGGGGAAAACTACTATCTCATAGATGGGGGAGTCATTGGGCGTGTCTTTGAGTTTCCCATCCTCATTGATGATAAAGAGAGTTTCAGTTTCACCTCTTTTCTCAATTGAGACAGGTGGTTTTTCACTTGCTTCTAAAAAGTAGCGGTAGTTAGTCCCTTCAAAGTCTTTTATCTCAGAAAGTAGGACAATATTGTACTTTTCTCCTGGTTTAACTCTTGCTAAAACACTGTTGGCAACACGCTCTATGTCGCGCAACTTCCAGCCTTGAGACTTAAGTGGGACAGTAGATATGTTCCAGAGGATGAAGTAACTTAGGAACGCAAGCAGAAGTATCTTGACAAGGAACTTCTTCCATAAAAAGATAATTATCTGACCAAAGAGCAAGAAAGTGACAGGAATCGTAAAGAGAACGTAGTGGTGAAAAACACTACCACGATAAAATGCCAAACCTACTGCAGCAGTGACTAGAGAAAGAACAGTGATGCTAAAAGCTTTTTTGTCACTCTGATTTTTGAGTGATCTCCAGAGAAAGATACTACCTAAAATTACCAGTACTACTAGCCAAGTGTTTAGCTGACGTGAGGTGCCGATGAACATCTCAAATAATATCTGCATACTCCGGCCGTGGAGCTCCCCCAAAACTCTCATGAACTTGATGCTAGTTCCTACTCTGGTAAAAGATCCGTCCTCTCTTCCTATGAAGCTTAAAAATGAGGAGGTATTAATAAAATTATGCAGAAACTCAAAAATAATTTGTGGGAGGAGTGAGAGTATGAACACAGAAATACCACTCAAGGTGGAAGGCAAAAATAGTTTGAGTGTCGACCAAGCCCTGTGCACTTTTTCTTTCTTCAAACGAGTCTGTTCTATCAAACAGGCAAGCCAAACAAAACCGATGACTGGAGCAGTTAGTAAAGTTACGTAGTGGAGCTGAATGAGAAGTGAGAACCAAAGTATGCTCAAGACAAAGTACCATCTACTTCTGGTCCAAAATCGAAAGAGTGACCAAATCAACAACATCATGACCAGAGGGGCCAAGTTTGGATTCCAGCTAAAACGTGAATACTCTACTAGAACTCCAGAAATGCTAGCCATAAAAGCAGCCAAGACTGCTGCGGATTTACCTACCATTTCTCTACCTAAATAGTAAATCAAAAAGACCGTCAAGACTCCAAAAATAGCCACCCCGTAAGCCGGACCAATAGGAGATGGAAAAGTAAGAGCCAAGAATGGAGCCATGAGGTAGTAGTAAGCCGGACCTAGATACATGTTGCCGTTACTAGTGACAGGACCGATCAGCATTGGGTCGAAAAAACGTATAAATCTCATGACTACGATGGCGTCTCTCCCTTGGTCACTGAGAAACTGGATGGTGTTGGGTAGATTCCAAACTCTTAAAAAACTAGCAAGGCTGAGGCAAGCTAGTAGCAACCAGTCGTAGAGTGTACGTCTCACGACAAAGCTCTTGATGTTGGAAATTGTCAAGCTTGGAGAGTACTTCATGCTTTGCTTAAATCTAGAGTAACGGCCTGTAGTAAGAAAATAAGATAAATTGGATCACGATTTTTTCCAGACAAACTTGGAGTAAGCGTAGAAGTTCCAGACCAGACCAACTAGGATGCCTACGATAGCATAAACATGCCCAGTGTCTACCAAAATGTTGAGTATCGGCAGAGTAAAAAGGGCTATCAGTCCAATGGTATTTTTACCAGTTATGCCGATAATCGTTTGAATGATAATTGATCCGGCAGAAGAGAGATTGAAAGTCAAAAACTTGGCTGGCCAAGCTGACAAGGGAAGCTTTCGATCTGCAAAGGTCCAAGTATTGCTGAGCAAGAAGTTGGAGATCACTGCCATCTCAATACTCAAGATATAGGCTAGCTCAAAGAGCATGAGTGATCTAAATAAAGTCAGGAAGCTTAGCTGAACTCCAGCTCCTATCGACCCTACGACCAAAAATTTGAATTTTCTGCTAGCCAAAATCTCCAAAATACGAATTTTAAAGATGAAAATTATGGTGTTCTTGGCATACTCAGAGCTCATTTTGGAGATACCAACTGTTCGATCAGCAAAGTGGTATGGCACCATTTCAATCTTAAATCCAGCTCTGAAGGCCTTGTAGAGAAAACCGATCTGAAATGCGTAGCCAGTGAATCTCTCAGACTGAAGACCAAGATGAGCTACATCATAAACTTTCCTTGTAATAGCTCTATAACCAGATGTCCAGTCACTGAGGTGAGGGCTTAGAAAGAGAGCTCTAATCAATAGATTGCCAAAAAAACTTAAAAATTTGCGGTGTACTCCCCAAGAGGCAGGAATACTTCCACCCTTCATGTAACGTGAGCCCAGAACCATATCTGCTCCCTGATCAATTTTTTCCAAGAAGGCAGGAATTTTGTTTGGGTCATGTTGTAGATCAGCGTCAAACTCAAACACGATGTCAGCTCCTAGTTTGCCAAAGGCATGCTCCATGGCCTTAAGGTAAGCTCCACCTAAACCAGATTTTTTGGGATTGGAGAGAAGCTCTAGCCAAGGGTACTGTTTCTGTAGATCTATTACCACCTGACCGGTTCCGTCTGGAGAGCTGTCGTCTACAACCAAAACCTGCATCTCCCATGACTTTATCTGCTCAAATACCTTGCTCACAGCTGAGAGGGTTGGTCCGATGTTCTCTTTTTCGTTGTAGGTTGGAATGATGACTATAGCCTTCTTCATGGGTTTTTTCCTTCATTTTCTAACTCTGCTTCGACCATAATCTTAACTAGTTCTTCGAATGAAACAGTTGGCTGCCAACCAAGTTCTCTTTTAGCTTTGCTTGCATCACCTATCAGGAGATCTACTTCAGCTGGACGATCGTACTTAGGATTGTGAAGATAAATATTCTGCCAGTCTTTGATGCCGACCACATCACAAGCTGATTTTAGAAACTCTCTTACAGAGTGTGTCTCACCTGTTGCAATCACATAGTCTTCAGGGTTGGCTTGTTGCAACATTAGCCACATGGCTTCGACATAGTCCTTAGCGTATCCCCAGTCTCTTTTGGCACCAAGGTTGCCTAGCTCAATTTTTTCTTGTTTACCTAGCTTGATTCTAGCTACTGCGTTAGCTATCTTGCGAGTAACAAACTCAAGGCCTCTTCTAGGAGACTCGTGATTGAACAGCAAACCAGAGACAGCAAACATATCAAATGACTCACGATAGTTAACTGTGATCCAGTGTCCGTAGGCTTTGGCGACACCGTAGGGAGAGCGAGGGTAGAAAGGGGTACTTTCTGTCTGGGGAACAGCTTGGACTTTGCCAAACATTTCTGATGAGCTAGCTTGATAAAACTTAGCTTTGGGACAGGCAAATCTGACAGCTTCAAGCATCCTTGTCACACCTAGAGCCGTAAACTCTCCTGTCAAGACTGGCTGATCCCAGCTGGCTTTGACGAAAGATTGAGCTGCCAAGTTGTAGACCTCATCAGGCTGAATATCTTTAAGAGCAATGGTCAAGGAATGTTGATCGAGTAGGTCGCCTGAAACTAGCTCTAGATTGGCATGATGTCTGACGGCAGCGATGCGCTCAAAGTTCTGGGTGCTAGTGCGCCTAGTCAAGCCGTAGACACTGTAGCCTTTTTCTAGTAGCAACTCTGCAAGGTACGAACCATCTTGTCCTGTGATTCCGGATATGAAAGCTTTTTTCATAGAATTTTTCTCTCTAGTAGCTCTAGAAAAAGCTACTCTTTAAGTTACACCAGCTATTTTTTTTCTACCAAGAGCGACTTCTGATCTCGCCAGTACTCCAGAGTTCTCTCCAATGTGTTCATGATCTCAATCTTTGGTGACCAACCCAAAGACTTTATTTTACCAATGTCAGCTAACAGCCAAGCGGTGTCACTAGGTCTCATACGCTTTGGGTCACTCTCAACTTTGATCTCAACCCTGGCTAAGCTGATCAACTTATTGAGTATATCTTGAATACGGTAGCCTTTACCACTTCCAAGATTATAAATTTGCGAGCCTTGACCAACAGACATCAGAGTGGAGTAGCCTCTCACTATGTCTTTAACATCAGAAAAGTCACGAACTGTCTCTAGATTGCCTACACTTAGGTGTGACTGCAAGCCAAGCTCAATGGCAGCTATCTGCGAGGCAAAAGCGCTGACTGCAAAGTTGGGTGTTTGGCGCTCACCAACATGATTGAAGGGTCGAGCACAGACGATGTTTAGCTTGTAAGAGCGAGCATAGTAAAGACTGAGCATCTCTTGGGTGAGCTTTGAAATAGAGTAGGGATTGGTGGGCAGAGGGAGGGCTGTTTCATCTAGAGGAGTCAAGAACTTTAGATTGGATTGACCGTAGCACTCAGCTGAGCCAACACTCAGCATCTTTGTATCTGGAGAACACTCTTTGACAGCCTCTAGGACATTGAGGTGAAGAGTTAGATTGTTGTGCAGGATATCACGCACATTTTCAAAACTAGAGCCCACAGCTGAGATTGAGGCTAAGTGGTAGAGCTCGTCGGGCATCACCGTAGAGATAAGCTCAAATGTAGCTTGCTTGTCGGTTAAGTTTAGACTGTGTTGAGTAACTTCGGGGAAGTTCGCTGAGACATAGCTATCAACTGCTTTAAAAGTAGTGCTGTGGAGTGTTGCTCCAGGCTCTTCCTTTGACAGTAGCTCGATAAGATGTGAGCCCACAAAGCCTGTTCCACCGGTGATAAGTATTTTTTTAGACATTTTGATTTGTTATGCAGTGTGTAGTTTGTTAGTCATGCTGATTTGTGGTTCCTACACCAAGGTAGTGATAGCCAAGCTTTGTGATGGCACTACGGTCAAATTGATTGCGAGCATCGATAAAGCACTGTTTTTTGGTTTCTTTGGTTGCAGAAAAATCCCATTTAATTATCTCAGGCCACTCAACTACAGCAATTACTACATCAGCATTTTTTACAGTCTTCAAGATCGAAGACTCTTGCTTGAATGATCCTGAACTATCAGAGTTACTTTCTTGAACAATCTCAGCTTTAGGATCATAACCCAAAATCTTACAGCTATGTGACATGAGGTAAGGAATTATTTTGGTACTAGGAGCTTCTCGCGTATCGTTGGTGTTGGGTTTGAAGGATAGACCAAGTAAAGCGATATTTTTGCCTTCCCATCCGCCAATTTTATCAGCAAAGGCATCTAGTAACATCCAAATGCGGTTCTCATTTAGCTCGTTAATTTTGTTGAAAAGATTGTTACCTTCACCCACACTTCTAGAGTATGCAGCTAGCTCTTTGACATCTTTGGGAAAACAGGAACCACCATACCCAAGTCCAGGGTACCAGTAGTGAGGACCGATCCTTTTATCAGGAGAGATAGCAGCTATTACTTCCTGGACATCAGCTCCATTTTTTTGACACAGGTCAGATATTTGATTGATAAAAGTAATTCGTGTGGCTAGATAAGCGTTCGCCGAGTACTTAGCCATCTGAGCTGACTCTGGAGATATTTTTACGATGTTGGGAGTGAGTGGTAGGTGTAGCTGGCTCAAGACTTCAAAAACCTCATTCGAGCTGGCACCAATTACCACCCTATCTGGATGAACTGTGTCTTCAACAGCTGTGCCTTCTTTAAGAAATTCTGGGAGTGAGGCGAGGGAGTAGTGGGGAGGCTTTTTTTCAGAGTGATTTTGTGAAAAGTACCCAGTAATGATGCTGTTTACTTTTGCTAAAGTTCCTGGAGGAACAGTAGACTTAATAGCTATGATAGCCTTTGGTTGGAGGAAAGGGGCAAGTGATTGGCAGGAGGCAAAAATATACCTCAAGTCAGCTTGACCATCTGCTGCTGATGGTGTGCCCACAGCAATAATGATTACTTCAGCTGAAGAAATAGCCTCTTTGTAGCTGGTCGTAAAGCTTAGGTTTCCAGTGGCTTGCTGCTTGACCAGAAGCTCTGTTAGTCCAGGTTCGTAAAAAGGCACAGTTCCCTGTTTGAGCTGGTCGATCTTGTGGGGATCTATGTCGAGTCCTATTACTTTGTGACCCAATGAAGCGTAGACTCCACTGCTGACTACGCCCACAAAACCAGTGCCGATGACGCAGATGTGCATAAGAGGTACAATATCTATCTTGAGTATGACCAAAAGTATAACACAGACACCTACTTTGACGATCCATCTCTTGACGCTCTTTCCTGAGTTCTTTGTGTCGCCTTTGGGAACGTCGATGATCAAGAGAGCAGCCGAAAAAAACCTAGTTAAGTATCATGTAGTAGATATTAGGCAGTTTGCGGTTGATAAGCAAAGGGTCACGGATGATCGTCCTTTTGGCGGTGGTCCGGGCATGGTTATGAAAGTAGAGCCGATTGTACTTGCTTTAGAGTCTCTCCAGCTAAACTCTCCTATGGTCATCCTGACCTCTGCTAGAGGAAGTAACTTCACTCAGAGCGATGCATGGCGTTACAGTTTGCTCAATGACTTAGTTATTATCTGCGGTCACTACGAGGGCGTAGATCAGCGCGTGGCTGATCACTTCACTACTGAGGAAAAATGCATAGGTGAGTATGTTCTTAGCGGCGGAGAGAGCGCAGGTCTGGTTATGCTTGACGCTGTCACACGCCTTGTTCCAGGAGTTCTGGGCAATGAGCTAAGTAACCAAGCTGAGTCACACAGTCAGCCAGGTGCATTGGGCTCTGTACAGTACACTAGACCTGAAACTTTTCGAGACTTAGATGTTCCTAGAGTTTTGTTGGAAGGCAATCATAAATTGATAGCAGAGTGGAGAAAAAAAACAGTACTGTAAGCTCTAACATTACTTTATCTCGATCCAGCCCCCATCAGATGCAGCCTTGACATCTGGAAAGTACATCTCTGAGACTACGGCTGGAGGATACTGAAACTTGCCCTTGATACTTGGTCGAACTCTGTAGGAGAAGTAGTACACCCCCGGTGTGAGATTTTCAACAAAAAGTAAAGTTCTGTCACTGCGCATCTCTTGATGGTCTGCGAACAGCTCAGTTAGATTGTCGGGCGTTTCTAGGGCTGAGTCTAGCTTAGGTGGTGATACATCTAGAGTAGTAGTGGCCAAGCTCTCGTTGACTGGCTCAAAGCCAGCAGGTAGCTTGTCCTCAATGACTACATGATGACGCTCCTGTGGCGAAACAAGCGTCAACTTGACCCAAATCTCCTCATCTGTAGTCACTGTGTTGCTTAATTTTTTCCCGCTTTTAGTTTGAAGTTCTCTAATGAGGGTAAAGCCATTGGAGGTGGGCTTTGAAGCTGCAAAAGGGAAGACAAAATCTGCAGTTAAGTTGTAGTAAAGATTGGACCATCCGCTCTTTTCTAAAGATAGCTCTTGAGATTGCTCACTTTTCAGATCTTTGAGAGAAAAGTTGAGATCAATATTTTTGAAGATGTCTTTGTGTTCGAACTGTCCGCTCTCATTCTGGTTTAGAAACTTGGCTTGCCACGATGGTTGTGAAAAACCTGCTTTTTCTAGCTTTGCGACTCGGCTAACTGCATGAGCTACCAACCTAGTATCGTGAGTTGAGCTCCAGTGGCCATCGTGCTTGGCACTTTCTAGCCAGGAAATAGCTCTTGCTATGTATGGATGGTCAGGACTTTCATTTAGAGATGCCTCTATCATGAGGGCAGTTAGACCAGCTGAGTTAGAAAATAGCCTCCATGAGCTCTTTGAGTTCTCTTCCCAGTGGACAGAAGTGTTGGATAGTTTAGCTAAAGAGAGTAGCTCTTGAAGTAGAGTTTTCTCGATCTGATCGACCCCACTTGATCTCTGAATAGCTAGTAAGAGATATGCTCTACTTGTTAAAGTAACTTCACGCCTGTGCTCAAAAATCCTATTGAGTGTGGCAGTATCAACTTTTTTGAGCTTAGTTAAAGCCTCGACTACAATGGCTTGTTCATCACTAGAAATTGAGTAGATGGAGAGCAGGGAACTCAGATAAGTAGCGGCTTTATCAAGAGTAACATCAGGTACTACTTGACTCGACTGTTTGGCTTCCCAGAGGGCAGAGGTAGCCATACTGCTTAAGACTGGGTCACTACTCATACTACTGCCCCACCAGCCCCAGCCGCCGTCTGGATTTTGAGTGGCCACCAGTCTCTCGATAGCGTCTGTCACGACAGCTTGAGGAGAGTTGGAGATGCTAACTCCCTGCTGATAAGTTTCACCCTGGTTGTTCAACTCCAGAAATCCCAGCATGATTACGAGCTTCGCCACTGTTTGCTCAGTACAGTAAAAAGGATACTCAGCTATGTAGTTTTGAACTCCGGAGATGGCTGCTCCAACCCTAGAGCTTGAGAGGGTTAGTTTTAGTTTACTCAACTCAGATACTGCTCCAGTAGGTAGCTTAATTTGCTCGATAGTCCTGCCAGAGAGTGTGCCTGAGGTGGTAGTTTGCTGGAGCTGATTGTTGAGCTGCATCGGCAGCACAACTTTTACAGAGTCCAGAACTTGAAGTTGATTGGAGGCGGTGATTTTAGCTTCAAGATTTGTCTGTAAGGTTGTAATTTTACTAGGCCAGACGATTTTTTTCTGTGTATGTGCAGGAAGCAAAAGTGATGTAGAGGAGTTCCCAACTACTTCGCCTCCATTTAGTTCTAGAGTAATACTCAAGTTTTGATCACTAGAAGTCAGATTGTGAACACTGGCAGAAAGTGTGGCTTCATCGCCTAGGCTTACGAATCTGGGTAGGTAGGGAGTGATCAAGATAGGCTTAGTGACAACTACTGAGCTACTTCCTTGTCCTACAGCTGTTGAGTCTGTAGCTGCAACACCACTCAGGCGCCACTGGGTTAAGTTGTCAGGAAGCTTAACTTCAAACTCAGCTATGCCTTGAGAGTTGGTGACAAGGCTTGCATTCCAGTAAGCAGTGTCTGCAAAGTTGTCTCTCATTGTGGTCGCTCCACAGTCTCCGCCCTCACAGCCTCCACCACCGGAACCACCCTTAGCTCCAACTAGGGTGTTGGCATTGATTCTATCCATGGAGAGAGTCAGGCTATGGCTTGTGCTGACAGCATACTGTTGCGGCCTGTAGAACAGCTCAAAAATATCTGGCAGCTCTACTCTCGCTAAGCTCCAAACTGCTTGGTCCACTACCGCTACGGCTACCTCTGCTTGAACCGGTGCGCCGTTCTGATCAGTAACTTTTACTTTAGACTTCAGGACTTCACCAGGTAAATACTCTTTCTTTTCACTTAAAAACTCTACATTAAGATGTTTGGTAGGATCACTAACTCTAATCTCGGTGATACCCATCTTGAAGTCAGGGGGAGCTCTAAAGTCTGTGCTGGGATGGACAAAGAGAGCCGAGACAAAGATGTTGGGTACAAGCTCCTGATTGATATCGATAGAAAATGACTTGAGCTGATCTGGCTTGGTCAGCACTTGGTAAGAATAAACGCCGTTTCTCTCTGTGGTGACTAAGCCGATACCAGATTGTACGTTGGCTGCGACTCCTATTTTAGCTTTTTCACCTACTTTATACTCTTGCTTGTCCGGAATAAGTGGGACTCGATCGTTATTGGCTTGGTTAAAGTGACCATTGTCACCAGTTACCCAGATAAAGGTAGAAGAAACAGCAGTTCTGCCTTGATCATCTTTCACTTCAGCCTGAACTTTGTAAGTTCCAGCCTCCTGAGGGGTAAACACTACTTTTGTTCTGCCGTGTTGATCACTCATCAGTTGCTGAGATTCGATAAAACTATCGATTGGTTTGCTGATCCAGTAGAGCTGGCCATCATTGGGATTTTTCTCACGAATTGAGCTCCAGCTGCGGCGTAGGATTTGAATGTTTATGGGAAGAGCTGGTTTTTCTTCTCCAGTAGCAGAGTTTATGGTCACAACTTCGGCTCCGGCTGGAGCTCCAGCTATTGAAGTGTACGTGAGGGGCTTAAGTCCAACATCTAGAGATGAGTTGTAAACTAGAAACTCTTGAGAGTTGGCAATACTTGTCTGGTGAGAGATGTCTTCAACTGTAGCTTCAAGTCTGAGACGGCGATTGGTTTTCTTTTTTTCCAAGATAGGCAAGGAGAGTTTAAGCTCACCAGATTTATCAGTTAGACCCTTACCTTTGCCCAGCTCTTGACCAAAGTAGCTTGTGTTCTCCCGACTCCACCATGGAGTGTACCAGTCAGAGTCAGCGTCGCCAAACTCGAAGTTGCGGTCTTTTGACCAGGTGTAAGGAGCATCCTGCCCTGTCAGGCTCCAGCTGACCTTTGCTCTAGGAAGAGGAGCTCCAAAGTAGTAAGAGGCTGAGATAGTGGGCTTGATAAGCTCATCTATAAGTAGTTGTTGTGGAGTAAGTATTTTGACTGCAAATTCTGGAGTTCTAAACATCTCGACTTGGAAATCTTGAGAGGCTTGCGTCTCTCCCATCTTGACCACTAGAGAGTGCTCCCCGACTTTACCAGACTGTCCCAAGCTAAACTCGCCTGCAAAACTCCCAGCTGAAGATGTCGTGACAGTAGTAGCGTATATTTCCTTGTTCTGGCTATCATGGACAGTCAGTTGAAGTGGCGAGTTAGGGGTGGGAAGGGTGTAGTTGTTGTCTTGACGCCTACGCACTACGCCTTTGTAGTAGACTTTTTGACCAGGCCGATAGATCGGTCGATCTATCAGTAAATAAACTTCATTTTGTTTATCATTTGTCTTTGTGGGGTAGTAGGAGCTGTTTAATCCAAAGTCGCTGCCATCAAGGCCACTTGACCAGTCAGAGGCAACGACTGTTTCGTTGTCGCCTTCTTTGAGAAAGGCAAA
This sequence comes from uncultured Pseudomonadales bacterium, assembly GCA_964447075.1. GTDB lineage: Bacteria > Patescibacteriota > Microgenomatia > UBA1400 > PJMF01 > CAYUQY01. The sequence continues at coordinate 53,180 of CAYUQY010000004.1, read as the reverse complement.
CAAAACTAGCTGGCCTTTGTTTTTTTCAAGTAGTCTTGAGTACGGCATTGAGTCGTGCAGCTGCCAAACTCCATCTGAGTTGGTCTGACCTAAGCCCTGTGACTCACCAACTTTGTCTGTAATCTCTATGTTTTGCTTGGATATCGGCTGACCGTTTGACTGATTAACTGCCCAGATGAGCATATCTTGAGGTGAGATCTTGAAGGTTGTAGCTGAGTCAGAGATGATGACCACTGTCCGATCACGACGCTTGCCTTTGGGAACTGAGAGATCCAGTAGATACATGCCAGCTGGTAGTTTTTGACCCTTATCATCTTTTAGTTCTAGAACCATTTTTTTGGAGACATTAAGCGGAGACTCGATAGGTATCTGCCAAGAATTAAGTTTGGATAGTTTCTGGGTGCTAAAGTACTGCCAGGATCGAAACTCTTCACTTTCTTGATAGTTCTGTCTAGCTCGATACAACTCCAAAAATGATGACCTATCAATCTTAAATACATCTACAGATACTGAACTGGTGTTCCTAGATCTGACTAGAAATTTTGGACCGAGACTCTGACTAAAAGTGGCAAAGTAGGTGCCAGATGGCTCGATCACTACAGTTGAATCATATGGGGCAGTCTCAAAAGAAAATTGAAATGATTTACCAAGAGGAGTGCCGTGCTGATCAACAACTTCAGGGTCTAGCGTGACTTTGTAGCTGGTTGATCTCTCGAAGCTGCTGTTGATGCTCAAAGTATTGTTATCGGAGTAGTTGGAGAAGTAGAGATCAAGATCGCCCTTAGGGAGTGGATCAATGTGGAGTCGTCCATTGAAGCTTGACTGCTTCATCGGGGCGTTGAACTTCACTTTTAGTTGAGATGTTTCGTCAGAGTTCTTGGTACCATCACTGGGATCTGAGCTTAGGACTTTGGGCAGAGGAGCGGTTTTGAAGTAGAAGGAGTAACTATCTTTCGATTGATTTGGCCCTCCGAGTGTTTTTAAGCCAGGGGAAATCTGAATCCTATAGCTGAGTTCTCGCTCAAGAGGTTGATTTGGGGTCAGGATTATCTGTTTTTTATGAACTTGAATGGTGGCTGGCACATCTCGAAGAGTGGTAGCTCCTCTCTCGGCAAAGAGTTTTACGCTACTTTGCGCTGACTCAAGAGTTACCGGCAAGTTAAGGTTGACTACTATCGGAGTAGCAATATTGGCATACTTTTCACCACTAGCTGGTACAGTGACAGTGTTTGCATTCTGGGACTCAAATGACTCACACTCCATCTGAGATCCAGTACAGACTGGAAGAGCTACGTGTGGGCTCTCTGTTTCAAAACTAAAGCTGTGAGATTGGAGCATTTGTGAGCCATCTTGTGCTTTGAGACCTGGGGCCACCCCATACTGAAAGGTAGTGGCTGGAGCTAGGTTTTTATCTGGAGTCCACTCATAGGCAGAGCTACCTAGCCACCTGCCGCTGCCAGGAACTAGGGGGATAAAGATCAGAGGTGACTTCAGCATGTCACTACTGTCATCAGCTTCTTTGCCCTCCAGAGTGACTGGGACCATAGGGCGGTCAAACATAATCGTGATGATTGGTTTTTTCTCCAGAATTTCTCCTTGAGGTGAGGCAAGTAAAATTTTGGGATCGCCTTCTGTCGTAAACTTGACAGTCTGTGCCTGCCACAGCGGTACAAAGTAACTTGAGAACAAACCACGATCAACCTTCAGGATGTACTCAGTATTTCTCTCAAGCGGGGAAGCAGGAGTGAAGCTCAGAGTGTTGCTGCCTTGCCAGGAAACTGAATCTGGTTTTTCATCACTAGAAAACTGCACTGGAGTTAGCTCGGATGCAGTAGTTTTTCCAAACTTGAGAGGAGTACCAAAGTGCTGACTCAGCATAGGTCGATCAAACTGGATAGTAACCTTGGTGGCGACGGAAACATCTCGAGACTGACTGTCGGGAAATGTGACTACAACTTTTGGGGGTGTGAAAAGAGAGCTAGACTGCCAGGTAAAGAGAGCCAGGAGGCACAAAAATACTGGTAGAATTAAGAGTCGGACTTTTGTTCTTAGAGAAGCCGTTCTAAAGTTAGTGACAAACTGGCTTACTCTAGTGAGAAAATATTTTTTGAGGAAAATAGCAAAAGTTTTTAGCTGCCTAAATGAGTTAAGTGCTAGCTCTTGAACTAGACTCACGCGATCTGAGGCTAAAAATCTTTTCCAGTCAAAGACTATTAGTTTTAGCCTCGAGGAAAATATCTTTGACAGTTGTGGTAGTTTTTTTGCTGTAAGCAGTCGTAACTTTTTCTGAAACTTCCTCAACATAGAAAAAGCTTTTGTCCAGAGTGGTTGTGGGGGCAGACGTGACTTGGTTTTCATTATTAAGTCTCTCGACCTCAAAGGTAATTTTACCACTCCTTCTTGTATTCCTGAACTGAAAACTTAAGCTCATCAAGCTTAATTTTTGAGCCGTTATCTAGATGTGCCACAGCAAAGAGAGTATGTTCACCGATTCTAGTAGCTCTCCATTGGCAGCTGGTTTTTGAGCTTACTTGACACTCGGACAGCTCAAGGAGTTGATGATCCAGATACCAATCTACCGAAACTACTAGTTTATAAGGAGTGACTTCAAGACTAAGTGTCTCCAGTCTTGAAGGCAAAACTTCAAAAGTACTTAAGTGTTTAGGACTAATAATTTGTAAAAGACTATCATCCTGATCATCTTCAACTGTGATATTTTGCTGAAAACTTGTTTCTTGTCCAGGACGCACAAACTTAGTGTTTGGTGCGTTTGCAGATAGTAACTCTATAATCTCATGCCAAATTGGAGCAGCTCCTGTTACACCTGTGATCCGACGCATGGGGGAGTTGTCAGAGTTACCTACCCAGACTCCTACTGTGTGGGTGGGCGTGTAGCCTATCGTCCAGTTGTCGTGCCAGTCTGTAGTAGTGCCGGTTTTGACAGCAGCCTGAACGGCAGTTTCCAGAGGAGATCTCTGTCCAAATCCTGGCATTCTAGCTGTGGTGTCGCTGAGGATTTCATTGATTTGATCGGCTGTTTTTTCATCCATGACTCTATCAGTCACGTCATCGACGTGGCTATAGAGTTGTGCGCCCCCAGAGTTAGTGACTGAGTTGATGAAAAATGTCCGTTTACTTTGACCCCGTCTAGCAAAAGTTGCATAAGCGTTAGTGAGCTCTAACAGATTTACCTCTCCACCACCTAGGGTTAAAGCCAAGTCGTAGTTGTCAACTGAGCGCAAAGTGGAGATGCCAAGTTTTTTGGCAAACTCTAAAGTCTTGCCGACTGAGACCCGGCTTAAGACTTCCACAGCAGGAGCGTTGTATGAGGATGCTAACGCCGTGCGGGCGCTTACCAAGCCATGATAGCGACCATCATAGTTGTTGGGAATAAAGCCTTCACCTGATTTAGTCAGATAAGCTTTGGCTCGATCATCAATAAGCGTATCAGGGGTTATGACTCCGTTTTGAAAAGCAGCTGCGTAAGTGAGGGGTTTAAACGCTGATCCAGGCTGTCTTTGAGCCAAAACCATGTTGTTTTGACCTTGCAGCTGAACATCCTCAAAACCTACACTACCCAAGAGAGCTAAAATCTTCCCAGATTTATTTTCAAGTACTACCACTCCAGCATTGGAAGCAAGATGATCGACTTTAATTTTTTCTATCTGAAGTGTCGCTGTCGACTCAACTACTTTTTGCCAGTCAGAATCGAGAGTTGTCTGAACAACTAAGCCTTCACTACTTGGCCAGAGTTTCAGTTTTTCAAGCTCGCTGATCACCATTTGGACAAAGTGAGGAGAGACTATGTTTTGGGCATGAGCTACTGTGGGTAGTGGCTCTATCTGAGAAATACTCAGTTGTTCTGCATCTATTGCTCCAGCATCTAGCATCTTTTGAAGAACTTTATTGCGTCGTGAAGTGGCTTGTTTGGGAAAATCAAAAGGATCAAAGGCAGAAGGATTGGCTATAAGGCCAGCTAGCAGGGCAGACTGAGATATCGAGAGTCCAGAAACAGTTCGATCAAAGTAGTATCGAGAAGCAGCTTCTACTCCATACGTACCGTGCCCAAGATGAACTTCATTTAGGTAAGTTTCCAGCACTTGATTCTTGGTTTTGGCAAAGGTTAACCTTGTTGCCATCAAAACTTCTTGCAGTTTACGCGTCAGAGTGTTGGGAGCGCGAGAGTAGGGAGAGATGACAGTGATGCGGATCAGTTGTTGGGTGATGGTGCTGGCTCCTGACCTGACTTCACCACTAGCACTGTTGTCGTAGCTAGCTCTGAGTATGGCCAGCGGATCAAAGCCAAGGTGTTGCCAGAATCTTTCATCCTCAGTGAGAACTACAGCCTCCTGGAGCATCTTTGGTACTTGGTCTAAAGAGACATTTTGCTTTCGTCTGACCACGGCTCCAGCTTGTTGATAAATAAGCTTACCGTGCCTGTCATAGATGAGGAGTGTCCCTTGAAGTTGAGGTGTGGGATCTGTCCACCAGGAGAGGAAAAAAATTATGCAAAAAAAAAGTAAGATTAAAATGCTACTAAAATACTTTTTTCTAAACTTGACTTTGAACATGGCGAGATGAAGTGCGATTAAGTGATTGCTTTGTCAAGTATCACCATCTCTAAAGCTTGGTTAATGCTCTTCAATTTAAAATCCAAGCTCTTAACCAGCTTTTGGTTGGACATAGCCGTGTTTTTTTGATAGGGCCTACCCAGGGTTTTAAGATACTCACCAAGGTGTCCTTTTACAATCTCAACATCTGGATAAAAGAGATTCTTGAGCTTAACTGCGAACTCAAAGTCACTCCAACTCTCACCACTACTTGCGTGAAAAACTCCAGTACTTTTGGTCCGTATAAACCAGTCTATGACCTTGGCAAAATCATCTATCCAAGTAGGCCCAAAACTGTGATCAACGAACTGGGGATAGAGCTTTCCGGAACTCATGCTCTCTAGTAGTCGTCTCACAATATCTTTGCGCAGATGCACGTCAGATCTAAAAGGCTGATCAATACGCAAAATACTTGCCTTGTGACCCATCTCTAGGACTGCCTCCTCCGCTAGAAGTTTGGTTTGACCGTACCACTCAATTGGATTTGGCAGATCTGTCTCAACATAGAGCTCATCCTTGTTCCCATCAAAAACATAGGCTGTGGAGATGTGAATCAAGTGTTTGCCAGTTGCTTCAGCTGCCTGAACTATATTTTGGGTCCCAATGACATTTACTCTATAGGCTGAACCAGATTTGTCACCATTCTGAGCCCATGCTTTTGTGACATCGGTGAAGGCGGCAAAGTGGACGACCACTTCTGCCTTTGAGCTCTCAAAAACCTGAGCTACATCGTCGTACTTTGTAATGTCTACAGGTCTTTTTGGATCTGATAGATCAAGATTATCAAAGTCGTAGCTCGTAGCAAAGTCGCTTGCAAGTTTTGAGCCTACTAGGCCATTCAGGCCTGTGCCTAGGACTGGAATTTTTGACATACAGCTTTCTAAAAATAAAATTTCTGATTTTGTAATCTGGTACAGTTAATAATCTTACTTTGTGAAATTAATATTTAGACTCAGTAGAGTCTCTACTTCAGATTGTTTTATAGTTTTGGGTAAAAAATTCTTGAGCTTTAGTTTTGAGTGGCTTCCACCAACTCTCGTTGTTTGAGTACCAGGCTATAGTTTTGGTCAGACCTTCTTCAAGTGAGACCGATGGTTTCCAGCCAAGAGTGCTGTTGATGTGACTCCAATTGACTGCGTAACGACGGTCATGACCTGGTCTATCTTTGACATACTCGATCATATCTTCGCTTTTCCCCATTAGTTTGAGGGTGAGCTTGATCAGCTCTAGATTGCTCACATCATGACTCATGCCGCCAACAAGGTAGGTCTGCTGCGACTTACCGTGGTTAATTACTAGATCAATCGCTCGGCAGTGATCTTGGACATAGAGCCAGTCCCTCACGTTGAGGCCATCACCATAGACAGGTACTTTCTTGCCTTCCAGAACTTGGGTGATTGCCAGAGGAATAAATTTTTCTGGGAAGTGGTACTCACCATAGTTGTTGGAGCAGTTGGTCAGAGTGTAGTTGAGACCATAAGTGTCGCCATAGGCTCTCACTAAGTGATCAGAAGCCGCCTTGCTGGCAGAGTAAGGACTTCTGGGATCATAGCGTCTGCTTTCGTCAAATTTTTCAGAACTTTCTAACTCAAGCGAGCCAAAGACTTCGTCAGTCGAAACATGGTGAAAGTGTTTTAGCTTTGTTTTTACAGCACAGTCTAAAAGAACCTGTGTGCCTACGACATTTGTTTGGATGAACTCTTGAGGTCCAAGAATCGAGCGATCTACGTGGCTCTCAGCTGCAAAGTGCACGACCAGGTCGGACTCAGCCACAATTGGCTCTACTTGCTCAACTTTTCTAATGTCCCCTTTGACAAAGCGATAGTTGGGTAGGCTCTCTATGTCTTTGAGACTAGATAGATTTCCGGCATAGGTTAGAGCATCAAAGTTGATTATCCTGTTGTCAGGGTAATTTTTAAGCCAGTGGCGGATAAAATTACTTCCGATAAAACCAGCTCCACCTGTGACCATGATTGTTTTTTGCATCGTAATCCTTTTTTGAAGTACTCGAGAGCTACCTTGATTCTAAAAGTTGATATTTTTTGAGAGAAAGAGAAACTGCGTCGCTGTAGTAGCCAGCTGCAAGTGCCAAGCAGACAATCACTACAAGGCAGATTCTTAAGAGGTTGGGGTAGTGAGTGTTTGCAAATATCATGTTAGATAGATAGTCTTCACCAAAGAACTTGACTGGATTGCTTGTCTAAAAAGTGAGCTTGCGTAGTAAGGTTGCTACATTGTATCAAAAAAGCGCTTTCTTGACGAACTCCTGGAGTTTAGTTTTATCTTTAATCTCCCAGACCCACTGACCGCCATATTTATTAGGCAGAGGATGAGTGATTACGCCATCAGGATTTTCTGGAAATACTGCTAGTTCGTGTGAGGCAAACTGAAGTTGCATTATTTTGGGGAAGGCTTGGTAAGTTAAGCCGATAGCTTCAGTCATGGGGAAGAAGTGATCAAAGTTTTTTTTGTAAAAAGAAAAGAGGACGCCTAGTCTTGAAGTATCAAAAAAGAAGCTGCGTTGCTTTGTAAGGGCAAGTATGGCTGCAAAAACAGTCTGCTGTCGCTCGGCTCTAGCTGTATCACTACCTTGCGTTCCAGTTGCATGACGACTGCGCATGTACTTGAGGGCTCTCTCGCCACTCATGTGCTCGACACCACTTGCGAAAGAAATGGTTTCGAAGAGTTTAGTGGGACTGCGTTCTACAGTCACGTCGACATCTGCTCTGGGGAAGCTAGTATCGACAAAAGATTCCTTGACGTCTACATCCACACCTCCTAGAGCATCTATCAACTCTTGAAGCTGTTCGATGGTGATGACAAGAGTGTAGTCTATCTTGAGTTGAAGAGTACTTTCGAGAGCCTCTCTGACCAACTTCTCAGGCTCATCAGGGTATTTTTTTTTGCCATACTCGTAGAGAGAGTTAAAGCGAGTTTTGAACTCACTACTCCAGAGATCTCGAGGGATGCTAAGGGTAGAAATCTTGGCATGCTGAGCGTCTACAGTGACTAAGAGTATGCTGTCAGTTAGCGTGGGAAGCCCAGGTCGTCCAGCTAGCTCATCACTGCCCAAGACTAAGAAAAGTGATCTATCATGAGTCTGTCTTGGTTTGGTGGCGACACCAGTTTTGATAAGCTCATGGAGAGCCTCAGGAGTAATCTTGGCTGTAGTAGTGAAGTCGGAAAGCTTGCCCCAGAAATAAACTCCTAGAACTCCCAAAATAATTACTCCTAAGCAGAGGATAAAAAAACATAGCCAAAAAAAAGCCTTGAAGACTGCGAGTAAATGGAGCCGAGCTGTGGTTGCTGTCACTCCTCACATTGTACTAGTCATTTGGTAATTAGTCTCGATTGATGAACAACTAAGACTGGGAAGTGGCACCTTAAGCTCAAGCTAAGGTGTTAAGCTCAAGAGATCAGGGTCTAAAGCTCAGTTGGCTAGAAAGAGCTACACCTGGTTTCAAGGTGACTGTGGCATAAGTTAGGATGGAGTAGAACAGAGCCCGATACTTTTCAGCCTTTCACAGGTAGAATGGAGCCCATGTCACTTTTCAGTTCAAAGTACAGTTTAAAGTGGTCTCAGATCTGGAAAAAGCAGGCTTGGCTGGTTTCCTTAGTAGCCCTGATCTGCATCTTTTCAACTCTAGTGCCCATGCTGGAGCCTACTTTTTTCAGAGTTCATGACTACACCCATGCAGCCAGAGTTGTCGAGATGGCTAGAGGCCTCGCAGATGGCCAAGTTCCGGTGCGTTGGTCTGCCAATCTGGGTTATGGCTACGGCATGCCCCTCTACATCTTCTATGCACCACTTCCGTACTACTTGGGTGGGATGGCCTACTTGATCTGGCCAGATGCAATCTTGAGCATCAAACTGCTTTATATTCTATGCGCTGTTCTGACTTTTTGGGGTTGTTACCTACTTTCTTTGAAGCTTCATGGTAGCGTCTGGGCAGCTTTAGTCTCGTCCTCTGCCTTGAGTTTAGCTCCTTACAGGGCAGTCAACTTCTATGTTAGAGGAGCAGTTTCTGAGAACTGGGGCATTATGTCTCTTCCTTGGGTGCTTCTAGGAGTTATGAAAGTTGTTAGAGGAGAAAAGTATGGTGGCCTAGTTCTGACCCTAAGTTTATGCACACTTTTTTTAAGCCATAACATCACAACCATGATCTCAGCGCCCTTTATTGCAGCATTTTCTCTAGGCATGCTTTGGCAAGAGAGACACAAGAAAGAGCATAGTTTGTCACTGAAAAAGTCGATTCAAGCTCTGTTTCTATCGGCAGGACTGGCCGTGGGTCTGACAGCTTTTTATCTTTTTCCAGCTTTACTAGAAAAAGATCTTACCCACTTAAAAGATATCTTGGGAGGTTACTTTCACTACTCTCAACACTTCCTCTACATTCGTCAATTTTTGACCCCGAACTGGGGATTTACAGGCTCGTCGTGGGGACCAGACGACGGTATGTCTTTTTTCTTGGGTTACGGTCAGCTCCTAGCAGTGGTTCTGTCACTAGGTCTGTTCCTTATTTCTCTCATAAAAAAGCAGCTCAAGCTAGCAGATTTAGCTACATCCCAGTTCATCTTAATTTTTTGCTTGATGGTCGGGTCACTGTTTCTTTCTCTGGAAAAATCCAAGCCCATTTGGGATGTCATCCAACCTCTCCAGACAGCTCAGTTTCCATGGAGATTCTTGGGCGTAGGTGTGGTTTTCCTGTCACTTCTTTGCGGGCAGTTACTGGGATTCATAAAGAATAAAACCATGGTACCGATTGTCTCAATCGTCTTAATAGGTGCTTTTTTACTCAACGCAAAGTACTTTCAGCCAGAGTCATTTTTGGACAACTCAGAAGCCTTGTACTTTACAGAGCCTGTCAAAATTCAGACTAAAATGAGTGGTATTTTGCCTGACTACATCCCTCTTACATTAGATCTTAAAAAAGGTGAGAAGCAAAACCTTATGGAAGCTAGTGACCTCGAACTAAGCCAAGCAGAGCTACTTATTACTTGTCCAAGTTGTGATAGCTCCAAAAACAAAGTCCTTGTGAATAGGTCACAAGAAAAGCTGCTAGAAATATCTGTCCAATCTACTGGCAGTTTCTCCTTTCACACAGTTTTCTTTCCTGGATGGAAGGCTTATGTTGATGGCCAGGAAGTGGCTACTAGACCAAGCGATTTAGGTACGATTCAAATTGATGTTCAGCCAGGTATGCAGAAAGTGGGGCTTCAGCTTGGCAAGACTCCAGTCAGATGGTGGAGCGATCTAACTACTGTTTTAAGCATAGTTGGTGGATTAATTTTAGCTTATCGTCAAGGTTGGTTGCTAAAAAAGAACAGCAACTTAAATTAGTTAGAAGTTACTTTGACTTCGAGTATCAATCATTTTTTTGTTAAATTTTGATTTAAATTTAAAACTAATTGTAAGCGAGATCTGGTACCATTTGAAAAGTCTCTACAGTATGTCTCTACCAAAATCATCCTCACTAGTAGCTGACGCTCTGAACTTTGAAAGCGTAAAAAAGAAGTCCGTCTCAGGAGCGATGTCGTACTTTGGTCGTACTATCTTCTTGCAAATAATTGGTTTGGTGGCTAGCTTACTACTTAGCAAGTATCTAAGTCCCGAAGAGTTTGGTATTTATGGTTTTGTGACCCAGATAGTGGGTATGCTGGTTTTCTTCTCTGACATAGGTTTGGCTGCAGCTCTAATTCAGAAAAAAGACGAGCCTACAGAAGCTGACTATGCAACAGCCTTTTCTGTTCAACAGCTTTTATCCTGGTTAATAGTAGGCATTACCATTTTTCTGATCTCAAGTCAGGGATCCAATTTATTGAGATATGCAGGCTGTGCGATTCAATTATTTCCTTCTAGTTGTAGCTGGAGCCGGCATGAGGGATTGATAGCTGAAAAGACAGGTGAGGTGGGTACCTGGTTGGCTCTAGCTCTAGCACTTGCTTTCCCCTTGGCTAGCTTAAAGACTGTACCTTCACTAAAGCTAGAGAGGCGACTTGATTTTCAAAAGCTAGTTTGGCCTCAAATAATAGAGCAACTTAGCTTCAATGTCTGTTTAGTTGGAATGGTTGTAACTGGTTGGGGAGTGTGGTCATACGTCTTGGCTACTTTGGTGAGATCCCTAAGTGGCGTGTTGGCTATGTTTTACATTGAGTGGTGGAGACCTCACTTTGCCTGGGATCGTTCATCTCTGAGCACCTTGATGAAGTTTGGCTTCAAGTTTCAACTCAACGATCTTCTAGCACGACTAAAAGATCAATTTTTTTACTTATGTCTGGGGTACTACCTGCCTCTTCGCGAGTTTGGTTATGTTACTTGGGCCAAAAATTGGTCTATGTATCCTTATAATCTTACTGTCCAAAATGTGATGGCTGTTACTTTTCCAACCTTCTCCAGACTTCAGCACGATAAAAAACTTTTAGGCTCTGTAGTCGAAAAGTCACTGTTCTTTATAACTTTAATTATCTTTCCGATAGTAGTTGGGATGTCTGTTTTCATGGCACCTCTCACGATTCTTGAGCCGAGATATCTAAAGTGGCAGCCAGCCTTGCTTTCCTTGGTTTTATTCACCCTCAGCATAGGTTGGGGAGCAGTATCCAGTCCACTCATGAATGCGCTCAATGCTATAGGAGAGATAAACACTACTCTGAAGTTGATGGTTTTTTGGACAGCTCTGACTTGGGTTCTGACCATCCCTCTCATGTGGTGGTTAGGCTTCAATGGAGTAGCCTGGGCAGCTATCATTATTTCATTTACTTCTATTCTGCCCATCTGGAGTTTCAAAAAAATAGTTCCTATTAAAGTTTGGGAGAATGTCTGGAGACAACTTCTTTCTGCAGTGGCTATGGCCTGTGTGGCTGTGCTGGGTTTGGAGTTGTGGAGTCTCAGCTGGAGTTGGTATTTCTCTGGAATCTTTTTTACTGGTCTAACTTACTTACTCTCAATCTTGATTACTGGCAAACAAAAATTGCTGTTTGAAATATCGAGTTTGAAGGTGGCCAAACACTAGAGTAAACTAAAGTAATCTAAAAGATATGTCACTCTCAGTCATTATCAACACCAAAAATGCGGCTAGCACTCTCGCCAGAGCAGTGCAGAGTATTCAGAGCATAAGTGATGAAGTGATTGTAGTTGATATGATGAGCAGTGATGAGACTCTGGATATAGCACGTGGATTGGGCTGCAAAGTTTTTTCTCTGGATAAGGACTACAACTATGTCGAGCCTGCGCGAAACATCGCTATCTCCAAGGCTATCGGAGAGTGGATACTTGTCTTGGATGCTGACGAAGAGCTGCCTCAAGCACTATCACAAAAAATTGCCGAAGTTGTAAAACAAGACAGTGCTTTGCAGTTAGAAGTCGTAGCTTACAGAGTCGCAAGATGTAACCTGGTTTTTGGTAAGTGGCTCAAACACACTGGCTGGTGGCCAGACTACCAGCTTCGTTTATTTAGACGTGGCAGTGTCAAGTGGCAAGACAGTATTCACTCGATACCGGAAGTGAGCGGTGAAGTTGCTGACCTGCCAGAGAGTGAGTCTTTAGCGATTCTGCATCACAACTATCAGACAATTTCGCAGTTTGTAGAGAGACTAAATCGTTACACCTCGATCGAAGCAAGTCACAGTGATGAGCGCAGAAAAAAAACAGATACAGAGTTGACGCCTGAGCATTTACTCACTGCCTTTTACTCTGATTTTTTGAGAAGATTTTTTGCACTTTCAGGAATTCAAGATGGCATGCATGGAGCAGGACTGTCTCTACTGCAGAGCATGTATCAGTCTGTGAGCCTGCTCAAACGATGGGAAAAAGCAGATTTTTCAGGAAGTCATAGTTCATCTCAGCTGCAGATGATAGGCAGTTTGCGATCCTTCCAGAGGGAGCTCAACTACTGGATTGCAGATTGGCACGCAGCTCGTACCTCAGGAGTAACGCAGCTTTATTGGCGCTTGAGGCGCAAGCTGCTTATTTAGGCTCTTTTAAGCTACAATAGCCCATGTATGTCCCAATCAGTATCTGTGATTATTGTCCACTACAACAGTGAGAAAGAAACCAGAGAGTGTTTACGTTCTCTCAGCTTAGCGGAGACAAAGAAAATCAAGTTATCGGTAGTAGTTGTCGACAACGGCTCAAAAGAAATTTTTAGTCATGGAGTGAACTCCCCTCGCAGAACAGAAGTAATTCGCTCAGACGCAAATTTAGGTTTTACAGCAGGTAACAACTTAGGTATTAAGTATGCTCTTAGCACTTTTCAGCCAGATTACTTACTCCTGCTGAATAGCGATACTCTAGTTGAACCCAGCTCCGTCGAGAATCTAGTGGAGTGTGCCCTAGCTCACCCTAGAGCTGGTGTGATCTCGCCAAAGATATACTTTGCTAAGGGCTGTGAGTACTTTAAAAAAAGTTACTCCAAAGACAGTAGGGGGCAAGTACTTTGGTATGCAGGTGGCAGTATGGACTGGCTAAACTTGCTTGGTTTTCACAGAGGAGTGGATGAGGTAGACACTGGGCAGTTCGATGAGGTTCAAGAGTGCGACTTTGCTACTGGCTGTTGTATGCTTATACCCAGTAAAGTCATCCAGAGAGTCGGTGGGTTTGATGAGAAGTACTTTCTCTACTTTGAGGATGTGGCACTTAGTCTCAAAATTTCTAGAGCAGGGTACGAGGTTTTGTTGGATCCATTCTCTAGAATTTGGCACAAGAATGCAGGCTCTACAGGAGGAGTTGGCTCTAGAACTCACCAGTACTACCAGACCAGAAATAGGCTTTACTTTTCGTTTAAATTTGGCACCAATAGAGTGAGATTGACAGCCTTCAAGCTTAGTCTTAGATTCTTAGTTCAAGGTACACACATAGAGAGGCAGGCTACAGTTGACTTTATTTTAGGTAGAATGGGCAAGCAACAAATATGAACTCAAGTATTTCAGCCATTGTCATAGCTCGCAATGAAGAGCTTATGATAGCCAACTGTTTGGCTACTCTAGCTTGGTGTGATGAAGTAGTCGTGATCGACTCTGGTTCTTCAGATCGTACTGTCGAGTTAGCCCAGCTCCATGGTGCGAAGGTTTTTTCGATAAATTCGTCATCATTATCCAGAGTTAGGCAAGAAGGTGCTGATAGAGCTAGCTGTGACTGGCTTCTCTATGTGGACGCAGATGAGCGTATTTTGCCACCATTGGCTCGCGAGATCATGGTTCATGTCGAGACAACACCTCACAATGCTTTGACAATGATAAGGCAGAACATGATGTATGGTAAGTTTTTCAAGTATGGTGGGTGGCAAGATGAGTCAGTTACGCGTATCTTTAGAAAATCATTTTTTAAAGGTTGGCATGGAGAGATACATGAGAGTCCTGTCGATGTGGGTGCAACCGTCACTCTCCATACTCCTTTACTACATCTGACACATCGTAACACTATGGATGGTTTGAGGAAAACCATCGACTGGACAGCCATAGAAGCTCGACTTTTGAACGAGGACTCTGCTGCAAAAGTGAGCTTGTTTGACATCATCCGCAAAGGCATGATGGAGTTTTTAAGGCGCTATATTTTTTGGAAAGGCTATAAAGATGGTCAAGAAGGATTTGTAGAGTCAGTCGTTCAGGCCATAAATAAAACACTTCTCTACATCAATCTCTGGGAGCTGCAGAAAAAACCTACCCTCGAGGAGCTCTACTCAGCTAAAGAAAAAGAGGTTGCCCAAGACTGGAAAGATGCCAAAATATGATCAAGGCTTTGAGTACTTTTGAGCATTATCTGGTTAAGGCATTTTGGTGTCTTCCTCCCGACATTCATGAGCGCCAAAGATTTATTAGCAAATTGATTCCTGACAAGGGCAAAGTTCTAGATGTGGGTGGAGAGCAGAGAGTTTTGGAGTCTGTGATTGAGTCAAGTGAGTACTTCACGATCAATGTAGACAGCGCCTCTTCTAAAATTTTCAACCATCACCAGCCAAGTCAAAAGGACTTAGTTTACGACGGCAAAAATATACCTTTCTCCGATCAATCATTTGACACAGTTCTTTGCATCGATGTTCTAGAGCATGTGAGAGTTGACGAAAGGCTGGCTTTGGTCACAGAAATGCTTAGAGTCTCCAAAAAAAGACTAATCTGCTCTGCCCCGCTTGGTACAAGCGAGCATGTTAGAGGCGAGCATAGCTTGAAACAAGAGCTTCTAAAACGAGGAGTAGATGTTGAGTTCTTGAATGAGCACATTAAAAATGGCTTGCCTACTACAGGAGAGATTGAAAAGTGGCGCAAGCAGTTCCAAGGTCAGCTCTGGTACGCTGGAGACCACAGGCTATCAGCCTTTTTCATGAAGCTGCAGATATCTCAGTTCTCAAACTCACTTCTCAATCACATCTGGTTTTTCATCAAAATTAGCCTTTATTTAGCTTGTAATTTAGTAGTTTATCCGTTTCTGGTAGGTCACAAGAAGTGGAGCTCAAGCACGAATAGATTTTACTTGGTAATTTTAAAGTAGTGAAAAAATAGCTAACAAATTATGAAAATCTGCCTTTACTCACCCTATGTTCCAAAACACTTTGGTGGTGGAGAAAAGTATTTTTTTGATGTGGCAGTAAGCTTGAGAGAGCTTGGTCACTCTGTCAACGTAGCCATAAGCAACAGAACGCTTTCTCTCTATCGCCTAGAGCATAAAGAGTTGCAGAGTGATGAGGCGATCTACGCCCAGATTGCCAGCAACTACGAGAAGTTTTTTGAAATTTCGTTGAAGGACATTGTTTTTATTAAAACACCGATTGGATCAGAGGATAAGTGGAAAAAACTCTGGTGGACAAAGCAGTTTGACTTGATGTATGCAGTTACCGACGGGAGTCTTTTTTTAAGTCTAGCTAAAAAAAATATTCTTCATATTCAAGTACCTTTTACATCACCCCAACAAGGCTTACTTAATAGATTAAAACTTCTCAACTGGTGCTGCAAAAATGCCAACTCCATTTTTACTCAAAAAATTGTAGAAAAGAGCTGGAAAACTTCAATTGGTTTTGTCCACTACCCGATGATTAATGAAAAAAATGCAGATAAGGAAATACTACTTAAGAAAAAGAAATCAATTCTTACAGTAGGCCGCTTCTTTCGCCAACTACATGCTAAGAAGCAGGATATTTTGATCAATATTTTTAGAGACATGATTAACCGTGGTAGCAGTACAGTTACTGGCTGGAAACTAATTCTGGTGGGGGGTGTGGAGGACTATGAGTACGTTAAGGCCTTGCACGAGGCTGCAGCTGGATATCCGATAGAGTTTGTTCACCAAGCAGATAAACAAGCTCTGACTAAGCTATATGATGAGGCTAGTATCTATTGGCATGCTGCGGGGTATGGTGAGGACGAAGCAGCTCACCCAGAAAAGATTGAGCACTTTGGGATTAGTACAGTTGAGGCTATGGCTCATGGCTGTGTTCCTATCGTCGTAGGTAAAGGTGGCCAGAAAGAAATCCTAAGCAATTTTGAGAGTCTAACCTGGCAAACCAGCTCGCAGTGCCGAGAAAAAACTCTGGAGTGGATGAGTAAATTGAGTTCAGTGGATAGTGAAGTAATCAAAGAGGTGAGCCAGCTGCGCCAATCATTGATATCCTGTTCGCAGTCTTACAGTCCAGCTAGATTTAGATCCACTTTGAAAAAAATGATAGATGGTTGATGTTTGGGCAAGTTTCCGCCCGTAAAGAAACAATGTTCTTGATATAAAATTACTAGTGATGCCACTACAAATCCAAGTAAAAAACTAAATATGCTTCACGTTTCAGTTATCGTTCCCACCTACAATGGACTTGACCTTCTCAAGAAAAATTTAACATCTTTGCTAGCTTGTTTACGCAGCGGTGATGAGATTTTGATACTTGATGACTGTAGCAATGATGATTCTGTGACCTGGCTAGTCGATACTTTTTCACTCTCCAAAGATACACTTGGGAGCTGGAGTAGCAGCTCCATTTCTCCCACACTTATGGCGGCCAAGAATGTGAAGCTGACCCTAGTGATCAATGACAAAAATTTGCGTTTTGCGGTGAGCTGCAATCGTGGAGTCAGACTGGCCAAAAATCCATTAGTCTTTTTGATCAACAACGACGTTTCTCCAGAGTCAGATGTTTTGGATGTATTGAGTAAACACTTTGACGACTCCAAAGTATTTGGTGTTGGCTGTCTGGAGCTTGAGGATGAAGGAAAGTTGGGTGGACGCAACAGACTCTGGTTTGAGAGAGGCATGTTTCACCACTCACGTGCAGAGAGTTATAAGTCTGGTTTGACTGCCTGGGTAAGTGGTGGGAGTGGCCTTTTTGATCGTGACAAATTTTTAGAGTTAGGTGGTTTTGATGAAGCCTTTTCGCCTGCCTACTGGGAAGATGTTGATCTTTCATTTAGAGCTCGAGCTAGGGGTTGGAAAGTACAGTTTGATGAAAAAGCTACAGTAGTTCATCAGCATGAGAGCACTAACAAGACTATATTAGGTAAACAAAATATGGAGCAAGTTAGCTGGCGTAACAGTCGCTACTTTTCTTGGAAGAACGCTGACGCATGGCAGAAACTAGCATTTATTTTTTGGACACCATACTGGTGTTGGAAAAGACTCAGGAGCTCTAGAGGCTCTACAACTTAGAATAATCGCGTATTTTTGGAGAGACTATGTCAGGTAATACAGCCCAAATCATCAAAAAAATTCAGTTCTGGTTTTCAAAGCCGGTAGTATTACTTCTTACTTTGTTGCTACTAGCTGCCACAATTTTTAGATTTTTTAAGTTGGGAGAAGTTCCTCACGGCATGGCATGGGATGAGGTGGCGATTGGATACAATGGCTATGGAATTTGGCAGACACGCAGAGATGAGTGGTTAGCTAGACTTCCTTTTTCTTTCCGCTCATTTGGAGACTTCAAAGCTCCATTTGCTATTTACCTTAATAGCTTCTTTACTTTTTTGTTTGGTCTCAACTCTTTTGCAGTCAGACTACCTTTTGCTCTAAGTGGAGTAGCTGCTGTAGTAGCTATAGGCGCAGTTTTAAAATCTTTGCTTTCTGAGCCTTATCTGAAACTAGAGCCAAAATATGTGACCTGGTTATCTACTTTAGGCTTGGCCATGATCTCTTTTTCACCTTGGCATGTTCATTTTTCACGAACTGCATTTGAGAGCGGACTGAGCTTAACACTGCTTATTTTAGGAACTTGGCTGATGTCTGACTTACTCTTGCAGAGAACTTTCTTTAAGGCCTTAGGAATTAAGTACCAGCTACTTCAAGTAGCTGGCGCAGCTGTTCTACTTGTGTGCTCGATGTACAGCTACCACTCAGCCAAAATTGTTGTCCCCCTGGTTATGACTAGTTTCGTGCTTTGCTTTTGGCCGCTTTGGAAAAGTCGCAAGATAATACTTTTTCAAGTTTTGGTGATATCTACCATACTGCTACTACCAATGATCAAAGACTCATTTTTTGGGAGCGGCTCGGAGAGATTTTTACAGAGCAGTGTTTTCGGACTTAACCTCGATCCAGTGACTACTTCAATCATGCTCCTGGAGCGAACAGTAGCTCATTTGAATCCTGATTTCTTGGTGGGAGGAGTTACAACTAATCTAAGACATGGAGATGGCATGTGGGGAGTGTTATTCCCTACAGAGTTTGTCTTGGGAGTAGCTAGTTTAGTCACAATCTTGCGAGCCGCCTTTAGTTCAAGAGTAAGAAAAGAGCCGTACATGAAGCTTTTAATCTTCTTTCTTGCTTGGGTGGTGATAGGTTTTCTACCTGCCATTATAGGTAGAGATGTACCTCACAGCAATCGAGCTCTTCTAGCTCTTCCAGGTTGGATAGGCTTGAGTGTCCTAGGTTTTTACATTTGTATGAGTAAGCTAGTGAGCTCTGGGCGAGTTTTCTTTTCTAGTAAAAATAAGGTTGACTCAATCCTTATAGCTAGAGTCCTGGTCGGAACTGGAGTGCTGCTGCACTCCTTTTTTGTTTTGAGCTACTCCCATCACTACTTTACAGCCTTTGCTACTGCGAGTGCGGCTGATTATCAGGATGGATATCTAGAAGCCATGGAGTATGCAGTGGCTCATGAAGAAGAAGTAGACAAAGTACTGATTACTTCAGTGTATGGCCAGCCATACATCTACACCCTATTTGTGAGACACACAGACCCTATTTGGTACCGCGGTGGAGCTTTGATAAAGTATCAATTTCCAGACCACATCAACATAGGTGATTTATCCTCAAAAAAAACTTTGATATTGGCTACTCCAGATGAAATTGAGCCAAAACTAGCAGACAAGTTGATCTATGGCAGCGACGGTAAAATCAGATTTGTAATTGTTAAAACACCATGAAAAATATGATTGAAAACACTAGACGATTTCTCTCAGCACATTGGTTCGGACTTTTGTTTAGCTTGCTAGTTTTTCTTGCTTTAGGAGTACGGCTAACACTCCTTACAAGCACGCCTCCTTCCCCATATTGGGAAGAAGTAGCACTGGGTTATGATGCCTACTCCATTTTAAAAACTGGCAAAGATCATCATGGTAATTTTTTTCCAGTAGTTGCTTTTGAGTCTTTTGGTGACTGGAAACCTAGCCTTTATTTTTATGCTGTAGTTCCTTTTATAGCTCTCTTTGGCTTAACTGTGGAAGCAGTCAGACTCCCGAGCGTAGTTGCTGGGGTAATGATAGTGATTGGAGTAGGCGTTTTGATCAAACAGCTCACCAAGAGTAACAGGCTTCAGTTGCTAGGTATGTTCCTTGCATCACTCAATCCTTGGGCAGTGATGTTTTCTCGAGGTGGATGGGAGGTAAACTTGAGTAGTTGTCTCATTCTTTGGGCCGTAATTTTGATGAGAGCTGCAGTTGAGTTTGGCCAAGAAACAGTTGTGGTTGTTAACTCAAATAGATCATCAGCAACTGAGATTAAGTCTAGCAAAAAAACTCTTGCTCTTAGCAAGAATGAAAGTTTTGCTTTTTCCTCTTATGTTCAGTTGGCGGCAGGTACAGTTTTATTTGGACTGTCCATGTATGCCTATCACGCAGCCAGAGTTGTGGCGCCAATACTTTGGGTTTATCTCATGCTTGAGTACCTTTTTTCTCTTAAACTTTCTCCTAGCTTTAGCTTAAAAAAAAGCTTGATACAGAATCTTCAGCAAAAACGCTACTTATTTGTAGGACTAACTGCTCTCTTTTTATCTCTTGTGACGCCAATCTTGTTGGCCTCAAGAAGTCCTGTCCTGCAACAGCGGTTTGCCCAAACGAGTATCTTTACTGACATTTCCATCATTGAAAAAAGCAATCGACTTATTGAGCAGAGTGGTCATACTTTAGTTTCAAGACTTATCTTTCATCGCTACGTCTTGTTTGCTAAAGAGATTACTGCCAATTTTTTCTCCCACTTTAGACTGGATTTTTTGTTTTTGAGTGGAGATAGTAACTTGCGACACTCTACTGGCTACTTCGGCTTGTTCTATCCTCTAGACTTAGTTTTTCTTTTTTTTGGCTTGGTAGTAGTGATCAAAAACTTTTCTAGGAAGTACTTACTACTGTCCTTCTGGCTATTTATAGGCATCTTGCCTTCTGCTATCTCTTTTGGCTCCCCCCATGCTTTGAGAATTCTGATTACTTTACCAGTCTGGTTGGTGGTGTCGACAGTAGGGGCAAGTAGTCTAGTTAATGTAGTACTCAAAAGCGCATCGCAACTGCAGGCTTCAGTCTCAAGAAATGTTTTATTTACTACGTTTAACTTAAAAAAACTACTCATGCCAAGTTTCGGGATGAAGATTGTGACGATTGGCCTCCTGGTACTTTCAGTTTTAACCCAGTTCGGACTCTTCTGGAGTTACTACACAACTATCTATACCAAACAAGCGGCAGTAGCCTGGTGGCAGTATGGTTATCAAGAGCTCTTCTCCAAACTTGAAGCTATTGATCAAGACTACTCCAGCGAAACACAGTTCGTGGCTAGATCACAGGGAAGGCCGGCTATGTACTACTGGTTTTATAGTAAAATTGATCCCATAGTCGTGCAGAAAAATGACAAAATAAATTATCATGATCAGGGTGAGCTTCTAAGTATGACTTTTCCAAAACGGATGGTCTTTTTTAACTCAATTGATGAGATTACCAAAGGTGTAGTAGCTGTTTCACCAGCCATGTTTGAAAAAGTAAGTAATAAGTTTGAATCTGTTAGAGTTTTGGAGAGTGTGAAAGGTCCACAAAATGAAGAAATTTGGAAAATACTTCTTGTTAAGTAAATCTAGTTATGTTTTTTCGCAAATATAAAGTTCCAGTTTTAATTACACTGCTTTTTCTTCTTAGTCTGGGTCTGCGGTTACTTCAGTTGAACCACATCAACCAGTTCGGGGACGATCACGGTCGTGATGCTCTCTATGTTTGGGACCATATCCAGACAGGAACGCCTTTTGTCTTAGGTCCTAAAGCTAGCGTAGGCGACTTTTATGTCATGCCGTTTTACTACTATCTGATGGCTATTCCATTTTGGTTGAGTAATGGCTGGCCTACTTCCGCCTCACTTATGATCGTTTTAGTTGAGTCTTTTACACCAGTAATTCTTTTTTTAATTGGGTTTCGTCACTGGTCAATCCGCTCTGGGATAGCGATGGGTATTCTCTATGCAGTCTCACCATTTGCGATCACTTTTAGTGTTTTTGCCTGGAATCCCAACATGATTCCTTTCTTTTCGAGTTTAATGTTTTTGGCTGTTTGTGAGCTTATCAAGACAAAAAGTAAAGTTTGGCCAACGGTAGCTATAGTTGCCGCTATGCTGGCATTTCAGCTCCATTATCAAGCATTTATTCTGTTTTTTTTCTTGGGCCCAGTGGTTATCTGGAGCTTTGTACGACAGCCAACTTCAAGAAAGTGGTGGTTGGTAGCTATTCTTGCTGGCGCAAGCACCTTGTTGCCACTTCTCTTCGACCTTACCGTAACCCTAAATAATTTTACAAACATCTGGCACTTTTTTAGAGAAGATCACTCTCAATTTTATCAAAGGACTAGGTTGTTGCCGTTTTTTACTACCTCTCTACCTTCCCTCTTCGAAACTTTTATAGGTGTCAGCTCTCCATCCATCGCACTTGGCAGGTTACTCTTAGGCTTTAGCTTACTACATTTGACTCTGAGGGTTTTGGAAGCTGCTAAGTCTGGATTTACTAGATATACAAGCGATTTAATTCTTCTAGGTTTTTTCTTAAGCAGTTTGGTTGGTATGAGAATCTACAGAGGGGATAAGCATGAGTTCTATTTATTATTTTGTGTTTACTTACCAGTTTGTTTGCTTTCATCTCTACTGAATCGACTTGGGACCAACTGGAAAGCGACAGTAGCTCAGGTTGTCACGATTACTCTAGTCTCTGTTCTTGCTACTTCGCATCAGCCTCTTTTTACTGCATCTCCCCAGCATGACTACCAAATTCTTTCAACTTTAATCCATAAAATTGAGTCTGAGGCTGGAGGCGAGAGTTACACAGTAGTTGACGTGCCTTACAAATTCTATAGAGATAGCCTCAAGTATATCTGGCCTAGAGAAGTGAACAAAAATCCCTTCGATCAGTTTTCCACTTCACAAGATCCCAACCTAGACATCTCTTCGAGCTCCATAGCTCCTGTCAGGCGCATCTACATCTGCAAACAAGGTGACAACTGTCTAGAAGATCATAAGATTATCGACCTAGAAGAGAAGCTAGGGTTCAGACAGATGTCCAAGCTTGAGTTCTCACAAGAAGGTCGAAGTTTTGAAGTTTATACTCTCAAAAAACCTTGAGTTAAGTTTTTTCCCCAATCACTACTTTTAGAAAAGGTACCCGTTTAATAATACTCACGACTACAAAGCTAGTGACAACTACAGTCATGAGCTTAGAAAGTCCTGAGACCCAGATCGGACCGTACTGCGGCAGATAGGTAAAGTATCCTAATTGATCATAAACATTAATGACGATAGAGTGAATCAAGTACATGCCAAAGCTAGCACGTGCCAAGTGAAAAGCAGACAGCTTGATGGCCATCACTAACTGAGAAGTCTTTTTCTGCAGCTTCAGATATGAGATCAGTAAAACGAAGAGACTTAAGGCATTGGCAGTGACAGTGGGGGAGTGGTAATCAGTGAAGTACTCTAGACCTCCCACTTTCCAAAAAAGTAGGTTACCCTCAGATAGCTGCCTGAGACTGTTGATGCCAAGAAATAAAGTAGCGAGAGTGCTTACTACGTAAGTTAGCAACCAGAGCTGTAGCTGACGTTTTGTAAAGTTCTGATCAACAGCCCACTTACCAAAAAAGAAGTACCCTGCGTAAGGTAGCCAGAGTGTGAAGGCGTTGAGAACATTGCTATTCTTGTAGATGAAGTAGGCTACAAAACCAAGACATAAGCCAAGAACGACTCCAAGTGACATAAAATAGAGAGGCAGAGTCTTAGACTTTTGCTGGAACACAAGAGCAAGACCTGGTGCATGTAGATAGAGTGGCACAAGAATAACCAAAAAATAGAGGTGATAGAGGTTACCAGAAGCAAGCATGTCTAGAAAAATACCCCAGTCCATTTTGCTTCCCTTACTTGTTTCCCACCAGAGGTAAATACTACTCCAGACCACGAGCGGAACCACAACCCGAAAAAATGTTTTGGAGACAATGAACCTCCAGCTTGAAACTTGAGGACTTGACATCAGCAGTGCTCCACTTAGAATCACAAACAGTGGCACACTTGGACGAGAAAAGGTGTTGATAACAGTAGCTATCCACCAGGAGATTCCGCCCATGAAGTCCGTGCGAGCATAAATGGGATAGAGGACATGAATGGCAATGATGCCTATGATAGCTAGACAACGAACTACATCGAAGGCAAAGTTGTAGTTTTTGGAGGAGAGAGAGATATCTGACATGAAGTTGAGTCCGGCAACTAAAAAGCTTAGTGAAGTGTCAGACCTATAGGAGTATACTCTGGATATAGCAAATTAGCACATGAAAAAGTCTTATCTACTCCCAGTTATTTTGCTTGTTTTGGCTCTGATTTCAGGTGCTCTCATGCGTTTTTGGCAGCTAGGTTCTGCACCCAAAGGTGCCTTAGTAGATGAGGCTCACTTTGGATACATCGCCTACTCTCTTCTTGCTACTGGCAGAGATGAACACTCCAGCTCGTGGCCGGTTATATTTAAAGGGTTTGGTGACGATAAACTGCCTGCCTATGCTTACAGTCTGATGCCAGTTGTGGCTAGCATGGGTCTTAGTACCCTGAGCATCAGAGTTCCCTCTGCTTTGGCAGGGAGTGTCCTGCCACTTGTTTCTGGTTTTTTGATGTTGGCAATCTTTTGGAAAAATGACAAGAGATGGTGGGCTTTCTCTCTGGCAGCAGTTGTGACCGCTTTCAGTCCTTGGAGTATTTTCTTGAGTCGCTTTGGATTGGAGTCTAACTTGGCTCTGTTCCTCTTTACCCTGGGCTTGTCACTTTTGGGAGCAGCCCTACAGTCTCCGAAGTACCACAAGATCTTCTTAGTAAGCTCTGGTATCTCACTGGCTCTGACTTGGTATGCTTACATCTCATATCGACCTATCACCGCTCTGATTTTAATTTTCTGCTCAACTTGGCTGTTTTACTCAGATAAAAAAACTAACCTTCCGCGAAAATCTATTTTTATCTGGATTCTGGCTTTTGTTCTGACCGTTCTGCCTCTCTTTCAACCGGCAGCTATTAGCTCTTTTACCAGCCGCTACAAACAAGTGGGTATTACCTCAGATACTGGCCTAGCCCAAAAAATCAATGAGCAGCGCACTTTCTGTAACATGCAGTTACCACTATCAGTCTGTAGCTTGCTCTGGAACAAGCCACTCGAAGTTATCAGCACTCTTGCATCGCGCTATCTTCATGTTTTTTCACCTCAATATCTTGTCACCCAAGGGGAAAAAGACACACCTTTTTTGACTGTTGATCAAACTGGCCAGTTTTTCCCGCTTGTTTATCCACTGCTGATTATTGGCTTGGTAGCTTTTATTTGTTTTCCCAAAACTCTAGGACTAGATCCTTTAGCAAAATGGCTGGTGCTGCTTGGTTTGATCGTTACGCCTATTCCTACCATACTCGCTGGCGAAGCCCAAAAAGTGCGAATGTCTGCGCTTTTTCCTTTTATTTTAATTTTGATAGTTGCTGGCGCTCTTAGCTTGACATCTATGATCCTTAACTCTCGCCATAAACATGGCCGCCTTGCCTTAAGTTGCTTTTGGTTAGCCTGGGGAGTCATTTATAGTTTTTCAGGTTTACGGTTTGTTTCTGACTTTATTTTTATCCATAGCCTCAAAAATGATGCTCTGTATCAATCTTACTTACCTGAGTCGTATGAGTATCTGAGTACTTTTAGCCCTGAGACGAGAGTCGTCATTAGGCCATTTTTCTCAGATCCAATTATGTTTTATGCTTTTTACAACCACCTTGATCCCCAGAAGTATCAATCATCGGCGGTCCTTGGAGAAAAAGAAGCTTCAGGCTTTCAGCACACGGTCAACTATAATAATATTTTTGTCAAAGATGTTTCACTTGATTCTGTAGGTTGTGAGGCTGAAAAACTGGGTCAAAGAGCTGTCTTCATGACCAACGAAGAACTTGATTTTGTTGAGCCACTCAAGGTAATTCGCTCAGCCAATGGTTCACTACGTTACGTTTATTTTTACGATGCCACAGCCTATGTTAAACAAAAAAATGCTTGTTAAAAAACTACTCTCTTTAAAAAACAGATGGACACTTTTTTGGTGCCTTCTAGTACTGTTCGCTATTTTGGGGCGTGTCTACAAAATTGAAAGCCTTCCACCCGTGGTTAGCCATGACGAGGTTTTTTACCTCAATCAAGCTCGCAGTGTGAGTTTGACAGGCTCCGATCAATCA
The DNA here is from genome assembly GCA_964447075.1 of uncultured Pseudomonadales bacterium. GTDB lineage: Bacteria > Patescibacteriota > Microgenomatia > UBA1400 > PJMF01 > CAYUQY01. Next base: position 27,710 of record CAYUQY010000004.1, on the reverse strand, counting down.
GGTGAGTGGAGACCCTGGAGCTTGACAGTTGCCCATCCTCTTTTTGCTGAACTACCAGGCGTTTTAATGTCTCTGGGTTTTTTAGTGACAGCGGTCTGGCCGCTATCTGCCAAGCTTGTGTCCATCATGGCAGGGGTATTGATGATAGTGGTTTTGTCGGCAGTGGCTTTAAAGCTGTTTTCCAATCGGGTCATTGCTATCAGTGTAGCTCTAGCAGCTACTTTTAATCCCTGGCTGTTCCAGTTTTCTAGAAGTGGTTTTGATCCTCTTTTAAGCTTGTTGTGTTACTTCTCAGGCATCTGGATATTCTTGAGAACAAAGGGTTGGTGGAAGCTTTTGACACTCTTGCCGCTTAGTTTGGGTTTCTATCAGTATCAAGGACACAAAGTAGTTTTCTTGCCGATAATTATCTTGCTCATTACTTACGATTATCTTGAGTCTAGACAGCTCTCAAAGAAAATATCTTGGCACAGTGTCTTTACTTGGGTAGTGTTCTTCTGCAGCGGCTTCGTGATGGTAGCTTTTTTCTTACTAAACTTAAAAAATCAGAAAGCTAGCAGTCGTCTAGGAGACTTTATATTTTCTGACATGAGTCGAGTCCAAGCCTTAGTCAATGAAGATCGCCAGCTAACTCTTGACGTTCCTTGGTTAAGTACCGTTTCCAATAAGTACACCTATCTTACTAAAGAGTTTATAGCTAAGTATGTAGAAAGCTTTGACCTAAGGCTCTTTTTTGTGTCTGGCGAGCCAGTGCGCAATCCATTTTCAGTCTGGTCATTGGGATTTTTTCACACAGTAGATTTAGTTTTTATAGTGATAGGTTTTGGAGTGTTGTGGAAAAAGAAGGAGTATCGTCTGGCTGCTATTTTGATTACAGGCTTGTTGTTGACAGCTCCTTTGCCAGTGGCCTTGAGTAGGCGTGATACTTGGATTGCATTTCGAGCTAGCCTTCTCATTCCTACCTATGTTTTGTTGGCAGGAGTTGGGCTGGGTACAGTATGGTCGAGCTCGAAGTGGTGGTTGAGATCGTCAATCATCATCGTTTACTTCATTTTCGTGAGTCGTTTTTCCTTTGAGTACTTTTTTCGACTACCTATCATTGGTACTAGAGGAACTTACTTTGCTGAGAGAGTGGTAGCCAACTACTATCTGCGCCTTCCAAGAACACAAAAACTAATTGTTCTAGCCGATGAAAGCAGATTTGTGTTTGAGGAAATCCTCTACTTTTCTCAATCAATTAACAGTGAGAATATGTCTCAAATTCAACAGGCAGTTAAATCAGAAAAGTACCTGCTTAACAATCTCAGAGTGGACACAGCTTGTCTGAAGCCAGAAATGTTTGATGGTCAGACAACCGTTATTGCTGACGCCAATATAGGCTGGTGTGAGAGCACTCCTCTCGATTACGACAAGAAGAGTCTAGTCACAAGAGCAATACCCTCACTACTTGACTCAGGAGCTATCTTTAGGATCTACAACGACACTCTCTGTGCCCAGCACAACTTAGATCGATTTAGTCACGTTAGACAGGATAACTTCAATCTAGAGTCACTCACGCCCAAAGTTCTCTGTGAGAGCTTTGTTACTCATGAACAGTAGGGGTAGTTGGTGCAAGTTTTATCTCTCTGTGAGAGCTTTGTTACTCATGAACAGTAGGGGTAGTTGGTGCAAGTTTTATCTCTGTGGCTTGCCAGGAAGGCTCTCCAGAGCTGTTCTTAATCAAAATGACAGCATCTCCTCTTGGTTCTTCGTTGGGGCCTAGCCACTCTAGGTTAAGCAGAGTCTGTGGCTTGGAAGTTTTTTGAGACAACGCTGATAGCTCTTCTTTCATCTCAGGGCCTATTTTCTTGAAGACAAACTTGTCGAATGACGCTGGCCTCAGGAAACTAGAGTCATGTTTCCAGACTGCAGTTTTTTGAAAGGTAGCAGGATCAGTTTGGTTAAAAAGGGCCAAATATACATAAAATAGCTCTACATCAGGCAAACCAGAGTTTGGCTGCATCGACATGTAGATTTGATCATATTTACTACTGATGAGAGCTACTTCTTGAGCTAGTTGAGTAGCACCTTCTCCCCACGATCTGTCCAGTTTTTGATTGAAGAGCTGCGAGTACGAGAGCCAGAAACGAGTGAAAAAGAAGAGGTACACTAAACTCAAGCTACCAACTAAACTCAGATACTGGAGTTTATGTTTTTTGAACACAAATTTAGCGCCGATTGATTGAAGAAAGGTATCTACTCCTTTGGCAGCTAAAAGCAAAAGAATGAGCTGAAAATCCATCAGCCTATTAGTGACAGGTGAGTCTATCGTTATGCCATTTGGCACCATAGACAAAACTAAGTATATCAGCAAGAAAAGGCTAGCTTTTGAAAGTTTTGACGGATGGCGAACATCTGAAAAAAGAAGAAATAAACCCCAGGCTATAAATGGTGCTAGGAAAATTGAGAGGTTACCAACTCTAATCCCTCCTAGACTGTGCCAGTGATTGGTTCCACCTTCAAAAAAAAGAAACTGGGTATCAAAGGCTTTGAGATAGCGCTCTGAAATATTTTGAATCATCTCTAAGTAGTCGTTGATGACGATGTTGCTGAATCTGTAGGGTAGGCCAGATCGCATCAAGGAAATGCGTCTATCCAGTGATTCTTGAAGCAAGGGTTGGTTGGTGAAGATAGTTGCTCCTAGCTTGCCGGTGATAATGTCTTTGAAGCTAAAAAGTGAAACACACCAAATTAATCCAAAAATTCCGATGGCTACTGCTGTGACTTTTTTGTTCTTCAGATACTCAGCTCTCCACAAGTAGAGTGTGGCTCCAAGCAAGACAGGAGTTATCAGGAGTGGAACATTGTAGGTAAAAAAGGAAAGGCTAAAAAAGATTAGAGCTGGAATCCAAAAAACGGTTCTGCGGCGAGCTGCAAGAAGAAAGGTCAAAGCTGTGATGAAGAGTGTTAGGGCTACAGCAGGCTCGTACGCTGTACGAGAAGTGAAGATGTGGACAAAAGAAGTGGCCGCTAAGAAGGCTGCGACGAGGGCAGTTCTTTTGCTGGCGTAGAGCTCGTGGATCAAAAAGAAAACAGCAGGAACAAGCAGTGAGGCAACTAGGGCTACAGGTAGGCGCACGGCAATAATAGAAACTCCAAGTAACTGAATACTTGCGGCTGTTAGGTAAATTAATCCTGGTAACTTGTAGTCACCGAAAGATAAAAAAACAGTTGGAAAGGGTCCAGCTCCATGTTCATCTTTACCTGTCTTGAGAATGGACAGGGCGTTGTAGCCAATTGCCGCTTCGTCTCTGTGCAGCTCATTGGGAAGAGTATCTAGTTTGTAGAGTCGAAAAAACAAGCCTACCAAAAAAATTACTGACAGCAAAATTATTGATTTTTTCATGCGGTTTGCAGTTTACTGGCAACCAACTTCAGTTTTGCGTGAAAGACGCATCACTTCTTGCTTGGCTGTCGTGATTTAAGTTGTTCACTGGTACTTAAAATGCTTTACCTCTAGATATAACATAGACAAAAAGATCATATAGTATAGAGAGACCATAGGTCACGCTTCTAGAAAAGTTGATGCTTGAGGCTTCTGGGAAGTAGCGTACAGGTACAGCTACTTCACCAATTTTGGCACCGCGAGCTACAAGGCCAAAGAGTATTTCTTGATCAAAAACAAAGTCATCAGAGTACTTGTGAAAGGGAGTTTTTTTGAGCACCTGACTGCTAAAAGCTCTATAACCAGTGTGATACTCAGAGAGATTAAGTCCTAAGATAGTGTTTTCTAGAAGTGTCAAAAATCTATTGCCTAGATATTTATAGAGTGGCATACCTCCTGCCAATACTTCAGCTCTGGATCTAATTCTTGAGCCAAGCATAACGTCTACACGACCGTCCACAATAGGCTTGATCATCTCTGGGATAAGCGAGGCATCGTACTGGTAGTCTGGATGAAGCATCACAACTACATCAGCACCTTGAGAGATAGCCATGGTGTAACAGGTCTTTTGATTGCCACCATAACCTCTGTTTTGAGGATGAGATACCACTTCGAGTCCAAGTTTCTTGGCCAAAGCTGTTGTGTCGTCTGAGCTGCTGTCGTCAACTAAGATTATTTTGTCAGCCACACCATCTGGAATGTCGGAGAGAGTCTTTTTGAGTGTCTTGCCAGCGTTGTAAGCCGGCATGACGATAAAAACTTTAGGTTTGATTTTTTTCAAAAGAGGTAGCCTTAATTTTGTGTTCCAGGATCGAGTATTAGTATTTTAGCACTTTTATGAGCCTTGGAGATAATCTCACGCGCAACAAGGTAGATCAGAACAACCAAAGAGACGGCTGTGACAAAAAGACTGAGTTGAATCAAAGGAGTTTTGACAAACTCTACAACGAGAGTATTTTTGCCACTTGGAACCTCAACTCTTATTAAGCCACTTTCGTCAGTTGTGTGCTTAAGTAACTTACGGTCATTGAGAAACACAGACAGACCAGGGAAATCAAATTGACGGAAAGTGAGAGTTGTCCCAGTGGGAGACTCAACTATGACTTGGAGGGAGTTTTGAAAAGAGTCTTGAGATAAAACATGAGCCTCATTTGTCGTGGAAGCAACAATCGGTTGGTGGGCTTTATTTATGAGCTCTCTTTTGGCATTCTTCGGCAAGTACTCGTGAAAAGTGTTGGTAGTAGTCTCTGCGGCTACATAGAGTGATTCTGGCTCATTGGTGTAGAGATTGACTCGAACATAGTTTCGATTGGTGTACAAGATCACTATAACTATGCTGATAAATGTCACACCTAGGCCAATACTTCTGAATTTTCTACCTATCAGGCTAACTTGGGTGAGTAACGACTTCATGGCATAAAGTAGCCAGCCACCTATCAAGCTGGAAAAAAAGATTCCAATGGTTAAGAGTCTAAAAGGATAGTCGATGGTGATATTTTTTGAGACCAGGTCCCAGAGAAGTCTGGAGCCATCTGTCATGAGAAAAAGAGACAGCCCAAGCGAGCAGAGGCAAAACATAAGCAGGTTGGTAAGAGGGTTGGTCTGAGGTATCTTACTCTTAAGTACTTTGCCTAAGCCAAGAACTAAAATAGACATGAGAACTACCAGCCATTGACCAAGGCCGAGCTGAAGTGAAATTTCACCATCTTTGGCGGAAGAAATAATTGGTCCAAAACCCCAAGGTGAGTAGATGAGCTGTGAAAAATTAACAAAACTACCCTTGTAGACGTCTTCAAACCCAGCTTGGGTCGAGATAACAGTCAGCTTGTTGTAGTAGCCTGCAGGAACTAAATAAAAGCTACTTATTCCAAGACTAAGCACTCCCCCCAGAACTAGAGTCATAAAGATCTTGGCTAGAGAAACTTCTCGTGTTTTATCGATCAAAACATAGATCAATCCCAGAATAAAAAATGGTAAAAACATCACGAAAGTGATCAAGTGCGAGAGGATAATGCCAGCACAACCTACGCTCAAACAGGCTATGCTGGTCGTTTGTTTACCAGGCTGTTTTGAGAGAATTAGTCCGATGAAAACCAGAGGCAAAAAGCTAAAGACGAAAGCAGTGCCGATGGCAGCACTTACATACAGGGTTAAGAAATGAAACGGAGCCCACATGTAAAGTACGCTAGAAAGAAGGGCGGGGAGTTTTTGGCGAAAAATAACATAACCTAAAAAGTACATAGAGAAACCTGAAAGTAGAAAGCTAACTCCGAACAAAAGTTTAATCACGACTTCTGTTGAAAAAAGATACGACAAGGGCAGTCCGATCAACCAAGGAGCGTGGTACGAAAAGAAAAAAAGCGGGTAGCCGTATCCTTGAGCAAGGCTGCTTACCCAATATGGTGGGAACTGTCCTGCTTTGGCGACTTCAAAGTAGTGATGGGCTCTAGCCATCTGGTGCCAAATATCATGGGCAGTGTAGAGGCCATCGTGAAAGAGAGGTAGCGTACCTAGTAGGCCCATAACAGTTATGACTAGAGTAACAACTAGAGCAACAACTCCAATACTCCAGGCCTTGTTGGTCCGTAAGAGTAAGCTTTGAAAAGGGGAAGATATAGCCATCCAGGGTGATATGATAAATCCCCCATGAGAAAAAAGCTATTTTGGTTTTTTTTCCTCTTTATTTTGTCAACTTCAGTTGCTGTACGTGGCTTTCGTTTTGGAGCTGTACCAGTCTCACTCTACTGGGATGAAGTGGCCATTTTTGTGGATGCAAGGGCTGTAGCCCAGACAGGGTTGGATATCTATGGTAGAAACTGGTGGCAGCCTATATTTTACTCTTATGGTGACTACAAGCTTCCTATCTACATCTGGAGCTCTGCTTTTTTTATAAAAATTCTGGGCGCACATGACTGGGTAGTACGCTTACCTAGCTTGATGGCTGGAGTGGGCAGTATTGCTCTGGTTGGTCTGCTTGCCCGCTTGTTGTTCAATCAGTACTCCTTGTCATCTAGAAGAGTTCTGCAGCTCTCAGCTATGGCAGTTCTAGGATTTTCTCCTTGGTCAATTATGTTCTCGCGGGCAGGATTTGAGGGTCATTTGGCTCAATTCTTGCTTGGTTTATCAGTTCTTTGTCTAGTTCTGTCACGAAAAAATAAATTTTACTTGTTCTTTGCCTCAATTTTTGGATTATTGGCTACCTATACTTATTTTTCAGTTCTATTCGTCTGGTTGGGAGTAGTTGTGGCCTACTGGCTCTTGATTGAGCTGCCGTACCATCTTTCAAGTTCTCAGAAAGCTGCTCAGTCGTCTCTTTCCAACCAGAATAAATTACTTTTATCCAAGCTGTTCAAATCTTTAGTGATTTACCTAGTACTCCCCATTTTTGTCTATTTACTTGGCCTTCAGTTCTTATTTCGCTCACCTTTCTACCCAAGTATGAATCACTTCAGATTGAGTGCAAACTCGATTCTGAACACTGACTATGCGGCTGAGTCAACTCATCTTAGAGCACTCTCTGAGAACACTCTTTTGTCAAAATTTATGTATCATCGCCACGTTTTGCTAACTAGGCAACTACTCAAAAACTACTCAACCACACTTTCTTTCGATTTTTTATTTTTAAATGGAGACTCAAACCTCAGGCATGGAACCGGCCACTCAGGTTTATTTCTGTCAATTTTTGCCCCTTTTTTAGTGATAGGACTGCTGACACTTTTTGCTCACGATAGAGCTAGGTTTTTATTTCTGCTTTCTTGGTGGATGTTTGCCCTGCTTCCAGCTTGTGTTCCTGGTGAAGTGCCTCATGCCTTGCGTTCACTTAATAGCTTGATACCAATTGTTCTTTTTATGTCATATGGGGCGATGAAGAGTTATGAATTTTTTCTAAAAGTTGTTGGTAGCTCAGCCCAGAGTGGCAAGCTTCTAGCTTCAGTTCTGGGTTCAGCTATAGTTTTAGCTGGAGTGTTCCAGCTCACTTCTTTTGGCTACCAGTACTTCACTGTTTATCCAGCCTCATCGGCCAGCTTCTGGCAGAGAGAGTATCTTGATCTAGCAGCAGCTGTCAATCAGCTTTCCTCTACATCTCAGGCTCCCATTTATATCTTGCCATTTGAGGGACGATTTTTCCTCTGGTTGCTAGCCTATGGTGACTACAGTTCTGCTCAAATTCAACAGATTTATGCTCAGGAGCAAAGTTTTATCAAATTAGGTACAGCTTCTTTCGATCGCTTTTCAGGCTGGAGATCAGAGGGATATCAAGAAGTAGTCTTAGTTGGTGATCCTTTTTTTACAAATGAGCTCTCACTGAGAGTTGGAGGAAAAGTCGAGAACTTGGAGTGGTTGTCTAGTCTTGATGGCTCCAAAACCTTTGTCATAGATAAACTGAGCTGCAACGCTTATAAGGATGGTGACAAGGTAAAATGTAGAGAAGAGTAGTGAGAATTAAATCATGATCATAACTAGAAACAACTTTAGAAACCATAAGCTCTTATCAATTTTGGTAGTATCCCTATTTGTTTTAGTCGTTATTTTGCGCTTTAGCTTTTTAGACTCCTTGCCAGCCATTCTCAATCGAGATGAGGCTGCTCTGGCATACAACTCGTTTCTTCTACTTCAGACTGGTAAAGATGAGTGGGCTAGAAGTTGGCCGCTTACTCCTCAGTCGTTTGGTGACTTCAAGCTGATTGGCTACATGCTAGCCACGACACTTTCTTTTATGATCTTTGGTTTTCATGATTTTGCAGTACGTTTACCATCTGCCTTCTCAGGCTTAATCTTAATTACTACAACATATTATTTTGCTCACAAAGTCTTGAAGTTTTCAACAAGCTGGTCACTGAGCTCTGCCGTAATTATAGCCTTTACACCCATCTTTTTCTTCTATTCCAGAATTGCTTTTGAGGCTAACATGGGGCTATCACTTTTGGCAGCTAGCCTGACTTTACTGTTTGGAGAGTTTAAGCGAAGAAAAGTAGTTGATGCTGTAGGAGCCTTACTTTTCTTGTTGGCAATCTGTACCTACAACACCCCACTTTTACTTTTGCCTTTTGTGGTAGTAGCACTTATTTTTTGGCGAGGTGCTACAACTGTGAAAAAATGGATCTTGCCGGTCTGCATCTTATCCATAGTCTTTCTTTCGGGCATGTATCTTTTCACTGCTTCTACTGGTCAAAAAAAAGGTATCACCCTTTTTTCTGACCAACTGACATGGAAGGCGTCAGTTGACTATAGGGCTTCTTTTGAGTCAGCTTTCACTAGAGCTCTTCTAGGCAATCGGGTGGTTTTCTTTGCTAGGGAGATTGGTGCCAGAACAGTTTCAAGTCTATTACCAGATTTTTTGGTCATCAAGGGTGGGAATCACCCCTGGCACACAGCTCATGGGACAGCGCATATCTATTGGGTTGAGTATCTGTTCTTGATTTTAGGAGTATTTTTTACTTTAAAAAAAAGGAGCAGAGAATGTTTGCTTATCTTGTTTTTCCTTGTGGTAGGTTTAGCGCCAGCAGTTGTCACTGTTGACGCTCCTCATGCTACCCGTAGTTTATTTTTTTTCTGGATGATTGTTTTTATCTGTCTTTGGGGCGCAAGAGAGCTTTGGGCAGCTTCTCGTAAGAGTCAGTTTGTGCAAAAATTAATTGGAGTCTTAGTTGTGGTGTTATTTGTGTTTGAAGCTGGAACTTACTTTTATCGTTTTTTTGTCCTGTTTCCTGGGCAGACAAGAGATCTCATGCCTGAGTACAAGACCATGGTAGGGAAAGTGGAGAGCCTACTACAAGAACAGGGTAGATCAGACGAAATGGTGGCTGTAGAGGACGGTAGTGGTTACCTCTACATCCTGACAGCCTGGTATATTAAACTTCCACCGTCAGAGTACTTTGCTTCTGTCATCAAGCAGCAACCTGATAGGATAGGCTTGAGGTACGGTGAGAGAGTTGGTCGCTATCACTTCATCGACCATGCCCAGGCGAACGACTTCAATCAAGGTCTCTACACAGGTGAGAAGATACTTATTTGGAGAGATGATAATATGAAGTTACAGTTGAAAGGTCTTTAGATTTTATGATTGATGCAAGTAAAAATATTGATCATAGCGGTGATCTTACTTTATCTGTAGTAGTGGCTGCGCACAATGAGGCAGAGATGCTAGATAAGTCTCTTGGATCTATTGCCAAGCTAGCCGACGAGATTATTGTGGTCGATGGTGAGTCTAGTGACGGGACAGTTGCGATAGCAGAAAAGTATCACGCCAAGATAATTAAGACCACCAATAAGCTCAACTTTCACATCAATAAAAAAATGGGCCTAGAGGCGGCAAAAAGTGATTTAGTCTTTCAGCTGGACGCCGATGAGGAAGTAGATGCTGAGCTCTTGGATTTTATTGGTCGTTTGAAGCATGACTCAGATCTAGTCAGCTCAGCACCAGCCTTTCAAGACTTCCAGTCAAAAGCTTGGAGTCTCAAGCGCAAGAACTGGTTTCTAGGCAAGTTTCTAACCAAGGGAGGTCAGTATCCTGACTGCGTTACTAGACTTTATATTAGAGGTTATGCCACTCTGCCAGCCAAAGATGTCCACGAGCAGCTAGAGGTTGAGGGAGAGGTGGCTTTTGCGCAGGGTCATCTTATCCACTACAGTAATCCTACCTTTGCGGATTACTTGCGTAAGTTCAATCACTACACAACATTCAAAGCTGTCCAGCTCTTAGACAGTGGCGTACAGATCTCGCTTCTGAGTCTGATTAAGTATCTTTGCTGGTTACCATCTCAAACTTTTTTTCTTATTTTTTTGCGTCACAGAGGCTATGTAGATGGCATGTCAGGTTTTGTTTTTGCAGTCATGAGTGGAGCTCATCACTGGGTTGCTTTTCTTAAGCTTTGGGAGCTCTACGAGAGAAAGAAGCAAGGACTAGAGATTGATAAAAAAAACTATAAATAAGCTTAGAATCTAAGTGACTAGGTGGTAGAGCTCAGTCTAAACACTTGACTGCTAGTTGCTGGGAAGGTCATATGAAAATATTTTTGGATAAAAAACCCACTCTTGATGGCAGTGCTCATAGAGGAGTTGGCGCTTACACAAGATTTTTGGCTGAGTCGCTTAGTGAGATTGAGGGGGTTGAGCTACTTGACAGTCCTCTAGAGGCGCAAGTAGTTCACTATCCTTACTTTGATCTTTTTTATCATACTTTGCCTTTGAGACACCTCAGGCCAATTGTGGTGACTGTTCATGATGTGATTCCACTGCTTTTTCCTAAGCAGTATCTGAGGGGCTTCAAGGGTAGTTATCGATTACTGCAACAGAAGTTTAGTTTGAAAAGAGCAGCTGCGGTCATCACCGACTCTCAGAGTTCAAAACGTGACATCATTAAGTATCTTGGTGTTTCTGAAAAAAAACTTCAGGTTATTGAGCTTGCAGCCAACTCTATGCTTTCAAGGCAAGATCTTAGTGACTCAGAGCGCCAAGAGCTTGGTGTTCCTCAGAAGTATTTTCTCTATGTGGGAGACATTAACTACAACAAAAATATTCCCCAGTTAATTAAGGCTTTAAAGTTTCTTCCACCTGATCTTCACTTGGTTTGTGCTGGCCGAAACTTTATTAAACAGCCGATCAAAGAGTGGAGAATGATAGAGAATCAATCTGCATTATCTGATGTTGAACAACGTGTCCATTTTTTTACTGAGTTTGGCAAAAAGCCTGACCTTGCTCTATCAAAGTTATACTCAGGAGCAGTCTGTTATGTGCAGCCATCTTTGTATGAAGGCTTTGGCTTGCCAGTGCTTGAAGCCATGAGGTGTCAGACTCCGGTAGTTTCGACCCACAACTCCTCACTTATTGAAGTCGGTAGTCACTATGTGGAGTATGCCAAGACTCCAGAAGCTTTAGATATTGCCAACGCCATGAAGGTGGTCTTGGGTTGGTCTAGTCTCAAACGAAAGCATAGAGTAGCAGCAGCCGTAAAGTGGGAAAAGAGCTTTACATGGGGCAAAGTTGCTTCACAAACTCTAGAGGTATATCGTAGAGTGCTTGAAAAGAATAATAAAGAAAAAATTAAGTAACTTGATCAACTGTAAAAGCATAGTTTTCTAGTGACTGCAAACTAAGAGTTAAGCCCAAAATGTTCAGAGTTACTCAAACAAAAAAAAGATTATTTTTAGGTTGTTTTTTTCTGGCGATCACTCTTTTGGTGACTAGGCTCTACTTCCACTCAGGGTTTCCCTACACCCATGATGGAGAGAATCACTTAGCCCGTTTCGCAGCTTACAAGATAGCTCTTAGAGAAGGTCAGCTGCCTCCTAGATGGGCCGGCAACTTACTCAATCACTACGGCCTTCCAGTTTTTAACTTCAACTATCCTTTAGCAAATATTATTTCGCTGCCTTTTTCTCTCTTTAAAGTAGAGTATGAGCTAACCTACAAGCTAATCGTTATGTCGTTTGTGCTGCTTGGAGTAGTTGGCACATTCTTGTGGTGTCGTGAGCAAAGATTATCACTATCTGCAAGTCTGGTGGCTTCAGCAGTTTTTGCTTCTCAGCCTTTCCTGGCAAATTTACTTTACTTTAGGGGTGGTGTTGGAGAGATCCTGGCCTTCTGTTTATTTCCTTGTCTGAGTTGGATGATTGTTAAGATATCAAACGAGAATCAGGCGACATCTTTAAGGATCTTCATAGGGTTCCTCCTCCTAGTTGTAGCATTTTTGCTCTCACATAATGGCTCGGCAGTTTTTGGGACGGTTATTTTATTGAGCTATGCCTGGTTTGTTTTTGGAAAAAATATAAAAAGCTGGTTGAAGTTGGGAACAGTACTTCTGATGGCAGTACTTCTAACTCTCTGGTTCTGGCTGCCTGCCGTAGCCGAGATGAGCTGGACGGCCCTTGATTCTTCCGGAGTCAATCGGGCTCTTTACGAGCACTTTGTGACTATAGATCAGTTGTTGTTTTCGCCACTTAACTTTGGATACTCAGTAGCAGGTGACATTGACTCGCTCTCGTTCCAGCTGGGAGCTCTTGGTTGGCTCGCTTTAGTTCTGGCCACAGTTTCCTACTGCATTGTGCCAGATGCTCGGGTAGCAAAGCACTCCAAGCTGATGTTGGCAAGCATAGGCTTGTGCTGGACAATGGTGCTCCTGCAGACTGAAGCATCTAGAGTCATTTGGAGTTTTGGCTACGATTTGCTCAAGTATGTCCAGTTTCCCTGGAGACTAGCATTTTTCTGGTCTATCTTTGTTTTACCAGTTGTAGCTTGGGTTTTTCAGAGCTCTAGAGCTTGGCTGAAGCTACTTTTTCTCATATTTTTAGGAGTTCAGTTTGCCCAAGTTTTAAACTTAAAAGCTGTAGATTACTTCCATAGAACTTCAGTGGACTACGAGGCTTTTACTCAGACCACTACTGTCCAAAATGAAAATAAAGCCAAAAATTTTGCTTATGAAGCAGTGGGTGACTGGCAACCTACAGCAGAGATTCTTTCAGGACGGGGTAAGGTTTTAGTTAGATCTTGGAGTGGCACAAAGCACATTTATACTCTGGATTTAGACAGTAGTTCAGTTATAGTTGAGCCTACTATGTGGTTTCCTGGTTGGCAGAGCTATGTTTCGTTGATTGAAGGTAAATTACGAAGAAAGTCAAAATTAATTGAGTATGAGGTAGATGAAGCCTCACAGGGAAGAATTAGTTATAGATTGGACGAAGGTCACTACTATGTGGAGTCTAGATTTACTCAGTGGACTTGGTCTAGAGTTGTAGGGAACTTTATTTCTTTGGTAGCTGGAGTTGGAGTAGTGATCTGGATCATCAGAAAAAGACCAACTTCAGGAAAGCCGATGGCCGCGGAATATGTTTAAAACACTTAAGCAATTTTTTTCAAGTAACTCACGTTTGCTTTTAATCCTAGTTTCTCTTTTTGTTATCTGGAGAGCTAGCTTACTAGCCCTAGGCTTGATCTCCGATCACTTTTTACCCTACAGTCCTAGTTTTCCTTACTCTGGTGATTTACTGAGTAAGTTCGGCTTGCCTCGAACTCTCTACTCTTGGGCTGGGTTTGATGGGGTGCACTACCTGACTATTGCCCAAAAAGGTTACATTGGCACTGGTCTGGTGCAGGCTTTTTTTCCAGTTTTTCCTTTTGTGTTGCTTTATCTACCCAATTTAGCCCTAGGAGGATTCAACTTACTAAGCACTGGCTTGTTTTTAACTAACTTTTTCGGCTTACTTTTATTTATTTTGTGGTACTTTTTTGTCAAACAGGAGAGTGGGGCAGAAGTGGCCAAGTGGTCTCTACTCACTCTGTTTCTTTTTCCAACAGCATTATTCTTTGGTGCTTTCTATACAGAGTCACTCTTTTTATGTTTGGTGGTAGCATGTTTTTGGCTGGCTAAAAGGGGTCATTGGTATCTAGTCAGCTTAACTATAGTCTTTGCCTCAGCGACGCGTATTGTAGGAATTTTACTTCTGCCAGCTATGATTCTGGAGCTGATGATGCAGGAGCATGCTTCACAGTTAGTTTCTAAGCCAAGGATTGGTCTTAAGTACTTAGTGAGTTTAATTCTCAAGCCAAACGTCATCAAAAATATTCTAGTTCTTTCTCTAGGAAGTTTAGGCTTGATAGGCTACATGCTCTTTTTGTGGCTGGAGTTTAGAGATCCGCTATATTTTGCTCATGTTCAGTCAGCTTTTAACTCTGGGCGACAAAACTCACTAGTGATTTACCCTCAAGTACTCTGGCGTTCACTTAAGATTTTAGCGACTATTCCGTTTGACTTGAGATTTATTACTTCTTTACTTGAATTCTTAGTGGGTGGGGTAGGTTTGATCATGATGATCGTCATGGCAAGAACAACTCGTTGGAGCTACACTCTTTTTGCCCTATCGGCATTTTTTGTCCCGACTCTCACAGGTACGTTTTCTAGCTTACCCCGCTACTTCTTAATCTCGATACCCTTTTTTCTAGGCTTAGGCAAGTACTTTGCCAAACACCCGAGATCCGGAGCTCTCTACATATCTATCTCGACTCTGTGGCTTATATTTAATACAATACTCTTTCTACAGGGATATTGGGTAGCTTGAACTCATCAAGAAAGGTCTGCATGAAAATTCTCGTGACTGGTGGAGCTGGCTTTATCGGCTCGCACATCGTCGATGCCTATATTAGTTTGGGCCACACCGTAGCGGTTATGGATAATCTCTCTAGTGGCAAAACAGAGTACATCAATCCGCAGGCAAAGTTTTTTCAGGTAGACATTACCAATCTAGAGTCTGTTCAGAAAGCTATTTCAGATTTTAAGCCTGAAGTTATCAATCATCACGCCGCTCACATCCAAGTAGGCTACTCTGTCAAGAATCCCCAGTTCGATGCCACTAGCAATATTCTTGGACTTCTCAACATCATGGAGTCTGTCAAGTCACTGGGACTCAAAAAAGTCATCATGGCCTCTACAGGGGGAGTTATCTACGGCAATAAGCAAGTTCCATTCGATGAAGAGATGAGAGAAGAGCCTCTATCACCCTACGGCATCTCTAAAAAGTCTGGCGAACTTTATCTTTATTTTTATCACAAAGAGTATAAGATTCCTTACACAGTCTTGAGATACTCCAATGTCTACGGCCCTAGGCAAAATCCTCATGGCGAAAGTGGTGTGATAGCCATCTTCTGTGAGTACCTAGCAGCAGGTAAGTCACCAGTCATCAATGGAGATGGCTCACATACTAGAGACTATGTGTATATTGAAGATGTAGTTCGCGCCAATGTTCTAGCACTTGAGAGTGACTTTGTAGGTGAGTTGAATATCGGCACCAACACAGAGACATCCACTAGCGCTGTCTTTGACATCGTCGCATCGGAATTCGGGGCACCTAGCGCCAAGCAGTTCGGTCCAGAAAGACCAGGAGAACAAGCTCGATCAGCACTCTCATATCAGAAAGCAAAGAAAATACTTGGCTGGACACCGACAGTCACACTTCAAGACGGAGTGAAGAATGTAGCAAGGTGGTACCAGGGGCAGAGGAGGGGGTGATTTTTAGGTATTTCTCCTTAGTATTGAGTAAAATCAGGATATCCATGTGTTATGCTTATGCCCATGTTAGACAGTGATTCAGCTTCTCCAGTAATCAGCTTTAACCAGGTAACTAAGTCTTTTTACCTTCAACACCAAAAGACTCTTAAAGAAATGTTGGTAGCCTTGATGAGTCGCAAAAAGACACGAGAATCCATTACGGCTCTAAAAGATATTAGTTTCCAGATTAACAAAGGAGAGAGCATTGGAGTAATCGGTAAAAATGGCGCTGGCAAATCAACACTTCTCAAGATGATCGCTGGTGTTTCCCAACCAACTTTTGGCAAAGTCAGTGTCAGCGGACGCTTGATCCCACTCATCGAGTTGGGTGCGGGTTTTCATCCCGAGCTCACTGGTCAAGAAAATATATTTCTAAATGCTAGTATCTTGGGCATGTCACGCCATGAAGTTAAGCTAAAGTATAAACAAATTGTAGATTTTAGTGAGCTGGGTGAGTTCTTGGACACACCTGTGAAGTTTTATTCTTCTGGTATGTACATGCGCTTGGCTTTCTCAGTAGCTGTATCACTAGATCCAGAAATTCTTCTAGTCGATGAAATGTTGGCAGTCGGAGATTTGCAGTTTCAGCAGAAATGCCTACAGAGAATGAAGGAGTTCCGAGACCAAGGCGTGACTATTATTTTTGTGGGACACAGTATGGAGACTATGAAAGAGTTCTGTACGAGGGTCTTGTATCTTAAGGAAGGTCATCTTCAGTACGATGGCGTCACTAATGAGGCTATTAAGCAGTACTTAACTGACATTAGCTTGGTTTAATTAATTACTATGCTGCAACTCTTTCACAAATACCACTTCATGATCATCGAGCTGACGATCCGTGAGATCAAGGCTCGCTACAAACAGTCAGTCTTAGGTTATTTTTGGATTATCTTGAACCCATTTTTCCAAATAATGATTATGAGTTTTGTCTTTCTCTATATTCTCAAGTCACCAGCCATAGGCGTGCCCTTTCCAATCTTCCTCTACACCGGCCTTTTACCTTGGACTCTTTTTGTGAGCTCGATAAATAGCGCTCAGTCCTCACTTGTTGACGGAGCAAGCTTAATCAAGAAAATTTATTTTCCTAGAGAAATTCTAGTTATTAGTTCACTCTTAGCAAAACTCTTCGATTTTTGCTTATCCTTGATAGCTTTCTTTGCACTCCTTATCTGGTTCCAGGTACCTCTGAGTCAGTACAGCTTACTAGTAATTCCCATTCTCTTGATACAGACCCTCTTCACTTTTGGCTTATCACTGATACTCTCTGTCTGTAACCTATTCTATCGAGATGTCCAGTACTTCTTCGCCTTGGTACTCACCTTGTGGTTTTACTTGACTCCTGTGATGTACACAGTCGAGATGTTCCCAGAACAGTATCGATTTGCATTTAGGTTAAACCCCATGGCTGTTTTTATTAATGCCTACAGACAGGTCTTGTTTACAGGTGGCTGGCCAAATTGGGCAAGTTTGGCAATTGGAGCTGTTATGGCGATTGCTATGGTAGTGGGCGGATTATGGTTCTTTAGGAAGGCTGAGGGTACATTTGCGGATGTTTTGTGAGTATTTATGATTCTGCACTATTACCAGAAATAAACGCCCTTAAGGCATTGGAGTATCCAAACTTCAATATGGACCTCATGAGTTTCTTGTCAATTCTTGTATTTGGGGGATCAGAAGCGCTAATGTCAAGTGGGAGAGTATGGCTTTTGAGAGGGTTTTCTAGCCACTCATAGAACGCCTGATAGTGCTTTTCTGCATATGCTTCTTCTAATAGATATTTTTGTGCTCTCTTCTGCATGTCAGAAATTTCGTTTGGATGATCTGCTGCCCAAATAATTTTTTGTGCACACGTGTGATAATCACCGGCGGGATATGTCATTACCGCGTCAATTTTTTCAAGCTCATGTGGAATTTCTGAAGTTGCTGTGGTAATGGTTGGTAGACCGTAGTGTGTGAATGTATTGATTCTGTTTCTGCCACCAAGATAGCCTTCATAACTAAAGCGGTCAATGTTTAGACCAAGGTGAGAAGTAAACAAAAGCTGATCAAGTTCTTCGTTGTCCACATACCCTTTTAACTCGCACCTATTTGCGTACTCACTATCTTGAACTGCCTGCAGAAAATTACTATAAACATAATCGCTATGTCCTTTAATAATGCCACCAGTTGAGATAAATCGAATATTCTCTCTTGCTTGGAAAGCAAAATACAGCGCATTAAAAAGTGTTGAACCGTCCGCCCAAGTGTTGTATCCACCTATCCAAATAATACGGAAAAAGCGTGAATTTTTAGCGTAAGTGTTTAGAGGAGCTGGTGGGACAGCCAAAGGTATTGAAGAGACAAGATCTATGCCTTCATTTTCTTTTACAAGTTTACCTACCATACCAAGTTGTCCTATAATACTTAGTTTTTGTCTATAAGAACAAGATGAAAAATAATCTGCATGAGATAGAATAGACTTGGTCATTTCTACTGCGTTGATGTAATGATTGTTGTCGGAATCAGCAAATGATTTACACTGACCCTCAGCAACTGGATCACCTTGCAAATCTGCCCACCATGGTTGTGCAGGTTCTTCTAAACTCATGAAGTAACTTGGGTAAGTATTTATACTAATAACAGCATCGTATTGTTGTCTACTGAGAACTTGCTTAAGGTATCCTTTGTGAAAAGCATTTTCAGATGCTGTATGAATAGTGATATTTTTGAGACCCATATCAAAGGTGGGTTGAAAGGGTGAGCTATCAAAAGTATTAGCATGAAGAAGATGGACATCCAGTTGGTATGCTGGGAAAATCTTAATGATTTTTTGGATAAAAAGCCATGTTCGTATTCCCCCAGCATGGTTGTATTGGCTGTCTTGAATGGGCAGTGGAGAAAGTCCAACGAGTAAGATTTTTTTCATATGCTATATCAACAAATACTTATTTGAGGTTGATTCTTCAAGAGAGCAATCAATCTTGATATCTTGTTCGTGTGTGCAAAATAAGGCGTGATAACAAGATGCTGGTAAAAACCATCACGAGATTTTAGTAGCTCTGTAATTGTTTTTTCAGGAGAAATGCATTCAATTGATACTCTACCGAATTTTTCACGTATGTTAGAAAAATGTTGCATAGATATCTGTTGAATAAAGAAGGAAAGTTGATACTTTACACTAATTTTTGAGAATGTGCCTATGTGTTTGGTTTTGTACAAAACAGCTTCTAATTCTGCCAAGTTGCTTACTGCAATGAGGCATCCGGGCCTACGATATGCATCTCTTGAAAAAAGGACAGATTTCATACTCGTAGAGGGTTCAAAATGAGCAATCAGTTGTTTGGACCATTTTTGAGCAAACTTTTTTCTGTTTATTTTCATTAACTCCATTGCTTGTGTTGCATTGCTTGATGAATATTCTCTGTGAATGATTTGAGACTGGGGTACGTACTGAATACTAAATCCGAGGTTTCGTAGTTGCATACATAGATCGGTTTCTTCATAATACGCAGGATTAAATATTTTGTCGAAACCACCTATTTTTTTCCAGAGACTTGCTTTAATCATAAGTGATGCACCGCTACAAAAGTCAACTACTCTCGTAAAATTAAATTCATCTGCATCAGGATATTCATTTCTACCATATCCAAGTGCTGATCCATCACGGAAGATAATGCTCCCTGCTTCTTGCAGTAATCCAGAAGAAAGTATGATTTTTGATCCTGCAGCGCCTATGTTCGAATTTAGGCATGAATGATGCAGCTCTGAAATAGTTGCATTCTGTACCTCAGCATCATTGTTGAGTAAATAAATAAACTCACCTTTTATTTTTGCAGCTGCTTGGTTACAAGCTTTCAGAAAACCGACATTCTTCTGATTCTGGATGACACGAATATTCTTTACCTTGTGCAACATTTTTCTTGTGGAATCATTGGAGAAATTGTCAACTAGTACAACCTCAAATGAGGTGTTAGATTGTTGTGTTGCCGCTAATGATCTAAGACACAACCAGGTGAGGTCTGGTTTGTTCCAAACAACTATGATTACTGATACATCAGGTTTTGAAACAAATGGAAATGTAATTGGATCGTCACTTTCCCAATTAGTGTTATAAGTTTGAAAACTTGCAGTAGTTAACTGATCATGTTTTTTCGAGAATTTGATCCACTGCGCGAATTTTAGCAGCAATCTGAAACTTTTTTTTGATACGACAGATGAAAACCATTCTTCCTCTACAGCAATTTTTTTATGTAATTCAAGAGTTCTTTCAATTTTCTTGAGCTTATCTAGTAAAAAATCTGTATTTTCCTTCATAATATGACTGATCTCAACTGTTATAGGTTAAATGAAATTTAGCTACTGAAAAAAATAGCTAAAAATGGCGAATAATGACTGGAAGTTTGATCCAGATGTTGTAGATTCTACTATTTAATACCTCAGCGCGTACTTTTTTTAGCTGTTGGTAGTACTGCTCAAGTTTTGAAAGTTCTTCATCTACTTCATCTGATTTTTCTTGGAGACAGCGTAGTTCTCTATCTTGAGTTGAGTTCATAAATAAGGTCTACTGATTGGGAGTCTGACACTAGCCCAAATTAGGTTTGACTGATATTATCACAAAAATGACATACTTGGTATGATAAGCGAAGAAATTATATTTACTGGTGAACGCATTATCCCGAAAATGGTTACTGATGAGGCAATGTACTTTGAGCATATTATCAGATATATGTTTGCTAGTACTATTGTAAAAAATAAGGATGTGTTAGATGCTGGGTGTGGTGTAGGTTATGGTTCTCACATACTTTCCCAAATTGGTAATTCAAAGTCGGTGCTGGGGTTTGATATTTCCTCTCAAGCAATCTCTTATGCAGAAAAACACTATAGAAATAAAAAAACTACTTTCAGTGTAGTCAATGTTCAAGAATTGTCAAAACACTTAGAAAATAAAAAAGTTGATGTTGTTACTGCATTTGAACTTATTGAGCATTTAGAAAGACCTGATGTTTTTTTACAAGAAGTAAAAGAGGTGTTAAATAAGGACGGAGTTTTTGTAGTCTCAACTCCAAATAAAGCTCTATATCCTTCTGGGAATCCTTTTCACGTAAAAGAATATTCTTATGATGAATTTGTCGCTTTGTTAAGGAAATTCTTTCCAATTGTTAATGTTTATGTACAAAACTTTACACTTCAATCAAGTATTGGTAGCAGTAAGGGTATAAGTAGCAGCAAAATTGTTAACTTCTTTGGCAAAAAAATTACTTGTGAATTTTGCACACAATCTGGAGTGAAAATCAATGCACAGCAAAGTGATTTTTTTGTTGCTATATGTAGCTTTAAAACTTTGCCAAGGATGGATAATGCTGCTTGGAATACTAGATATATTAAAGGTCTGGATCTCAGATTAGGTTTAGCTGCTTATTTTCTGGCATTATCAAATCAAATTTCACAGGACACAGACACAAAAAGAAGTACTAATCTGAAAGTATACAGTGAAAACTTTGAAGAAAAATACAGCAAGCTAATTAAGGACTATAAGAAAAGCATTATTGTAACCAAGCAAAAAGTATCGGAAATAATTAAAATTAAAAAAACTTATAAAAAATTGGAAAGTTGGGCTCTGCATTTGCAGGGGAGCTATTCTCAAGTAGAGTCTTCATACATACAAATTTTAAAAGAAATGAAACAAATTGAAAACATGAGATGGTATAAATTATGGGGAGTTTATAAAAAGATGATAAATAGATTGTTCTACTAGTTTTACTAAATACATTCCATGCAAAAAAATTCTCTTAATATAATTAATAATTTCTATAATAAATACGTATCACGCATTACTCTTGTAATCCTCATTTTCTTTTTAATCTTTTCTGTGCAAATATTCTTTCAGAGGCAACAGGGTTTAAATGTTTTTGTGCTCGGTGATGAGGTAGAGTATTCAGCACTTGTGAGAAAATCTGGTATAGAAGGATTCATTATTCCTTCATTTGCTTACTCAAGATTCTATAAGATTATTAATCTTTGTGGTGATGACTATTATGATTGCTCGAGGTTACTAAATTTATTATTTTTTGCTAGTGGCGTGACGTGCGTATATCTCATTGCCAAGAGATATGTTGGACCTGTGCAATCTCTAGTTGTTGCGTTTCTGACTTTTTATTCTCCACAAAATTGGTATTCTGCATTTTTCATGCCAGAATCAATGTACTTCGGTTTGTTTTGGTTTCTAGTCTTATTATTAGTTTCCTTTGCAAAAAGCACATCATTCAAATATTTATTATTTTCTAGCATTGTATTGGCGCTATTGTTATTAGTAAAAATACATGCGCTTATAATTATCCCACCTTTATTGTATTTTGTAGGTTCTGCCTATTTTAGGCAAATGAGTTCAAAAAGGCAGCTGATTAAAAAAATGTTATTTTTTGTAGCGCTAATTATTTCTTCTTATCTAATTCTGCGCATGCTAACAATTGATACTTACACTGTAACAAATACTGGTGCTGCTGGTATTTATAATGTAATTCCAAGTTTATTCTTGAGCAGAATTCAGCAACAGGGTCTTATCCTTTTATCATCTTTTTTTCTAGTACTTTCTAACCATGTCTTCACTTTAGTATCGATATTTGGCTTACCTGTTTTGTATCTCATTTACACATTTTGGACACATCTTTCATTCTATATTGGAGTTAAAAGTCAATATGTAGTCACAAATAAAGAAGAAGAGCGTCAGTCATTTTTGTTTCTTATTTCACTATTTACATTTTCTTTGATATTAGTCGTTTCTTTGTTTACAGTTATTGTCTCTCACACAGATCCTAGCCAGGCATTGGGGAGGTTGCATTTTAGGTACTATAGCTTCATCTTTCCATCTTTTTATATAGTAGCAATGATAATGTTGAATAATTTAAACAGCAATGAATTATTTTCAAAAAGGGCTAAGAATAGTTATCTATTCATCTTGTTTTCATTTGCCCCGGCGTTCTTTCTTTGGTATAGCATGAATAAAATTGTTATTGGTGGTATTGATTCACCCGAACTGAGAGGCTTTACTGCCGTAAGAGAACATTTGCATTATTTTTTGATACTACAAACTCTTTCTATATTTTTATTCTCATTCATTTGGCTACGAAAGTGGGCGTTACAAATATACTTTGTTTTTTATTTGCCATTTTCTATTTATTTCTCCAACTCAGTAGTGACAGGAGATTTTGTCAATTTAGGAAAAGAAACAAATGAATTACAGACTATCGCTAAAGAAGCAAGATTAATATTGTTGCAGCAGAACAAGACTGACAGTCACATCACTCTCGTTGGGAATGATCTTCTGACACTTTTTTATGTGACATTTTACTTGGATGTCTATAATGTCAGCTATCTAGTTGTGGGAAAGGGTGCGACTCTCTCAGGAGAAAGCATAGATTCTAGATCTCAATTTGTGTTTGATTTGGGAGATGTAAATTATTCCTTTTCTAAACAAAAGGAATATACCATAAGTAATGAACATCTTTATGAAGTAAGATAGCTTGAAAGGCTTAAGTGAATGAAAAAAAGAATTGGATTAGTTATTATTACGCATAACAATGAATCTGACATGCCTGATCTTATTCGTTCAATAAAACAACAAAAGACTAAACTGGAGCTAATTACTTTTATTGACAGTGGATCAACAGATTTGACTAAAGACTTTATAACTAAATTTAGTCATTGTAAAAATGTTTGTTTTCTTCCTAAGAACAATATTGGATTTGCTGCTGCTGCAAATATTGGTATGGCTCACGTATTTATGCAAAACAATGACCTTTGCTTAGTTCTGAACCCAGACACTATCTTAGGAAAGAATTCCATTTCTGCATTGTTAAAGGGTTATAGCAAGTTATACAAACGATATAAATCATCATTGGGATTGATTCAACCACTTATTGTTCACAAAAAGAGTCCACATCTAGTAAATTCCGCTGGGAATGAACTCCATTATTTAGGATTTGGCTACTGCGGTGGCTATAATGAAAAAGCGGAGAATTTCACTGTTAATAAAGAAATTAGAAGTGTTTCTGGAGCAGCTATGTTAGTTCCTCGCCATTATTATAAACTAGTTGGAAATTTTGATGAGAAGTTTTTTATGTATTCTGAGGATCAGGATTACTCTTTTCGAGGACTAGCTTTCGGATACCACCATTTTCTTGTCCCAGATGCAATAGTAAAACATAAATATTCTTTTTCAAAAAACAAAATGAAATTCTACTTAATAGAAAGAAATAGATTGTTATCCATATTAAAAATGTACGAAAAAACGACTTTGCTAAAGCTCGCATTAATATTTTTACTGACAGAGTTGTCTATTCTTTTTTATTCAATAGCTGGTGGATGGTTTGTGCTAAAGTTGAGATCATATATTGATGTTATAAAGAACATTAAGTATATTTTGCAGAAAAGAAAACAATACGGAGTGAAAAAACTGGTCAATGACAGGCATCTTGTTCAAGAGCTCTCAGATACACTATCTTTTAGAGAGTTAGATCATTTCATGCTACGATTTTTTTTAAACCCCTTATTCAAGTATTATAGAAAATTCTTTTTCTCAAGTTGATGTATTAAAGACGTATGTGAGGAACTTGATATGAAAAGACTAAATAATATAAAAATTGTTTGGTATTACCCTCACTTCTTTTTACCAGTAGGTGGAACAAAATTTATTTTAGAAGTAGTTTCTAGAATGGCAAAAAACTACAGTGTAAGTGTTGCTGGTAATGGTGGGAGTTACGCACTTAAAAAAAACATTAGTGAGTCTGGCATAACCTTCATAAGGTTGAATGTTCTAGCGACGCTAAATCCAGTATATTGGTTGGCATTTCCCATGATGTTTATTACTGAGCTTATAATTTCGCTTATAAAAGTATCTAAGAATGAGATACTCATAGCCACGCTCTTTCCCTCAAACCTAATTGCCTATGTTGTATCAAAAGTCAAGGGTAATGATTATTACTCTTATTGTTTTGAACCGTATCCGTATTTTCATTCTCGAGAATTAATACAGTCATTTTCAGGGTTGAAAGGAATTTTTTTGAAGTGTCTTAGCATGATCTATGGACCTTTAGACATTATTGCTGAAAGAGGTGCTAAGAAAACATTTACTTTAAACGAAATTACAAAAAAAATGATAGCGAAAAGATATGGTGTTCAGGCAGTAGTTACATGGATGGGCGTAGATAGCGCTCACTTTTCACCAAAAAAGATAGACACAATCTTGCAACGAAGAAAAATTGTTATTCATAGTACAGATTATTCCCCTATGAAGAACACGGAGTTTGCCATTAGAATAATGTCATTAGTGCTGGAACAAGTGCCAGATGCTGTATTGGTAATTACAACTACTCAACCAGATAATCCATTAAAGAAGAAATTATATGATTTGGCGCAAAATCTTGGTATTTCTAAAAATATTCAATTTCTTGGGTTATTGAACTATGATGACTTGGCTCGGTATTATGCATCTGCGAGATGCTATCTCAGTTGTAGCGATAATGAGGAGTTTGGCACCAGTTCTAGCAACTTACCTGTAAAGGAGGCATTAGCGTCCGGAATTCCAGCCTTGCGATGCAATATTACCTTGGAGGATGTTGAGGATGGTGTTTCTGGTTTTTTGATTACTCCTTCAAACTTTAACCTAGTTGCCAAGAAGATAGTACTACTATTAAAAGACCCAGAGAGAGCACGTGAGATGGGTATTGAGGGAAGAAATAAGATCATAAAGTTATATAATTGGAACACTGTGACACAAAAAATAATCAAAGGTATCCTATGATCAAACTGATAAAATCCACGTTTTTCAATGAAAATAAAACAAAGCGTGAACTGACTGCTTTTATCCGTTCTGCAGAAATACTCAGCTTTGGTAGTGAATGTCAAAAGTTTGAGGTAAGCCTAGCAAAATATCAGGAAAGAGCAGAAGCTGTATTCGTTAATAGTGGTAGTTCGGCTAATTTGGCAGTAATGCAGGCTTTATTAAATACTGGCAAATTGAACAAGGGAGATAAAGTTGGTTTTTCTTCTATCACTTGGTCAACAAATGTTATGCCATTGATTCAATTAGGTCTTGAGCCTGTCCCAGTCGATGTAGAGTTGGCAACCTTGAATACTTCGTTACAGAAATTGCAGGAAGCGTTTAAGCATAATAATCTGAAAGCATTTTTTATAACCAACCTTTTAGGTTTTTGTGACAATCTTGAACTCATTGCAGAGTTTTGTGAGGAGCACAAAATACTTCTTATTGAGGATAACTGCGAAGCTATGGGAAGCGAGCACAGAGGAAAAAAGCTTGGTAATTATGGTTTTGCAAGTACTTTTTCCTTTTATGTTGGTCACCACATGTCAACAATTGAGGGTGGGGCTATTTGTACTGACGATTCAGAATTTGCTACCGCACTTCGGTTAGTTAGAGCTCATGGATGGGATAGAAATCTTTCAGCATCTAATCAAGAGATGATTAGACAAAAATACCAGGTCAACTCATCTTTTTATTCAAGATACACATTCTATGATCTTGGATACAACTTTAGACCAACAGAAATTAATGGGTTTCTAGGCAACAACCAACTGCAATATATAGAAAGAATTGTAGAAAAAAGACAAAAGAATTTCCTCAAAATGCATAAAATTATTGCTGAAAGACAAGATTTATACTTCCCACTTAGTTTCTCGCATATGGATACAGTTTCAAATTTCGCTTATCCTCTTGTTTGTCGGAGCAGAGAAGTTCGCGACCAATTAGTTAAGATTTGCGACAACATAGTGGAAATACGACCAATTGTCGGTGGAGACATGACACACCAGCCATTTTATGGCAAATATGTAAAAATTGATGATAGTAGCGAGTCAAGTACTGCTCATTTTATTCACGAAAATGGTTTGTACTTTGGCAACAATCCAGAATTATCAGATTCGGATACTCGTTTGCTTTGTGAGATTTTTGCAGATAGAATCAAAAAGTAGTACAGGTATCTATCACTTCAGGATGTAAGAAATTTTGGTTTCTCTTTCAACTTTGTTATCACACTATTCTTTTGTTGATTATTTTGTTTCTCTTGATGTTAGTATGTATTGCTTCTTCTCTCACAAGCTTTTCAAGCTTTTGTTGGATTCCACGCACAGCAAAGTATTGGAAAACAATGATTGAGCACATAATAGACATAGCTCCTACAGTAAGGAGGTCAAAAACCCTACTAAATTTCAAGGAATGAGAGACACCAAGAAGAGTGTTGGGGAACAGAGCAAGTATACCAAACGTAATCCAGAGTGCACTCCAGAATAGAGACTCAAGTTTGGTGAGCGCATATCTTTTTCCTTTAACTCGAATGACGTAAAGCATGAAAAGTGCAAAGCATACAGATAAAATTTGAAAAACAGTCATAGCGCAAGCCTCCAAGCAATAAGTTGTAATATCATTTGCACAGCATCAAGGAATTGAAAACCTTTATTGGAGTCATGGTATTTTGTAGTGATGGCAACAGTTTGATATTTTACATGTGATTTGATGATCTTTAATATCATTTCAAGTTCAGCTTGGTATCCAGAAGATTGCCACGCAATCTTCTGATATCCTTCTTTTGTCATTGCACGAAAACCAGATGGTATATCAGGAATGTATGTACCAAATAAAGCACAAACAAGAATGGATGATACATTGTTTGCCAGTTTTTTAATTATTGGCATAGTTTTCATGTTTTTTCTTACACCTAAAACTATTGGCAGACCTCTGTTCAACTGCGCAAAAAAACTTGGAAGATCTCTAACATCGTGTTGATCATCTCCATCCATAAAGACAATTGCTTCAGCTCCGAGCACATCAAAAGCAAACCGCAGACCTGTTGTCATTGCAGCTCCCTTTCCCAAATTGACTTTGTGTGTAAGAACGTATTGTGTATATTTTAATGCGATAGCTTTGGAATTGTCTGAACTACCATCATCAACTACAACAAAAGGACAAGTAGTGCTTGTTAATTTCTTTAAAAAACTGTGGAGATATTTTTCCTCATTATATAGAGGTACAATAATTACTGTTTTCATTGATTCAACCCTTGTGTTCGGTGTGTGTCAACCACTTAATCTAGGCAACTAATTATAGGTGACTTTTAGATACATTTTTGTAAACTCTTCTGGAGGAATTTTATCTATGAATAGTATGTAGTATGTCTGTATTGTAATCTACAATTTTAGCATTTACAAATCTTTCTACCTCTTCAGCTGTATCCAACTCATAAATTTCATCTGCCC
>CAYUQY010000003.1:0-76605 GCA_964447075.1 uncultured Pseudomonadales bacterium | reverse complement strand
TATCCTATATAAACTGAGGTAAATTACTGCAGTTGCTGTACAAATTACAGCCTAACCCAAAAGCCGCACCTCTGCTTATAAAACAGATGTGCGGCTGATGAAGCAATTTAACTTGGTGAGCAGCACTTTTATAGAGTCTGAGTGAAGGGCAGAAGAGCCAAATGTCTAGCTTGCTTGACCTGTCTGGCTAGTTGTCGCTGCTGCTTGGCTGTTAAGCCACTCTTGTCCCTAGAAAGTATGTAGCCCTGCTCTGTCATGTAGTGACGTAAAAGCTTTGGGTCACTGTAGGAGAAGTTGAGGCTCTTATTGAGCTTTGGCTTCTCTACTCTACTGCTACCGCGTGATCTTGATTTAGATGACTTCATAAATTTTTATCCTTAGAATGGAATGTCGTCAGCGATGTCTTCAGCACTCTCGACTGCATCGCTAGCTTGTTCCTGTGTTTTTTTAGATTTTTTCTTACTTACTTTACCCCCTGCTGGATCTGCCTCAAACTCACTACCCCCTCCTGTAGTTCCAGGATTAACATCCTCTGTGGCTTGAGTCCCACCTTGAGATGAGCCTGATTTTTGAGAAAGCATGATCATGTTCTCCACTACTACCTCAGTCGTGTAGCGATCTTGACCTTCTTTGTCCTGCCACTTACGAGTCTGCAGTCTTCCTTCTAGGTAAACCTTGTCACCTTTGTGGAGATACTCACCACAGATCTCTGCCAACTTGGTCCAGACTACTACGTTGTGAAAATCTACTTCTTCACGCTTCTCACCCCCCTCGCCAGTGGTCCAAGAGCGATTGGTGGCAATACTGAAGTTACAAACTGCAGTATTCTTGGGTGTGTACTTGAGTACTGGATCTCTAGTGAGATTTCCGATGAGTTGAACTTTGTTTAGCGACTTTGTCGACATGTTGACTCCTTTTATACAATTTTTACTCTACTTTGGTTGAGAGAGGAGCTTCTGCCTTAGTGTCAGTGGTATCCACCACCATGAGGTGACGAATAATCTCTGGCATAAGGTACACATCGCGCTCGAGCACAGGAGCTGTCAAGCTCTCTAGGCTAAAGATGAGGTGATAGTAGTAAGCTTCTTTGTGCTTTTTGCCATCGTGGGCAATGATGTAAGCTAATGGCTTTTTACCCCATTCATCAGTCTTAAGTACTTTAGCTTTGTGCTTGCTCAGTATTGCTTCTACCTTGACTTTAGACTCGTCAGCCTGATGCTGGGTCATGGCCCCAGCCAAAAGATAGGTAAGAGCATACTGTCGCGTCACTTGTGCTTGTGACATAGATTCCTTTCTTGTTATCTGCCTAAAGGTATTGGATTAGCTCATCTGAACTAGACGAGGCAAAGGCAAATATTATTCTCCAGATTATATCACCCACTCCCTTGGGCTTTGCATGCATGTGTGGGTGATACTCTCTCAACCTCACATACTTTACAACAAGATTCTTTAAAATAGATTTAAAATTTGCGTTTGGTCGCAGCTATGAACCTATCATGAACTCCACCACGTCTCCCTCTCTCATAACATACTCTTTGCCCTCTACACGCATTTTGCCGTGATCTTTGACACCTTTCCAACCTGAAAGAGACATGAATTCCTCAAAACTAGCCACATTTACCTTGATGAACTTTTGCTTAAAATCTGTGTGAATCACTCCTGCCGCATCTGGAGCTGTCGTACCTCGAGTAATGGTCCAGGCCCTAACCTCTAGCTCGCCAGCTGTCAAAAAACTCTGAAGACCAAGTGTGGCATAGGCAGTAGCAGCTAAGCGCTCCAAACCGCTTTGAGTTACCCCAAGCTCGCTCATGTAGGCATTTTGGTCAGCTTCATCCAGAGCAGAGAGCTCGCTCTCGACTTTGGCACTGATGACGACCACGCTCTCGAGATTTACCTTAATTGATGAAGCAAACTCTGAGGCAATTTTTTTAGAGTCAGACAACTCATCCTCTGCTACATTTACAGCAAAAATTTCAGGCTTGGCAGAAAGCAAGCAAAGCTCTTTAGCGGTATTTTTAACTTGCTCATCCTCAAGTAGAAGAGTCAACTTAGCTCTATCGGCTAACTCTAGAGCTGCCTTGAGCAGCTCGACTGCTGACCATCTGATCGTGGCAGCCTTGTCACTAGCACCCTTGGGTGCTTTTTGCTTTTCTAGAGTAGTCAAATCTGCCAAGTAAAGCTCTGTCCGAATCGTATCAAGATCGGCTACCGGCTCAACACTACCCTCGCGGATGATTTCACTATCGGCAAAACCACGCAAAACATGGCAAATAGCGGCAGTTTCTCTGATATGCGACAAAAATTGATTGCCCAAGCCCTCACCCTTACTTGCGCCCTTCACCAGACCCGCTACGTCTACAAACTCGACAGTGGCAGGCTTAAGAACGGTGGTGTGAACTACCTGAGCCAACTTGGCCAGACGAGCGTCAGGTACTTCAGCAATTCCCACATTCGGCTCGATGGTGGCGAAGGGGTAATTAGCGGCTAACGCCACCTGCTTCTTAAGAAGTGCATTAAAAAGTGTGGACTTGCCCACATTTGGTAGACC
This sequence comes from uncultured Pseudomonadales bacterium, assembly GCA_964447075.1. Classification (GTDB taxonomy): domain Bacteria; phylum Patescibacteriota; class Microgenomatia; order UBA1400; family PJMF01; genus CAYUQY01. The sequence goes on along the minus strand of CAYUQY010000003.1, from coordinate 74,057 downwards.
GACGATGGCGATGGAGAGAGAGGACATGGAGTAACCTTTTTTATTAATTTCTATTGATTTCTTGAGTCAATTTTGCTATAATTTAGCCATCACCAGGGAGAAACGACCGCTTGCCTACGTGGCAATGCGCTACGCCTCCCGCTTTTATTTTTTCTCTACTTTTTCCTTATCTCGAACCAGAAAAACTTTATACTGCTGAAATGGCTTCAACCTTGTAGTCAAATTCTCCACCCTTGCAAACGTCAATTTTTAGATATGTTAAACATGAAATGGAGATGCGGGAAGGAATCGAACCTTCGTCTCCCCTTCTTGCGGAAAGGACGCATGACCACTCTGCGACCGCATCGAAGGTATTTTACACCTAGTTAATTGCTAACCACCCATTAAAAATAGGTGGTTTTGCTCTGATCTACTTCCACAAATGATTTTGGAGTACCTTGGCCTGGTGGCAAAGTATATTTGAATTAAAGTCAGAGTTTTAGCTTCAAGATTAGATTTCATAATTTATCTTCCATCATTTAGACAATTTTTAACTAAATTAAGTATTTGTGATCAAGAGGAGTCAACTAATACGGAATCACAATAGCACTTTTTTTCACTCCTTCGATCGGAACATGACTTCCTGTCGGGTAGTCACGGATAGAGTCGAAAAAATGCTTCTTCTTGTATCGGTAGGATGCGCCCCTCTTGGTGCCAGGATCATTGGTAATGAACTCACCCAAATCTGCATCGTAAGCCAAAACAACTAGCATGTGCCTCTCTGGCCCATCACCAGAGTAGTAAGGGTTATTAAGTTTTTGACCATCCATGGGAATTATCAAAATGTTGTCTTTGGCTAACAAGTCGATCAGATCTTGATCAGACTTTAACTCTACTACTTCGCCCCCCTCGAATTTGAAGTAGCCCCTAATTAATCTGTCCAAGGTGTCTTGTGCAGAAGTATCTCTGGAGAGTCCATATTTCTCTTCTTCCCAAGCAGTGATGGCCAGCAGCTCTTCCTTAGCCTCCTGAGGCGTTGGTTTCCGTCTATTAATGTATGACATCACCATCAGTGTCGCAGCTTCTTCACAGCCATCCTGGAAGCGTGGCTCACTCCAATCGGCAGTCGGCGCCTGAATCACAAATGGAACTGCGGGCATAGCCAAAGGCTCGACTTGCACCCAGCCATCATTTTTTTCCTGAGTAGACGGCAGATCTGCCTGTGTGGCCTTTGTCTGAGTGTAAAAGATAGCGCCTGACGATAACGAAACAAAAAACAAACTTATGACAGAAAAAAGTGCCAACATAGAGGAACTTTGGAACCCTTACTAGACTTCAAAAACTCTTTCAAAATCACTACTCCTCTACTGCTGCGCCATCAGCACCAGACTGAGAGGTGACAAACTTGAATGAGCTCACAACTGAACTCATATCCACCGCAAACTTGTCAAATGACTCTGGTCTAGCCGTGTAAACAACTACATATGGTTTGCTATCTTTGATACTGTAAACAGCTTGCCACTTCAATTCTTCGCCATCCAGTTTTCCAGTGTAAATCAAGGAGTAAGCACCTTGGCCAGCAAGAGTAATCTTTTTAGTCTCAATTACTTTGCCTTCCTCCAAAGCTGCTGGTATCTGCTTTTTAGCTGCTTTGTTGTAGCTTTCTAGTGTCAAAGTCTCATCTTCATCTTGAACGGAGATAGAGATATTTTCTTGGAAAGAATCATCCGAGCTTTCTTTGGGTGACATAAAAGCCACAACTGTACCCTCAACTTCTTCTTGGCTTTCCCAACCATCTGGCTTGTTGAGAGCAAAACTAAACTCTTGATTCTCATACTTGGCCGTATCCTGATCCTTGGCAGCTTCCACCTCTTTCTCTTGCACAACTTTAACTGCTTCTGGAGTAGGTGAAGGAGCAGATACTGTTTTCTCTCCACAGCCACTAAAAATAATTGAAGTTGTTAAGATCAATACCAACAAAGGAAAAACGCCATTTTTAGTCGAAAATTGGTTAACTCTGCTTATCTGATTTTTTTGCGACAGTTGAGAAATCTTCATAATTTTTCCCTCCAAGTGGTATGTTATCACTTTTGTATGATCAAGAAAGCGGAGATTTGGCAGAGTCATCCTTGCGCTTCAGGAGCTTCTTTACCTCAAGTAACTCTTTCTCTATATTAGCTAACTTTAGCTGCAAGTCGAAGTCATTAGGATCAGTGTCTTCGACGAAGTAAGAGATATGTTTAAAGGTAGCCCTACCTATATCCTTGATCACAGAAATTGGAGGGACTGCTCTACCCACCTCATATGAACTAATAGCCTTGTCAGACAAACGAATCGCAGCAGCCAACTCCTTCTGAGACAACCTAGCCTCTTTACGAGCAAGAAGAATTCTGTTTGCAAGTGAGTATTTTTGAGACATAAAAATTCCTGATTGACAAAAACTCTATTTTAAATAGAATTTGATCTAATAAAGAAAGAATAACATGCCAAAAGTTCTTCCTCTAGCAGTAGCTCTCGAACCCAATGGTCGCATGACCAGACCCTATATTTACCTCGAGAGGAGCTTTAAACTCGTGCGCTTCACTTCCCTTGCCGAAACTAGTCTATTTCTGCAGTCTGACTCACCTGACTTAGTTCTCTGCAGCTGTAGCCTGCCTCCAACCCAGATCTTAACTTTCTTAGATAGAATCAAAAATCAGAGTAGCACATTCTTGATCCCACTCGTGATGGTAGTAGACTGTTCCCAGAAGATCTCTAACTTCATCGGCACAACTTGGGGAGGTCAACTTGGTGTGCTAACCTCTCTGGCTAGTCATGGCGAAATCCACTCTACGCTAATGAGAATTGTACAACATCGACAGATAATCGAGCAAGTCGTGCCGTCTTAGGTAGTCGTGTCGTCTTAAGTAATCGCACCATCCTGAACTAAGTGCCCCAAATCTAATAGTTGTTGACGTAATTGATCGGATTTTTTCCAGTCTTTGACTAAACGAGCTGCTTGCCTCTCGTTCAAAAGTTGAGCTACCTCTGAAGAAATTTTTAGCTCCTGCCTACTCGAAACTCCTGTCTGATCAGAATCCAAGACCGAGTGAGACTCTGAGCTCAGCTGAGCTGCAGACTTCAGACCCAAACCCAGCACCTCGTCAAACTCCATCAGTAAATCAAATTTATCTCTACTAGGAACACCAGATTTAACCAACTCCCACATAGTAGAGACAGCCTCGGGTGTTTTAAGGTCGTCTTCCAAAAAATGGAAGAATTCTTTACGAAAAATATCTAATTTACGCAGCTTCTCAGGACTTAGCTCATTACGTCTAGTTTCCTGTTTAAACTCAACTACTGCTCTCGTAAGCCTCTTGTAAGCCTGAGCTGCCCCATTCAAAGCATCCCAAGTGAAGTTCATCTCTGATCGATAATGAGTGGTGAGAAAGAGTAGTCTTATGGCCATAGGAGTGATGCCCCGCTTTAGAACATCATCAATGGTAAAAAAATTTCCCAAGGATTTACTCATCTTTTCCCCATCAACTCTAAGAAAGTTATGATGAACCCAGAACTTCACAAAAGGTGACTTACCAGATGCAGACTCTGCCTGAGCAATCTCGTTGGTGTGATGAACAGGGATATGATCAATGCCCCCAGTATGAATATCAAATTGTTCTCCCAAGTACTTGATAGCCATTGCTGAGCACTCGATATGCCAGCCGGGAAAAGATCTCGGATGCCAAGGACTTTCCCAGACCATAGCTCTATTCTCGCCTGGACGCTCAAACTTCCAGACTGCAAAATCAGTCAAATTTCTTTTACCCTTGACCATCTCAATCCTAGAACCAGCTTCAAGCTTGTCAACTTTAATTTTAGACAAAAAAGTATAGGTGGGAAACTTAGAGCTATCAAAGTAGACACCATCTCCTTCTATGACGTAAGTAAATCCTTTTTTTTCTAGCTCCATGACCATAGCGAGCTGTTCTTTGATGTGCTCTGTAGCTCGGCAACTAATATCAGGCCTGACATTACCCATCAAATCCATAGATCTCCAAAAATAATCCTCAAACTCATGAGCTATGTCCCAAACTGTCTTGCCGTATTTTTTGGCACCTTTTTCAAGCTTATCCTCTCCAGAATCGCCGTCAGATGCTAAGTGACCTACGTCAGTAATGTTCTGGACAAACTTTACCTTATACCCTAAGTAGCGCAGGGTACGAATCAAGACGTCATCCATCGAGTACTTACGCAAGTGGCCCAGATGCGTGAAGTCATAAACTGTAAATCCACAAGCATAAAGACCTACCTCAGGCTGATTGATCGGCGTGAATGCTTCAACGGTGCGTGAAAGTGTGTTGTAAAGTCGCATAAAAGCGATTGTACATGCATGCAGTTATCAGGTCGACGGCTAAATGTGGCCCCAAATTGCGACACAGCTTGCCTCAATGCCAGATCAACCTGCGCCTGATTGAGTGTTTCTCTGTTGAAAAAGCATCTGTTCAGTCATGCTTTGACCTTTGGTCTTTCCTCCACCAGACATTCCTGGCATAACGCCTTTTTTCTGACCCTTGGGCATTGGTAGAGCACTTGATCTAGAGTTTTCTTGAGCAGCTTTGCGCTGTTGTTCTTGCTGCTGCTCCTGCTTCTGACGTGCTGTCCGTTCTTGATATTTTTTAACTGTAAACTGACGGTCTTGGTCTGATAGAGAGTTAAACTTTTGAATACTCTGACGCTTTTTGGCTTTTTCTTCTGGAGTATCTGTAGAGTTGATGTGCAGAATACTCTGCATAAAATCTGGCAAGGCGCTCAACAATCCTTGACCCACATCAGCTACCATCATCTTCATCTCTTTAGGAATACTGTCAACATTCCTAGGTGGTTTCTGTGACTGAGCGCTCGACTTAGACTGTGAGCCACTCATTCCTGGCAGAGAGCTTGATGACGGACTAACTGAATTTTGAGGGCCGCTAGAACCAGCGGCACCCTGAGTTGGACTTCCACTACCCTGAGCCCCACCACCTGAGCTTGATTTGCTCTGAGCTGCAAACTGCTGCATCATCGACGCCATATCTGGAGAGGTAAGCTGTCCAGCTGAGGGAGAAGCACCTGGGTTATCAGACATAAAATTATTCTTTTTAAACCGTACTGTGTTTAAGCTGATTTATCGACATGCCGGACAACTCTTGAGCGTGGAGTTGTTCATCAGACTTAACTTGATCATCTTGGGCTAGCTTGGCTAGATACTGAGGGGATTGTTTGGCAGCCTCTATCTGCTCAGCTGCAGCCGCTATCATCTGCTGATTGGCCAACTCTCTGGCCAACTTTTCTTCTGCTAATTTGGCAGCCTCTTTTTCTTCTAGCTCCTTCTTAAAGGCATCAGTTTTTTCCTGAGCTTCATTTAGGATTTCATCTAAAACATCAAGAGGGCTTGGTTTTTTACCCATATTCGGGGTAGGTGCCGAAGCTGGCAGAACTGATAAATCTTGATCTGAAAAGTCTGAAGTAGCTGGCAGAACTGATAAATCTTGATCTGAAAAGTCTGAAGTAGCTGGCAGAACTGAGCCCAAAGATGGATCTAGAGATGTTGGAAAACTAGTAACAGTCGTTGCAGGGTCTGGCATATTCAGATGTGAGATGTGTGCGAACTGCGGCGATCTTGGAGCTTCTGGAGACTGAGTATAGCAGTATGAGCGCTATCATGAATAGCTTTGTAGAGATCTACTGCAGTTTTTTTGACAACTACGTCCTTGCCTGGAGATTTGACTAAAAACTCAGCCTGAGAGGCATAACTGTCATTCTTCTTGCGCGCCGCTTTTTCTAAAAAAACATTTATCTGAGAAACACGAGGAAATCTTTTTAGCAACCTTTGCGCATGATGCAGAACTGCAGAGCGAATTGCCTGAGTAACCTTCAAGGTTTTGGAATGGACAATAACAGTCATGTCTCTCCTCTCTTAACTTTGAGAGAGCTTACTCTTGATTCTCTTCTTCGTCAAACAGAAAATTTGGACTAACTTCAACCATATTCACTCCACTCTACACCTGACTCTATAAATTACAAGATCACTAACTATCTCAGACAGTGTCAGAGATCATCTGACGACGTCCTTCCAGAGCACGAGCCAAAGTTAAGCCATCAGCATACTCAATGTCAGCCCCGATAGGCAAGCCATGACCTATACGCGTAATGATCAGCGATTTATTAGAGCCACTACTACTTGAAAGCAACTCTGGTCTCATCTGCCTGATCAGCTCAATGATGTAGAGACCTGTAGCTTCACCCTCCATGGTCGGATTGGTAGCTATAATTAGTTCTTTAACTCCAGTAAGTCTCTTGGTTATGTCACTTAGATAAATTTGATCAGGACCAATATTATTGAGGGGCTCGATAGCACCATGTAAAACGTGATACTTGCCACTATACTGACCCGATCTCTCGATGGCTAAAACATCTAGTGGCTGCTCTACCACACATAGCAACTCCTCATCCCTGCTTTGATCTGAACAGATAGGACAAGGATCCTCCTCACCTATGTTGTGACAAGCACTGCACATAACTGTCTCATGTTGAAGGGCTACCAAACGCTTGGCAAAATCCTCAAGGTACGTCTGAGGTGTGTGGAGCAAATAAAAAACCAATCTCTGAGCTGATTTTGGCCCTACACCTGGTAATTTTTCGAATGACTCTATTAAGCGAGTGACTGCCCGAGGCAATTTATGCATGGAAAGAACATTATATTGTTACTACTCACCTACTTGGTAACGCATGAATCGATTGATCACAAACTTCTCACCAATTTTGCCGCTTAATCCTTTGACCAGTTCTTCTATCTTTACTGATGGATCCTTGATGAACTCTTGAGCTAACAACTCTTTGACATCAGTGGGATTCATGGACACTACCTGCATTGCTACATTTTTGGCCATGTCTTGGAAATCACTGTTCCTAGCTACATAGTCAGTCTCACACAAGATTTCCACCATAGCGGCAATTTTGTTATTTGAGTGGATGTAGCAAGCTATATAACCTTCCTTTGTTTCACGATCAGCTTTTTTTTCTGCTTTCTGAAGTCCTTTTTGTCTCACCCACTCTTTAGCCTTTTCCATGTTACCTTCTGACTCTTCCAGAGCCTTTTTACAGTCCATGATAGCCGCTCCTGTCTCGTCACGAAGCTGCTTGAGATCTTGTGTACTGTACGACATTCTCTTTCTCCTTTTTTGTTTGCCCTAAAAAACCAAACAAATTTACTTGTTTTTCTTACCCTCACTATAACCGGACAAGACACTTTCAACAATCAATCTAATACTAAGTGTCGAGTCATCATTGGCGGGAATAACAATGTCCACCTGAGTTGGATCTGTGTTACTGTCTACCATAGCGATAATAGGTACACCAGTGCGAGTGGCTTCTTGAACTACGACTTTTTCTCGACTGGGGTCAACGATAAAAAGTGCATCTGGCTTATTTTTTAGTGCTCGCAGACCACCAAAAAATCTCTCAAGACGATTTTTCTCCTTCTCCATAAGAGTCCGCTCGTACTTGGTGTAGTGACTTAAAGTCCCCTCTTCCAAGCCTTTCTCGATAGAGATCATGCGGTGTAAAGACTTCTGGACTTGCTCCCAGTTGGTCAACAATCCACCTAACCAACGAGAAACAATGTAAAGACAACCCTCTCGCAAACACAGCTCCTTTACTACTTCTCGAGCTTGCTTCTTGGTGCCGATAACGACAAGTGTTTTGCCAGACTTACCTAAGTCGTAGGCATAGTCGTAAGCCTGCTTGAGCTGCTCGACAGTTTTGATCAGATCAAAAATATGTACTCCGTCTTTTTGAGCGTAAATCCATTTTTGCATGCGGGGATGCCAACGTTTGGCTTGATGGCCAAAATGACAGCCAGCATCGAGAAGTTCTTGAGGATCAAAGGCAGGTGCCTTAGAGGGAAGAGAGTTTAAATCTAGCATAGATATCCTTTTTTCTGTCAGTTTCAACCTTTTAAGTGTTAGAAAGTCTGCTGACTAAGTGTCCTTCTCATCCTGAAGTTAATCAGGACAGGAGTGAATGAAGGTCACTAGAGTAAATAAGAGTCTGATTGTATCATGAGCTTGAGATAAGAACTGCATTGGCTAACAAACTTACCACTGTCATCGGCCCTACTCCTCCTGGAACTGGTGTAAAAAAAACTGAGTTTGGCAAGACCGTAGATTGATCTAAATCGCCCTTAGGCTCACCTACGTCAATCGCTACTACACCTGGTTTGACAAGCTCTCCAGTTATTAGTGATGCCTGGCCAGTAGCTGTAATCAAAATATCAGCATCTCGCAATTGTTGCTGAGACTCTAGGCGCAACTTAAAATCCTGATGACCAAGAAGCTCAACTGAGTAACCCTTATTCTTGAGCACATAGGTAAGGGGGGTACCAAGAAGGTCTGACTTACCATTGATTATAATCTTGCTCTTCAAACTGAAACTACCAGGCAACTGTTGCTTACAACTCTCAAGAATCTCTAGAACTGCCTGACAGGTAGCTGGCAGAACTTTACCCTCTATCTGCCAAGTTCCATTTTTGACAGATTCAAGAGTCTGGGGATGTAAGCCATCAACGTCTTTTTTTAGATCAATCGCACCTACTAGACTACTCCACCATTTACTGTAGTCCTCTTGAGGCAATGACTGTTGTGAGACTACCTCTTGCCATCTCCTCTTCATCGGCTTCTGAATAATAATCCCTGTCACACTCTTGTCTTGGTTGCAGTCAGTGATCTGAGAAAGTATCTTCTTGACTGGATCACAGATCGAAAAAACATAAGTAGAGTATCCGATACCCACCCTAGTGGCAGCCTCTTTCTTGAGGCGCGTATAAGTCACACTGCCTGCATCCTCTTGAAAGAGAATGGCAGCTATTTTGAGGTGGATACCTCGTTTTTTTAGGTTAAAAACATCCAAGCTGAGTTGCTGCTCTTTGAGTGCTGCTAGTTGAAGACCATCAAAAATTATAGGCATGTTTCGATTTTAGAGTTTTATTTTTTTTACTTTCCTGAAGTTAGCTTGATCAATTTCTGAATATTTTCTTCATTCGGGCCACTTTTATCTTGTCCAGGTACTTCCAAAATTAAAGGTAGATGCTTCAACTTCTCATGTGCCAAAAAGCTAGCTAGCTCACCACTAGGAATGCTTCCCTCAAGTAGATTGGCGTGCCTGTCGCGACCAGAAGCAAATGGATCTCTGCTGTCGTTGACGTGGATACACTTGAGACTTGACCAAAGTTTGAGACGCTCTATCTCATCAGGAAGAGATCTATTGTCACTACTAAGTGTCTCTACGACAGCTTTAGAATGATCACTTGGTTTGGTTAGATTAAGCTCAGCTCCTGTTAAAAGTCTGTACCCTGCAGCCCAAGAGTGGCAGGTATCGACACACCAACCAAGTCTTGGTGAGTTGACTTTATCAAGTAGCCAACGCAGATCATTCAAGTCTGAGACCAGTTTACCTTTCTGACCAGCAGAGTTCTCGATCAAAAAAGTCGAGTTTTCTGGCGTCATCTCAAGTATCTTCACAATACTTTGGGCAACTTGTTCTCTTACTGCTTCCCAACCTCGACCGGTATGACTGCCCAAGTGGACTACTACTCCACTCCCGCCAATCAGACTATCTACCCGAAGATCAAAAACAAGAGCCTGCTGCGATTTTTGCCTCAACTCTGGCTTTTCACCTGCAAGATTGATCAAGTATAAGGCATGAATAATAATTGGTGCAACAGATAATTCTTTTTGTTTAGCAGTTATTTTTTTGGGATCAAAACTTTCAATTTTTGGACGTGCCCAAACTCGTGGAGAACCCGAAAAAATCTGGAGTGAGCGTGCCCCAATAGTTGAAGCTCTTTCAAGAGCTTTCTCTACCCCACCGGCAGCTGAGACATGCGCCCCAATTAATCTTGAAGTTGAAAGTTGTTGCTTCATAACAATTCTTTACTTAGAGGCTTCACTTAAAGTCTTCACTTAAAAGCTAACGCGATCGGAAACTTGGCACATAACTTCTTGACCTCTAGACGAATCTTGAGCAGCTCATCCATCTTTTTAGCCTTAACCCGAAAAGCCTTGAGAAAAGCTGGTCTCTCGTCTTTTTCTTCAGGCAAGACCTCAGCCTCAACCAGCGAAACAACTTTGGTTATCCAGTCGGCGATCTTGACCATCTCTTTTTCTTTCATGCCTCTTGAAGTAATTAGGGGTGTGCCGATACGCACTCCAGATGGATAAAAAGGCGAGCAGGGCTCATTGGGGACTGTGTTGCGATTGGCATAGATTCCAGCTACATCTAAAGCAAAAGATACTTGACTACCCAAGCCGTAGCCCTTGGAGCTAAGATCTAGAACCATGAGATGTGTCTGTGTCCCACCTCCTACCAGCTCGAGGCCATTTTTGATCAACTGAGTGGCAAGCGCTTGGGCATTGGCGCAAATTTGTCGACCATATTTTTGAAACTCAGGTCGAGAGGCTTCCTCAGCTGCGATCGCAATGGCTGCCGTGGTGGCGTTGTGAGGCCCACCTTGAAGTCCAGGAATGATAGCCAGATCTATTTTCTTTCCTAACTCAGGATCACGCCTTAAGCCCCTGGGAGTAACCATAATCATCGCTCCTCTAGGCCCACGAAAGGTTTTGTGAGTGGTACTCATGATGACATCGACATGTGGCACGGGCGACGGATGTTCTCCTGCTATCACCAGACCTGTCACATGAGATATATCAGCCATGAGCCAGGCTCCAACTTCATCTGCTATCTCTCTAAACTTTGCAAAATCCAAAATAAAAGGATAAGCCGTGTTACCAGCAATAATTAGCTTAGGCTTGTGTTTCTTGGCTAAGGCTCGCACTTGATCAAAATCTATCCGAGCGTCATCTTTGACACCGTACTGAATAGAGTTGAAAAACCTGCCAGAAAAAGTAACATCTGGGTGACCGTGGGTAAGGTGACCTCCATTGATCAGCTTGAGTCCCATGAGAGTCTCTCCTGGCTTAAGCAGAGCGAACTGGATAGCACTATTAGCTGGAGATCCAGAGTAAGGCTGAACATTGACGTACGGTACTTCAAATAATTTTTTGAGTCGATCGATTGCTAAGAGCTCAATCTGGTCAATCACTTGATTGCCCTCGTAGTAGCGGCGATTGCTGTAGCCTTCTGAGTATTTATTAGAGAGACAGCTAGAGAGAACTGCTGAGACCGCTGGCGAGACAATGTTCTCGGATGGTATCAAGCCTATCATCTCTTGTTGTCTGACTTTCTCCTGCTCGATTAGCTCGAAAGTAATATCTTTGTCTTGTTGGGACATATGTTCTCCTAAGAATCAATAATACTGCCAAAAATGTAAAAAGGATGGTGAAAAAAGTAAATCTGAAAAGCTTGCCAAAATAATAGACTACTTCAGCAGGTAGAAAAGCTCGTGAGGGTGATGATAGATGACTTAATCATGGTCCTAAAGTTAGCACAAAAACACTCAAATGCCTACTGTTTAAGTCTTGTGCTTAAGTCTCATAAGATTTTCAAAATGACACTATATGATATAATAAGCACCTCTAAAAAGGAGAAATATGATCAATAAACACCTTGTCTTGGGGTTATTAGCCTCAGCATCAGCTTTGACTCTTGGCGCAGTGCCAGTGTCTGCTCAGGTTATGGAACAGTCTCAACAGTTTACCCAAACTGTCAACTCGAGTGTAAAACTCGAGAATGGCTCGGCTACCAATATCGAAGCTACTGCAAGTGGAACACAGTCTGGCTCACAAAGCCAATATTTGATGGTTCCTAACCATGCTACAAGGCAAATGAGAGCTCAGAAAGTACGCCAGATGGCCGGAAAAAACCTAAAGGGAAAGTACGTAAAACTACCTTCCAATAGAGTCATGAAAAACTCAGGATATGTCAACATGTCTAGTGCCTATGTCCAAAATGCTGCTGATGGCCAAGTTTGGCTTGGTTGGGGTATGCGAGGCGGCACTTGCCACGTTCGCTACACCGAGAATGTTAGTAAAGTCTACACGTACGCCACAGCTGCTAGTTGTGATGAGGGTGGAGTGACCATTGGTGGTCTCCAGTCTGGCACAAACTACAGATTTGAGGTTTCACAAGATCGAAATCGTTACTCTCTACCAGTAGTGATAACTGCTAGGTAATTTTGGTTTAGGGTAATTTGTTTGGAAATAGCTGGGGCGGGCCGGAAGGCCCGCCCCATTTTAATTATCTGTACTTACCAACTCATAAAGACTTCAACTTCTTTTGAATCTTTTCCCAAAGCTCTGCCTCTACCTCTTCTAGTGATCGCGAGGCATCAACAATAATCCAACGCCCAGTCGTATCTTCATTTGCGAGCATCAAGTATGCTTGTCTTACTCCTTCGTGAAACTCCAAACCCTCAAGCTCAAAACGATTACCATTACCGGCCAAGTTGCAACGCTCCAAGCCCAAAGCTGCTGGGACATCTAGAAGAAATGTCATGTCTGGATAAGTGTCCTTAGTGGAGATAGTGTTCAGCTGATCGATCAAGTCTCGACCAAATTTTCGCACTATACCTTGGTACACTACCGATGAATCTCTCGTACGATCCATAACTACCGTCTCCCCTGCTTCCAGAGCTGGTAAAACTTTTTCAAAATAGATCTGAGCCCTCGCAGCCTGGAAAAGCAGAACTTCTGATGTATAGGAGATTCCCTCATTTTTAGCCGACAGGACAACAGATCGTATCTGCTCGCTAATAGCTGTACCGCCTGGCTCTCTCAAGGCTGTAATCGGCTTATTTAGTTTTTGAAAGTTCTCTACCAATCTTTTAGTCTGAACTGTCTTACCTGCTCCCTCACCTCCTTCAAAAGATATTAAAAAACCTTTGTGAGCAATCATGTCTCCCTTTCCTTAAGTAAAATGGCAGTTAAGTGATCAGAATACCATCCTGATCCTAGTAAAAAAAGCCCAAAATCACTTGTATAATTGCTCGACAATGCTCAATAAAAAAACCACACCCAACTCAAGCACTTCTCAATCGTCAGCAGATCGAGATCTAGAGTTTGTCTACGAAGTAGGTACTTTGCGCTTTCTGCAGCGCACCTGGCGCCAATTCCTCTCCCCTTTTGTCCAAAATGTTTCAGAGCATAGTTACCGAGTGGCCTGGATTGCTCAAGTAATAGCCGCTCATGAGTCTGGAGTGGATACTGGCAAACTAGTAAAGATGGCCCTAGCTCACGACATAGCAGAGTCTCGTACAGGCGACGTGCACTACGTCTCCCGTCAGTACACAGCCCGCAATGAAGATCTTGCCAAAGCAGATATTTTTGCTCAAACTAGTTTGGAAAAGGAAATGCTAGCACTACTCGAAGAGTATGAAAAACGCGACTCGCTTGAGGCCAAAATAGTTAAAGATGCTGACAATCTAGATTGTGATTTGGAGATCAAGGAGCTTGAAGCTCAGGGTAACTCGCTAAGCGCCGCTTTTGCAGATACACGAAAAAGGGTCTATGAATCGCAGTTTTTTACAGAGACTGCACGTAAGATGTGGCTCGCCATCCAGTCTTCAAATCCTCACGACTGGCACATGCACGGACGCAACCGAGTCAAGAGTGGAGATTGGAAGAGGTAAATAAATATGGAAGAAAATGAGAACATTAGCGAGATCGTCATTTATCAAACAGATGACGGCACTCCCAAAATAGAAGTACGCCTTGAGGATGGAAATGTATGGCTAACTCAAAACCAAATAGCAGCTCTGTTTGACAAGTCAAAATCAACTATTAACGAGCATATTAAAAATATTTTTATTGACGGAGAATTAAACGAGAAAGTGGTTATTCGGAAATTCCGAATAACCACTAAACATGGCGCAATCAATGGAAAAACTCAATCATCTGATGTTTATCTGTATAACCTAGAAATGGTCATTTCAGTTGGTTATCGCGTTAAATCAGCTCGTGGCACGCAGTTTCGTCAATGGGCTACTAAACGACTACATGAGTACATGGTCAAAGGCTTTACGATGGACGATGAGAGATTAAAAGGGATGGGTGGGGGCGGATACTGGAAAGAGCTCCTCACTCGCATACGTGATATCCGCTCAAGTGAAAAGGTTTTCTACCGACAGATTCTAGATATCTACGCTACTAGCATTGATTACGATGTCGCTGCCGATAGCTCAGTGGCTTTTTTCAAGAAAGTGCAAAATAAAATACACTTTGCTGTTCATGGGCATACAGCCGCTGAAGTCATTCATGACCGTGCAAATGCAGAAAAAGAGTTTATGGGTCTAACAACCTTTCATGGCTTACGGCCACACCTTTCAGATGTAGTAATCGCCAAAAATTATCTTAGTGAAAAGGAGCTACGTGCGCTTGGGCAGATAGTATCTGGATATCTGGATTTTGCCGAGCGTCAAGCCGAGCGAGAAGTACCAATGACTATGAAGGATTGGGCTAATCACCTAGATGCTATCCTAACCTCTTCCGGAGAGCAACTCTTACTAAATCCAGGAACTATCAGTCACGAAGCGGCAATAGAAAAAGCTAAGAGTGAATACAAAAAATATCAAGCTAAAACCTTGAGCGAAGTAGAAAAATCCTATCTGGATAGTATCAAAATACTTGAAAAAAAGATAACAATAAAAGTGAAGTCCCAAAAGTCCAAGTAATTTATGATTTATCTTCCATTTTTTCTTTGCTTTTTTATCATCTTGGTTGTTGTACTATATATACGATCGCAGCGTAGTAATGCTATTGTCCAGAGAAAACTTAGCGAACTGAAAACCAGCTTAAGTGGCAAATATTTCTTATGCGATCAAGCTGATGAGTTGGGCGACGACTTTATACAACTATATGGTGTATCGGTAGGAACTGGCCTTAAGCCAGGCATGAAGCTCATTGATTTAAACAATAAAACCCAAGTCATTAAGGAGGTCTATGCAGCTGATGAAGAACCAGAAAAACCAGATGATTTTGTACCAGAGGGAGTTGAAGGCACACCGCTCGTTTTCGAAGATCCGGGTTGGAATCAAAAACACTTTGAGCAACTATTAAAAAAGGAACTCGTAATTCCATTTAAGTTGCTAGATTGATAGCTATCTGGTTTGCAATTAGTAAGCCCATACTAGCTATGTCTCTTGTGGCGAACGGGATATCTTTCTGAAGCACTGCGATCATTTCTTGCCCCTGTTTGCATATCATCAGCAAGGCTGGTGGCTGAACCAGCTACTAAACCATGCTCAGCACAGATTCCATTAATCTCATCAGGTGTAATAACTAACCGCTTATCCTCTGCCAATTTCATCAATTCTCTTTTAATTACTTCATCAGAATCGTAACCAAATTGAGCACGATGTGATAAAAATTTTCGCTGTTATCCATATTTTCTCCAAATTATTAACAAATTTTAACACTTTCTGTAGAAATAACTATGCCATTTGTGAAATTGCCTCTGAAGCCGCCCTAGCGCTTGGCATGCTCTCACCGGTATCAAATCCATACTCCAATAAAACACTGTCCTGCGACAAATTCTTCGAGCTCTTCAACTTCATTTTTCGTGTGAGACCTGACTTTAACAATTTAACTCCCTCACCAAACACAATTGGTTCGACTGTCAGATAGAGTGTGTTCACCACTCCCGATCTCAAAAACAGATCGTAGATGCTCGCCCCACCGCACACAGCTAGTTCTGGAAAACCCAGGGTCTCCAACTTTTTAACCAAGTTTTGTGGGTCGAGTGAAGTTACGTAAACTATTGATTGGTCTAAATTTCCAACATAAGCCTCATCCAACTCAACTACTTTGTAGCTCTTGCCAGCTTGGTCACGAATCTTCTCTACCCGCTCCACACCACTGCGTGAATAGACGATGTTAATTTTTTTAGGCTGGGGCTGCATGGGCAATGTACCAAATGTAGTGACGCCCATCACTATTACTCCTGCCTGTCGCGTACGGTCGATGAAAAAGCGTAGGTCTTCCCTACTCGTCCAGTTGGTGGAACGCTCAAGTGCTGTCGGGGCGATGTAGCCATCGGCACTAATTGAAGCTATTACGAATGTGTGCATTTTCTGATTGTATCTCATCGTAACCAGCCCGTAACCTGTCCCGCGCTACACTCGCCCTATGCAAAAACTATTCTCAACGCCTTTCTGGCAAAATGTGGCTCCAATCGGGGCTCTAGCACTTTTACTTTTTATCGGCATTCGAGGTCCAAGCAAGGTCTGGGCAGACATCAGTAGGATAGTAATAGGTGGCACCCTTCCCCCAGTCACTCCACCACCATCTGGCCTTCCCCCATCTGCCTCTGCCCCACCTGCCCCAGAACAGATCATTCACCAATCGGGATCATCTGACAGCCAAGCAACCGTCATATCAACTGCGGGACTACATGCCTCAGCTATCCTAGGATCAAGTCTGGTAAGTACTCAAGGTGGCACTAGCTATCTTCTCGTCACACTAGAGGGTTCTAGTCTACCTACTACTCGTGAGAGAGTGCCTCTCAATCTAGCTTTAGTGCTTGATAAGAGTGGCTCGATGAGTGGTGCGAAGTTAGCCTCTGTAAAAAGCTCTCTAGTCCAGATGGCTGATCTCCTTTTACCCTCTGATCAAGTCACACTTGTCATCTACTCAGACTCTGTAACTACAGCTTTCACAGGCTCATTTGACAAAGAAAAATTCGTCTCTGCAGTCCAAAATGTTACCGACAATGGTGGTACCAACATCGAGGGTGGCTTACGAGAAGGAATTCTTTCAGTCCAACGAGGCGAAAAAGTTAACGCCCTCAAAAAAGTTATCTTACTTTCTGATGGCTTGGCTAATGTAGGAATTAGTAAGGCTGAAGATCTAGCTCGCCTCACCAAGCAGCTTGCTGGTGACTCAGTCTCGGTCACCACTATAGGTGTAGGTGCTGACTATGATGAGAACCTCATGAGTCAGGTCGCTATAGCTGGTCGAGGCAGATACTACTTTATGGAAGGCCCTACCGATGCACCTCGTATCTTTGCCGATGAGTTAGATCACCTGATGAACATCACAGCACGAGACATCACTGTCGATCTTGGCTTGAGTCCTATTTGGAAGCTTGAAAGAAGTATCGGCTATGTAAACACTGGCTCGACAACTTTCCAACCTCAGCCTGTGGCTGCTGGTCGCAAGGTAAGCTACTTATTTGAACTCAAAGGCAAGTCCTCAGATAACGGCAATGTAGATAGCTTGCCGATCGCCAATATTAAGGTCAACTTCAAAAGTACCCTCACCGGTCGAACCGAAAGCCTGACTCTGAAAGTGCCAGCTCCTAAGTTCACCTCTCAGGTCGTCAATCCTCTCACAGACGACTCTGTCTACAAAGCCTTCATGGAAGCATATGTAGCCGATCAGCTGGAGCAGTCAGACAAGTATCTCGATCAAGTCCAAAATGATGAGGCTCGACGCTTGCTGGATCAAACTCTCAAAGATGTCCAGTCGGCCAATCAACGCCTGCCTGGATCATTTGATAGTCAAGTACGAACTTTAGAGGTCAAGCAACAGTTCTTAATCAAGGTCGGCTCTCAGGACATAAAGCAAAACGAAAGCGGTAGGCTGTTTAAGAAGAGTAACCAATATGATGCGGCCAGCTTCATCTACAACAAATAGGTCAAGTGCGTCCTCCAAGGTACAATACCTATATGCACGTTTTAGTCATCGAAGACAACATCAAGCTCTCGACCAATATCAAGATTATGATCGAGAGCGACAGCCACTCAGTTGTGCAAGCTGCCAACCTAGACCTGGCTGATGAGGCTATCTCACTTCAAGACTTTGAGGTCATCATTCTCGACTTGTCACTACCGGATGGAGATGGAGCTGTATGGTGCCAGGACAAGCGCCAGGATGGGCTAAACACACCTATTCTGATGCTTACAGCTAGAATGGGACTCTCAGATAAGGTTGGCGGCCTAGATAGTGGCGCTGATGATTACCTGACTAAGCCTTTTTTGATGGAAGAGCTACTCGCCAGGATCAGAGCCCTCTCACGGCGCAATGGCAGTCAAAAAAACCAAGTTTTTAAGTCAGGTGACTTCGTCTTTAACTTATCTACCACTCAAGCATCTCTAAATAATATCGAGCTTGCACTAACGCCAATAGAAACACAAATTCTCACTCACCTCATACTTCATCGTGGATCTCCCCAATCAGCCAGCGATATTTATGATCATGTCTGGGGAAATCACTCAGACATTGCTTTTTCCGAAACACTTAAAGTGCACATAACTCGACTTAGGAAAAAAATTGGCGCAAATATCATCACCACTATTAAATCTAAAGGCTACTTAATTCGCTAAGTACTAAAGACTGTTATGTTCACTTTTTCAAGAAAAACAAAACACTCGCCTACAGGTTTTAACTTTTCTCTTAGTAAAACTGAGCATAAAATTGCTCTCTTCATAAGTCTTTTAGTAGGTTCACTACTTATAGTCTCCACCTTCGCCTCTTTCAAACTAATAGATAAAGCACTTCAAAAAAGTGAGCAAGACACTCTAGAGTCTGCCATCAAAACAGTCATCAAAGACTACCAGTCCTCAAGCTACTTAAAAGAAAAAAGTACCGTCTTCCAGCTGCGCAACTCTAGCTTTTTGTCAAATGTGAACACTAGCTCTGAGCCTGCTGATACCAGCGATAACTCAGCTGGACAGATGAACACCAAAGCTCTACTAACCAACGTCAATCAGACTAAAGTATTTTCCCCAGAAAAAACTTTGTTAGATAAAAAAATAAGTAAGGATGAGTTAGTGGCCCAATACAAGGAGCTAGATCAGGTTTTTGCCACACTCAAGCAAAATCCTCAGGTCTACTCTCGTGTTCTTTCCGCAGATGGCGCCATCATTTTTACATCTGATCTTTTTAACAGTCTTAATCTTGACCCTAAGTCGCAAGGCTTTCACACTATCGAGCGAGATAGTATTTGTGTCAATGTACTTACCTCTCAAGTAAGCTCGCCGCCTCACCAGGGCACTACTGTCCAGGTAGGTCAATACTGTCGCTTTCCTCAGGCCACAAAAAATTTGGTTCTTTTTTACATTGGAACCGTCAATCTCCTACTCACAGTATTTAGCTATGCAGTGGGCTGGTTAGGAGCCAAGTGGCTCATCAAGCCACTAAATAAAGCCGCTGCCAAAACCAAGCAGTTCTCTCAGAACTGTTATCACGAACTTCTGACGCCCTTAAGTGTGGCTCTAAGTACAGCGCAAGCTAGTCTCAAACAAAAAACTTTTGAAACTGGACTGAACTCTGTCATGGCTGATCTGATATCGATGAAAGATGTCGTGGACACTCTCGGTCTCCATGCTCAAGTCTCAGAAGGTAAAATGTCAGACAATACTTGCAGTTTGAATCAGATCATCGAGGCGGAAGTCGAGAAACTCTTGCAGTTGTTTAAGCAAGATAAAATCAAGATCGCAACTACGCTTGAACCCAATATTTCTGTTGCTTTTGACCCAGTTGCAACCAAGATTATCGTCCACAACCTACTTCTCAACGCCTTACAGAACTCACCTGGGGGATCCACTATCCATGTCGAGCTCTCACGCCTTTCACTCTCTATCTCCAACCAAGTCTCAAGTAGTATGAATCTAGACTTAGATAAAATTTGGGAGCGTGGCTACTCAAGTAAATCTGACTCTACTTCTCACGGCATCGGCCTACCCATCGTCAAAGAACTCTGTCAGGCAGCGGATTGGAAAATCAAGTTCGGCTTGGACAAATCTTCTTCGGTGCACACTGCCCGAGTCGAGATCACTTTCAACTGAATTCCGAACAAAGATACTCTAAAATCTCTCATTACTCTACTTATTCAAGACAGGTTCAGCACCTCCACATGATCGACAACGAGCATTTGTGATAATTTTAATTCTTCCACTTTCGACAGAAACATCAGATGAATTGTATGGATTTCCACAGTACGCACATTTTGCAAGGGGGCTAGTCACCAATAATCGGCTATAATGGTCGAAATGGTGAAGAAAATAGTCAAGAATCGCTATCTAAAATACACAAAGATTTCCGAAGCTGATTTTCGTCGGCTTTTAAAGCATTTTTGCCTCGACGATACTGTGGACCGAACTTCTCTAGAAGTTGGGTTAAGTCGAAAAGCAGTGATGAGAATATTTGGATTGTTACGTCAATATATTTTCAATTTATGTGAAGAAGAATTAGGGTTTTCTGGCGAAGTTGAGGTCGATGAGAGTTATTTTGGAGCTCGACGAGTGAGAGGAAAAAGAGGTCGTGGTGCTCGAGGGAAAGTGCCAGTAATCGGTCTTTTAAAACGTGGTGGCAAAGTCTACACGCAAGTTGTTGAGAATTGTTCTCGAGAACAATTACTTCCGATTATTCAGGGAAAAGTTCTCTCAGAAAGCACTGTTTTTACTGATGGTTGGAGAAGCTATGATGGATTGATCTATCAAGGTTATCACCATTACAGAATCCACCATCATCAAAAAGAATTTGCTCGGGGGAAAAACCACGTCAATGGTATCGAAAGTTTCTGGAGCTTTACTAAAGCCAGATTACTCAAGATGAAGGGCGTGAGAAGAGACAAATTTGTGTTACACTTGAAGGAGTCTGAGTTTCGTTGGAATTATCGAAAAACAATGTACCAAAAACTCTTAAAAGAAATACGAAAGTCGCCGATTATTGGTGACTAGCCCCTTGCAAGTTCTGCAGAAGACTCTTTGTGAAGAATTTCTTGAACACTTCTTTGTGTTCTCTCAATTGTTACAGACCCACTCGTTGCATTGACATTAATCTCTGAAGCATTTGATACTTCGCTCTCTGCTCCAAAATAACCCTCTACAAAACTGCCTCCTCCACCGCCACCAATTGAGATTACAGAGCCGCCATGTTGAATAACAGTCGCCCCTCTCTTCTTAGCCTTTGACTCGCTTGCCCTTGTCTTCACAAAATCACTCGGGACATCAATGTCTCCAGACGATGTGCTTGCTCTCAATCTCAAATTCATGTTACTTATACCTAACGATACGCTGCCAGAAGTTGCATCAATTCTGTTTGACTTACCCACTACTACTAAATCAGAAATCGTGATTCCGCCACTCGTTGCATGAAGGTTAATTGGTCCTCTCATATGCTTCACTTTGATATTACCGCTTGTAACATTCCCAGATAGTTCGCCTGCAAGCCTGTCGATAGTAACTTTACCGCTTTGACTTCCAGTCTGAACACTCCCTATGAACTCACCAATCTCTATTTTTCCCGCTTGAGTAAACAAATCTGCTCGTCCTCTACCACTATTAATTAGCACATCCCCTGCCTGATTTCTGAGCCTAAAATTATGTTCATTTTCTCTAGGAAGCTTGATTACAATTTCTTTTTGAGGTTGTGGAGACCCACTTTCCATACCAGGCGTAACCCTTACACCATTAATAAATGTGCCGCCTCCTACTACAACACCACCAACTATATTTCCAATAGAAATATTACCAATAGATATACCTCCCGAGTAGTTTCCACCTAGATGGATACCACCGACACTACTCCCTTCAGAATCATCTTCCACAGTTAAACTTGAATCACTTTTTGTTACTTTAAAAGTATTTTCTTTTACGGCTACTTTATGAGCTTCGTCCCGACTTTTTGCAGATACGATAATTCGAGTAATAACACATGGAGTCTCTCCAGACTCACACGGCTCCACTCTTATGGTTCCGTGGTTCATCTGAATTATAACTTCTTTTACATTTGGAGAGAGATGTTCGCTAATTTCGGCTGTTAATTCATTCTCATCCTCACTCCATTTCTCATTGAGGGGGGGGTGGAAATTCTGTTTCTATCGTCGTAACTCATTTGATTCTCCTTGCTTAGTTTTATAGATGATATCAGTAATTCTACACCATTCTCAGATTCTCTTTTTGAGACACAACATTATATAATCTAGATTAGAATATGTTTCATGAGAAATAAAAGTACCGATCATCGCACTGGTCCTGCACTCCATACGCATAAATCCCCCAGAAAGTTCACCAGGTCTGCGTCTAGATCTAGGTCTGCGTCTAGATCTGGTTCTGAATCTAGACCATCACTTGGCTCTTCGAGAGACACCTCATCTCGATCCTCATTTAGCTCCTCTTCTCGAGGCAAACTTAACTCCACGTATAGCCCCTCATCACACTCTTCATCTGACTCCTCAGATAGATCTAGGGAAAAATTTCATTCTGCCGATAGCCGTAGAACAAGAACTTTCTCAAATCGATCGCAAGCCACACCACCCAAGAACACCAAAGAAAGTATTAATGCTTCCTTCAGTCGCACATCATGGGAGCCACTCGCCTCCTGGTACAACGGCTGGGTGGGTAAAGATGGCTCAGAGCATCATCAGAAGTTAGCTATTCCAGCAATTCTTGATCTAGCTAAAATTCAAGTTGGCGAAAAAGTCATCGACATCGGCTGTGGTCAGGGAGTCATGGCGCCGCACATAGTCAAAGCTGGCGGAGTCTATACGGGTGTGGATGCTAGTCCTTCACTCGTCAACATTGCCAAGAAACAGCATGGTCGCGATGGTAACTTCATCGTCGGGGACAGTCGAAGGCTGAGTCATGTTTTTTCACTAAGCCACAAACGCAGTTTTTCTTCAGAAAATCCATCATCCACAAGCCATGAAAATCTTTTTGATGTGGCCATCTTCCTACTCTCGATACAGGATATGGATCCACTCGCCGATGTCATCGCCCAAGCTGCCCAAGTGCTCAAGCCGACCAGTCGCATCTGTCTAGTCATGACTCATCCTTGTTTCCGCATCCCTCGACAGTCAGGCTGGGGTTGGGACGAAGGCCGTAAGCTTTTTTACCGACGTATCGACCGCTATCTCACTCCCCTAGACGTTCCACTCAAGGCTTATTCCGGTCAAAAGAGCGGCGTCTCGCACAGCTTCCACCGGCCAGTCTCAGAGTACGTCAACATCCTGGCAGACCACGGCTTCGCCGTCAGCCAAATGCTAGAAGTACCCACCTACAAAAGAGAAAATACATCAAGTGATGAAGCCAAAGCCATGAATCGAGCTCATGAGGAGATTCCCCTTTTCCTTGGGATTGAAGCGAGGCGGCAATCATAGCCTTCAAGTGTCAATGCTAACTCTACAGTCTTTTATTTAGACAAATTGTGGGCCTATAAATGTTGAAAGTAATGCAATCACTCTATTCAATGAATGACTTTGGTGTATATCCGCTGACTCCCAAACTTGTCAAAAAGTTCTCATCTGATATTTGCGCAAGTCTTAATCTAATTCCACTCGTTCCTGAATACACGCTCGAAAAACTATTGGCGACCACCAAGGAGGCTCGACAACTGTACGCAAAATGGCAACATAGTTTGATTGCACTAGACAAAGAGTTAAAATTTGCCGGCATAATTATTGCCTATGAACGCTCTCTAGAGAATAATAGTCAGTACCCTCAAAATTCCATTTATCTTTCTGACTTTTCCATCAGCTCAAAGTATCAAAAAAAAGGCTTGGGTAAATTTTTGCTAAAGTCATGGTTAGAATACAATCAAGAAGTTGGCATGGTTGTACTTGAAGGAAATATCATATTCTCAGTCCAAACTAACTCTGCCGATTGGAACACACATGTCCAAAACCTTTACCTGTCTAGTGGTTTTAAAAAAATAGCTCAAAAGGTCTATGAAAACAGAGTTGACGATGTATACTTTCTCAGAGTCTAGTCATTAAGCTCTTCACATCATGCACTCCCCCGACACCCAGTACCGCCGAGTTCTTCAAGAGATTATCGATAAGGGCACTCGCACTTCCACCCAACAGGAAACCGATGCCATCACCTTGATCGCCCCCTCCCCCATGCGCTTCTTTATGAGTAACGGCTTTCCCATGATCACTGAGCGCAACATGGCGCCCAAACCATCTGAGCGCCTACCAGTGACCATCTGGCAGCAAGCTATCGGTGAGATCTGTGCTTTTATCAATGGTGTGCGAACTCAAAAGGGCTTAGAAAGTTACGGCTGCAGCTGGTGGTCAGCTTGGGTGACAGAGAAAAAATGCGCTAAACGAGGTCTAGAGACTGGTGATCTAGGCCCTGGCTCATATGGGGCAGCTTTTCATGACTTCCCCACTAGCGAGGGTGGCACATACAATCAATTTCAAAATATTGTCGAACAAATTAGAGAATTTCCCCAGCTGCGTACTCACTTCATCTCACCCTGGATTCCTCAGTACACCATTAGAGGCAGCGGCAAACAACAAAAAGTTGTCGTCTGTCCATGTCATGGCTGGATACACTTCCGAGTCTTTGGCAACAAGCTAACACTTCATATGTTCCAGCGCTCAGCAGATATACCAGTAGGCGTACCTTCCAACATGGTCGAGTATGCTGCCCTCCTGATGATGGTGGCCCGCGCTACTGGCCTGCAGGCTCACGAGTATGTCCACAGCTTCTCAGATGCCCACATCTACGTCGATCAGCTGCCAGCAGTAGAAGAAATGCTGAGACGTGAGCCGAAGCCCTTCCCCACCATGACACTTAATCCAGATAAAAAAGATCTTTTTTCCTTCCGCTATGAAGACTTCACTCTAAGTGACTATAATTCTCATCCAGGTATCAAGAATATTCCGGTAGCGATCTAAGCAAATCAGTTCAGCTAAGTCAAATTAATTGACACCATCTAAGAACTACCAAAATATTAATTTTACCAAGCATTTCAAACTCTATCTCATCTATGTCAACCAAAACATCCCCCTTTGTAGATCTAGACAACGCTCGACTCGATGAGCAGCGCAATGTTATGAAAAAAATCATGGCAGAAGGCCACTGTCCATTCTGTGCTGAAAACCTAACCCGCTACCATAAACAGCCAATTCTGCGAGATGGTAAATATTGGTCGTTAACTTACAACCAATGGCCGCATGCTAATACAAAACTTAATCTGCTCATCATCTACAAAGCACATGCTGAAAATCTTTCTCAACTTGATCCAAGGTCTGGAAATGAGCTTCTGGAAATACTAACTTGGGCAGCAACAGAGTTCAAAGTCCCTGGCGGTGGAGTCGGTATAAGATTTGGTAACACAGACTACTCTGCTGGATCAGTAAATCACATTCACGCCCAGTTCTTTGTTCCAGATCGAGAAAATCCTGAGTTTGAGCCTGTTAGATTTAAAATTGGCAAAGATCTAAAAAAGATCTGACGAACTAACGCACTCGAATAATCCTCACCCCAAAAGCCTTTAAGACGCTTTCTCCATCTACAAGCGAGTAGCCATCCCTGAAGTAGACCTTGGTAATTCCGCTAGCTGCCACTAGCTTAGCGCAAGTAGGACAAGGAAAAGTCGTCACATAAAGACTGGCTCCCTCCACAGCAGTCCCTGTCTTGGCAGCATGGCTAATCAGAGCCGCCTCGGCGTGCAGTGCAATACTTTTATCTATCTCCACACCTTTACCAAAGTTAGCTCTTGGATCTCCCACCTGGTAGGCTTCTTGTTCTAGTGGCAAGTGATGGTTATACGCCACTTGGACTATTAGGTCATCTTTTATAAGAACTGCCCCAACTTGGCGCCACCAATCCGGACTTTTTCCTGACTCTCTAGCTGCTAAGCTCATGATTTTTCGATCAAAATCTGATACAGAAAGCTCTTCATCTAGCAAAGGATCTGGCGTTGCGACAGATCTTTGAGTGTCCCAGCGCAAGAAAATTGACTTGAACTGATGATTTTTGCCCACTAAAAATTCCTGAGCAAAAGCTCGACTTACTTCTTCATCTGGAAGAAAAATTTCCTCAGTGTCTTCGAGTTGTTCTGCTAGATTGTCCAAACTTAGAACTTCTGCTACAAAACCCAACTCCAGACTATTCAGACTCTGTACTATTTCCTCAGGCTCAAGTGCTCTGAGATCTTTTTGTAGAAATCGAAATTTATTCGAGTAATCTCTTGGCAGAATCAAAATCTTTTTGAGCCCATCAATAGATCGGAAAAAATTCAGATAACCTTTGTGAATGACGGGAACGTAGGCGATGATGATCGATTTTTTTTCACTCATATGCACTTAAAAAGCTACCCGACTGTCTCCCCTTTCAAGTCAGCAAAAATCTCCTCGATAGTTTTGGCAATTTTGACACTGAGGACAGAACTCATCTTCTTAGCTAGACCAATCTGGAGGCGTCTAATTTTGGCGCTGGTCGAAGTAGTCGCCATCGGATCAAGTACTTCCACTTTTCCACAAAACCTCTCTAACTCTATAATTACCTCTGGTGTATAGGTCTCACGAGTCGTGACTAGTACATCAGGCTTGATAATCTTGATTAAGTGATACTTGGCAGCATCTAGAGGCTTAAGAACTACCAGATCTACAGAGGAAAAATAAATCAACATCTCCAGACGCTCTTCTTGAGGGACCACGGGCCTATCTGGACCCTTGCGCTGGCGCACTTTCTCGTCACTGTCCACACCTACTATCAAAATATCTCCAAAGCTCTTGGCTTGAGCACAGTATCTAGCATGTCCCACATGCACCATGTCAAAAGTACCCTGAGTAAGGACTATTTTTTTACCCTGATGTCGATACTTAGTTACCCTTTCAGCTACTCTCTCAAAATCAAGTAAGATTTGATCGGACAATTTTTTGAGAGAGCTGTGTTTAGTCATGAGGTAAAATAAAGAAAGATAGAGCTCTCAACTCACTTTATACAAAGCCTGTGACTGAATATAGTCCTCCACTGCAGGATCGACAAGACCAGTGATGTTACTTAAAGCTGAGCCGACAGATTTGGGTATCTCGGATGCAACAAGGTGATCTTTTCTCAAAGCCCGAATCTGGGTGGAAGAAAAACCTACTTCTTCACCACTCAAGGCAATCATGCCCGGCAAAAGTGGCGCCATCTCAAAACCCTTTCTGGGGTAAACAAAAAATCTAAACTCCTGAAGCATACTCGAGGCACAAGATAAACAACTCTCGCAGTCCCACTTAAGAAAATTAGGAAGTTGATCTGAACCGATCACCCATGAAAAAACATGTTGCGGATAATTAGCCTTCATCTCACGAAGTGTCGTGTGAGTAAAGCTTGGTCGATTACGATCAGTCTCGAAGGTACTGACCTTTATTTTGTCGCTTTCAACTAGACGCAACATTGCCAATCTATCACGAGCAGGCAGCAAGTGCTTACTACCACTAAAAACCTCCCCAAACTCATGTTGACCAACTGGGACGTACCAAACCTCCCCTGCTACTTTGTGCTCAATAATCTGCCTAGCTACCAACTGGTGACCTAAGTGTGGCGGATCGAAAGAACCGCCGAATAGAGCAATGTGCATGTTACTTTTATTTTTACTACTTTAAGGCTTGTTAGACCACTGCTTTTTTAGACTTTTTTGCAGAGCTCTTCACTTTAGTTGTTTCTGCAGTCTTGGATACGTTTTTTTTCTTAACTA
The DNA here is from genome assembly GCA_964447075.1 of uncultured Pseudomonadales bacterium. Taxonomy (GTDB): domain Bacteria; phylum Patescibacteriota; class Microgenomatia; order UBA1400; family PJMF01; genus CAYUQY01. Next base: position 46,689 of record CAYUQY010000003.1, on the reverse strand, counting down.
CCTCTTTAATCTGAGTAGGGTCAGTAGTTCCGACTTTGGAGTTAGCAACTTTCTTTGAATCTACTTTACCCTTGGACGATTTTTTTGTAGTTATGCTTTTCTTGGCAACTTTTTTGGCTGAAGTAGCTGCTTTGTCAGCTCCTGACTTAATTAGCTTACCAAACCTCCCAAATTTGGCTGATTTTCCATACTTAGCTTCTCGAGCTACTTTGCGCTCCTCGCGCTCTTTTTGGATTATGGCCCACTCTTCTGGTGTCACCCTCTCGCCTACCCCAGGCTTTTTCCAGCTAGCCCAGTTACATTCTGGATAACGACCACAACCGTAAAAATCTTTGCCATACCTACTAGGCTTGATAATCACCTCCTGCAGTTGGCAGAGAGGACAGAGTACACCCTCTAGTTTTTTGACTATTGCTTGCTTGTAGATACAGTCAGGATAACGACTACAGCTCAAAAACTTGCCATACTTACCTGTTCGAATAACTATTTCTCCCCCACTCTCTTTGTTGCAAACTGGACAGATATCGCCTGTCTTCTCGACAGGAATGCTGGCTCTTTCGGCCTTTTCCATTACCTCCGACACAATCAAGTTGAAAGGTGTATAAAACTCACTCATCAATTTTTTCCAGTCCTTCTCACCTCTAGAAACGGCATCAAGATCATCCTCAAGCTTAGCTGTAAACTTATAGTCCATAAGAGTCACAAAGTGGCTAACTAAAAACTCACAGACAGTTGTACCTATGGCAGTTGGCACAAACTTCTTTTCAACTCTCTCTACATAACCTCTATCCTCTAGGACTGAGATAATTGAGGCATAGGTGCTAGGCCTACCAATTCCAGCAGCCTCGAGAGTCTTAATCAATGAACCATCGTTGTAGCGCGCTGGTGGAGCAGTAAATTTTTGAGCTGCGTTTTCTTCCACAAAACCTAGCTTATCATTAGCCTCCACTTCAGGCAAATATGTGTCCTCATGATTAGGAAATAGTTTCATCCAGCCGTCAAATTTTAGAAGCGATCCAGTTGATTTAAGGATTAAAGTAGAGTCTTTCCCACCTTTCTTATTAGCTGGAGCTGCTGAAGTTGAGGTATTTGTTGCACTGTCCAGTGTTGCCTCTATGAGCACTGCTGACTGGTCATAAACTGCCGCACTCATTTGACTGGCTACAAATCTTGACCAAATCAACTCATATAATTTTGCATGTTGAGGCGAGAAAGCTGAGTCACTAGCAATCTTTCCAGGGAAAACTAAAATATTGGTTGGTCTGATGGCTTCATGAGCCTCCTGAGCGTTTTTAGTCTTGGTCGAGAAGTATCTGGGTTTCTCTGGCACATAACTTGGACCATATTTTTGTCCAATAAATTCTCGAGCCATACTCACTGCCTGTGAGGACAAATTTACTGAGTCAGTTCTGTGATAAGTGATCAAACCCTCTTCGTATAGCTGCTGGGCAAGCCTCATAGTGCTCTTGGATGTGTAGCCATAACGGTTGGCTGACTGCTGCTGCATCATTGAGGTAGTCAAGGGAGGAAGGCTGACACGACTTCGCTCTTTGCGCTCTACACTCTGCACTCTGTAGTTAGCTAAGTTTAAGTTTGATAAAATAGGTGTGACATCAGCTTGAGTCACAGGCAGATACTTTTTGCCAGCTACTTCCACAATTCTGGCTAGGAGCATACCCTCAGGAACAACCTCCATTTTATTATTTACAAAGTACTTGGGTTCAGTCTTTTGTCTAGGTGAGAGAGGTGGTACTTGTGACTTTTGACTCAAGACGCCTTGCACGCTCTCTGTCGCAAGCAACACATCTACCTCCCAATACTCCTCTGGCACAAAAGCTAAAATCTCTTTTTCTCGCTCAACTATCAACCTCAAGGCCACTGACTGGACCCTACCTGCGGAAAGCCCAGATCTTACTTTGCGCCACAAGACGGGAGAAACTGTGTAGCCTACAAGTCGATCCAAGACTCTTCTGGCTTGCTGAGCATCAACTAGAGCTAAGTTGAGCTTAATGGGGTTGTCTATCGCCTCCATCACAGCTTGCTTGGTAATTTCGTGAAAGGTGGAGCGAAAGTAGTGATAGTTAGAACCAAGAATTTCTTGAAGATGCCAAGCAATAGCCTCACCTTCTCGATCTGGATCTGTAGCCAAAAAAATCTTGTCTGACTTGGTAGCCAAAGACTTTAGCTCCTTAACCACCTTGCTTTTCTCTGGCGGCACGACATACTCAGGCTGGAAGTTCTTGTCTACATCCACACCTAGAGTTGACTTGGGTAAATCCCGAATATGACCAACAGATGCGCGCACAACATACTCATTGCCTAGATATGAGCTTAATTTTCTGGCTTTGGTGGGAGACTCTACAAGAACTAAATACATAAGACACTGGAGATTGTAGCAGTTATTTGTATGAAACCATCCAGAACTCACCTTGAGCTTTTACCAAACCAATTAACTCTAGTTTGGTCAATAACTGTAAAAGATCTGGAACTGAGACACTCAAGACTCCAATCAAGTCATCAACTGCCTTTGGGCCACTTAATAGCTCATGATAGGTCTTCTTCTCTAGCTCTGATGAAAGTAGGGCTGTGACTAGATTGGGTTTTTGACGTTGTTTGAGATGATGATTCAATTCTTGTTTCAAACTATGGCTAAATTTTCCTTTGAGCTGCTTGAGCTGAGGTGACAGTTGAGTTTTATGACTGTAGCATCTTTCGAAAACAGCTAGAGATGGCTCAAGACTGTCAGAAATATCTTCTAAAACGTCTGCTCCACAAGAGATCATCACTGCTCCTGCATTGTGCAGTTCTCTAGTTCCATCTGAGTAGAGTGAAGTGATGGATCCAGGCACGGCACAGATACCTCTACCATACTCTCCTGCACACCTGGCTGTGATCAAGCTGCCGCTCCCTGCCGCAGCTTCTGTCACTACTACGCTATGTGAGAGACCTGCCACGATACGATTACGCATGGGAAACATGTATGGTCTAGAGTCTGAGTGGGGAGGAAACTCAGAGATACAAACATTTCCAGCTGCCAAGAATTCCTCCATGAGCTGCTCGTGATACTTGGGATAAAACTTATCAAAACCAAAACCTAAAACTGCGATAGACCTGCTCCCCAAGGAAAGAGCCGTCTTGTGAGCCAAGGCATCCACTCCATACATAAATCCAGAAACTATGCAGCAACCTAGAAAGCACAGCTCTTCTACTATCTTCTGAGTTACGAACTGGCCGTAGCTAGTTGGTTTGCGAGTACCTACTACCGCGACTGTAAGTGAGTTCAAGCAACTTTTGTTACCTTTGACGAAAAGAACTTCTGGCTTATCAGGAATTTGAGCTAGAAGCTTGGGATACTCACTCTCACCACTCAAGATAACTTCAATATTTTTGGACTCAAGTAACTCAAAATAACTATCAGGACTGTAATTTCTATGAAACTTCAGAGCCGCTTCGTACTGTTTCTCGCTCAAGAGACCCGTGTCAATAAATCTATGTTGACTTTGTTTTGTCAGTAGCTTCCAGAGCTGTGACCAGCCTCCTTTAACTCTGGAAGAAGCCTGATTCAATCGCTTTAGGGTAGCTTGACCTACGCCCTCTACAGCTGCAAAAGCAGTAATTACTCGACGATCAGCCTGCACAATCTTCAGTTGCTGATCAATCTGAACGATCTGAGGCATCGGAATCATTTGAGACATGAGGCACTCTAACAAACGAAGCTTTAAAAAAGCGTAGTAAAAAGAGCTTTGATTACTTGAATTTAATTCAGCTCAACATCTGGATACCAATCGAGGCAGTTTCACCAAAAAGGCATTGTTTACTTTCCCACCAACCAATTCAGCATTTGATTGGCAATCAAAGCTGCTTCAGCTGAACCTTCTTTGAAGGGCAAAGCTTCATCGCTCTCTATTAAAACCGTAATAGTTACTCTTCTGGGATAACCATACTTATCAACCTTAGATTGCCAAAGTGTACGAAGTTGTGAAAGACTTGCCTCCTGTAAACTTTCTGCTTTTAAAATCGCAACATCCAGTTTCGGATCCGGATCCAGCTCTAGCTGAGAATTTGATGCTGGAGTAGGAGTTGAATTGAGTTGTGAAATGACCGTAAACCATCCATGAGTCCTACGTCTCTTCTTTGCGTCAGCAGCCCCAAACTCAGCAGTTCCTGTCTTGCAAGCCACAGCTCCAGATTCTAGAGAAACAGCTCTAAACACTCCATCCTGACCAACTATCTCTTTATTCCAAGGAAAAAAGACTGAAGCAGTCCCACCAGGACTGCAAGCCTGGAACATACCTTGAAGCACGACATCTAGGTCTCCTTTGTTTAGCTCCAAATCCTGACACTTACTTTCTGAAGTCGAAAGGGTCAGCTCACATTTTTTACCATCATTGGCCAGGATCTGCATCAGTCCTGATACTTGAAGAGGAGTGACCGACACGTCTCCCTGCCCTATTCCCATGTGATAAGTATTGCCTAAGTACCATGGCTCTCCCAAGGTGTTTAGTTTCCAATCTGGATCAGGAATTAATCCAATCTGTTCACTAGGTAAGTTGATTCCAGTAGCAGCCCCAAATCCCAAAAGTTTGGCCATACTCGAGAGCTTCACAGGTCCGACCCACTCAGCCGCTTTATAAAAGAAAATATCATTGCTGCGAGCAATAGCTCTAGTCAGCGAGATAGCTCCCTCGCCATGACCGAAGCGCGTATAGTACCAGTTGCCGTACTCGAACTCACCTACTTTGAGCGTCCCTTCATCTACTACCACTGTAGAAGTATCAATTTTCTTTTCTTTGAGGCCAGCCAATGCCGTCACCAACTTAAATATTGAACCCAATGGATAAGTGCCGGACAGAGCTCTATTAAACAGCGGCTTGCTCTCACTATTGAGAGCTGAACTTAACTGCTTTTGACGCAGACCTTCTGCATCAGAGTTGGCCTCTGGGACAAAGATATTAGCCTCGTAACTAGGTGAGCTCACTAAGCTCAAGATTTGTCCAGATGAGGCATCACTTACTACAACTACCCCTTTAAACGGCTTCATCAAGTTACTTGCCACTTGAGATAGATATGGATCAAGACTAGTTTTAACACTAGTGCCATGGACAGGATTTTTGTGAGTTAGCTGATCCCCCCTTTTCTGCCTGGCATCTACTTCAAAAATCTCCTCCCCAGGCACACCACTAAGTTGCTCATTCAATGAGAACTCAAGGCCAGTTTTGCCCACCACATCGCCTACTTTGAGACGATCGTCACTACGCAAATCTTGGGCTGTGGCTTCACCTACATAACCTATCACCTGTGACAGAGAGCTCTCAAAACGATAGCCTCTGACGTCAGCTACTTTGACATTCTCACTTTCAGGACTACTTAATATTTGGAATGCTTCGTCTCTAGTTATTACTTTATTTTTATGATCACCATCTGGAGATTTTTTTAGATAAAGTGGCTGGTTCCAAACCAACAGATCTCCAAATCTATCCATAATTAGACCCCTGCTGGGTCTAAGTCTTTCTGTCGAGTAACGGTGATTCTCTACAATCAGTCTGTACTTCTCACCTCGCACTACTGTCAACTCAAAAAGACGAAGTGCAAGGACGCTAAAGATGAAGCTGATCACACAAAATATCAATACTTTGCGCTTTTGCTGATAGAGTGAAAATTTAATTATCATTTCTTTGATGCTCGTTTGAGAGTTCCAAAAATATGAACCTTCTGCAAGCTACTCTGCCACCACCTACCAACTACTAAGCAACTTATAAAACTGAGAATGATTGAAAGTATCTGATTTGGATGGGTAGGAAAACTTGTCCAAGCCCAATAAAATAGATTGAGGATTAGAATCATCAAGAACCTCATCGCTACTGGATAAAGTTTGGCAAAAGGTAGTAGCTCTAAAATGCCTGCTAAAACTAAAAAACAAGCCAAAACAAATGAGATTGGCATCAAAAACAAAGTAGCTATCATAACTCCATAAATAAAAAGAAACAGAACATCAAAAATACTATCCAGCTTGGCAAAATAAGCTGTGACTATCATCAGCGAAGTAGCTGGAACACCTATTACCCTCTCCACCAAAAGCAACAACAGGACTAAACAAAGCAAAAATAAATGTTGGAGAACTACTTTCATAATTTAATCTCAGACTAGATCTAACTTTTCACTTTGAACTCCAGATATAGGCTACAAAACTCTCTAGAAATGAAACATACTGCTCCACCACTACTGTTTTAACTGCTGATTGGGGTAGGACTCTACTTTCACCTACTCTACCTACCAAAATTCCGGCCGGAATCTGCTCTTGAGCTATAGTAAGTATCTTGTCTCCAGTACGTACGTCTGCTGTTGAAGTGAGCTGAGTAAGAAGTACTTCAACGCCTGTGCCAATAACTAGTCCAGTCTCTCCCCTGTCTGTCTGGACTAAGAGTGGCGAGCTACCTGAGTTGGATAGAAGCTTTACTTCTGCCAAACTACTACTGTGGCGGCTCACACGACCCACTAGTACACCTTGCACCAAGACACCACTGCCAGATATGACTGACTCCCCTTCCTTAAGTGCCACAGTTGGTACTCCAAATGAAACTATGGGTCTTCCAATATACCCAGTCCCACCTGGCTGAACTCCTTCTTCGCCCAAAAACTTTTTCAGCTCTTGATTCTCTTTTCGCAAGCTATCCAACTCTGCTAAGTGAACTGAGGCCTCACTGTATCTTAGTTCTAGGTCGGCAATTCTAGCTTTGGTGTCGTAAAAATTTCTCAAGTAGGATAAGGGTGATCCAACCATCACAAAAACTCTAGACACTCCTTCTAAGAGGGGCATTGAGTACTCTTGAACAGTAGCTCTTAGCGGAGAAAAAAGGCCTAAAAACTCAAACAAGATCACGCCAAAAAAAAACATCACAGCAGTCGCCCAAACTTTTAATCTAGACTGGAATGAATGGATTAAGAGCGTGTTACTCATAATTTATTAATTTAGATACAAATTTCAAACACTACGTAGTTAGGTAGTTGTGTCATATAAAGAGTTGGCTGATCGTTTTGTTTTGAGACCAGTTGCAGCAGCTAACTGCTCAGCCAATCCAGCCCTGAGACTACCTCCGCCTGTCAAAAAAACTTGAAGTGGAGTTTTAAGATCATTAAATTCGTAAGCTTTCTCTGCTGCCTTCTCTATCAACTTTGACAAAAAAGCAACTTCTTGAGCTCTAAAAAAAAGGATATCTTCCTGTTTAAGCAGCTTACTGTCTGGTCTCTGTTGGATCAAATCCTGACCTCTGACAGTTTTAATCATCTCATTTTCCTTGAGGTATCTCAGGCTATCTGCTTCTTGCTCACTTATCAACAGCTGAAACTTAGTTCTCACTACTTGACAGACCTCTTGTGAAAATTTTTGGGTTCCCTGAGTCACTAGATCTTTATACAACACTCTGCCAGATTTGGTAATAAAGACCTGAGTGCAGCTAGCCCCATAGATAAGGACTATTGTTGGAGCGTGGTTTTTGGCTAAGCTACTGTGCAGAATCAAGCGATCTATCTGTGACTCAAACTTAACTCCACTCAAGAAATAACTAGAAAATAGCTTTCTATAGAGATCTTTCTGCAGCTTTGATAGATCATCCACTACACTCAAAACGATAGAACCTCTGTTCCTCAAAATCCTAGAGAGACCAAAAAAACTGATCAAATTTTCTACCAATAGTTTGGCTTCAGCTTCATGGACAACTTTGCCAACTTTGAAGGGAAAAACAATGCTCGCTTTAGAGGAATTTTTGCCTTTCATACTTAAGGCCGAGTAGCCAATGCTCAAAAACTCCCTGCTATCAGTCATCACAGCGATGCAAGAAGGCATACTACCTTTATTGGTTTTGGCGACAGAGTACTTGATAACTGCTGATCCTAGGTCAACTACAGTCTCTGTTCTAGCACTCTCAAACAAATTTAAGGCTGAGAAAAAATTCTGAAATCGAGACATAAACTCATCTTAATAGAGGATGAGTATACTGTACAAAATCTTAAGAAATGAGGTGGTTAAGAATATCTGCAGCTGCGCGCCAGTCCTCCTCACCCTTATCCACATTTACCAAGTCATCTGCTTCTTGTACTTTGGTCAGCAACTCAGGTTTATTCAGATACTCTAGCTTAAGCTCTTTGATTCTTTCTCTAAACATGCCTTCTTTGAGCTCTAGCGCCTTATCCAACATTATTTTTTCAAGATCAGGGATTAATTTTTCCAAAAACTCAATCATTGCAACTTGAACCTCATCCTCAGTTTTTCCCTGAAGCTTCTCTATTTTGTGAAAGTCCTCTAGTTCTTCTTCAGTTAAGAGTAACTCCAAGTCCTGTGTCAAGAAATCATCCCAGATTACTTTTTGAAGATCATCTAGAAACTTGTCTTTTTCTTCATCTGAAATATTCATCACTCCTAGCAAGAAAAAGATGTTTTGATCCTCAAGTGTCTTAGAAACTGGCGAGCTAACACTAGACAGGTCAAAATTCTCTGAAGCTGGAGCTGAGTTATGTACTGCAGTTGGGGTTACTGAAGCTACTGGAGTTGGGGTGATACTGTGGACAGCTTGAGTTGGGGTGCTACTGTGGACAGCTTGAGCTGACGCGGTGGTTAGAAATGATGCACTGGTTGCGACTGGTGTGGCTGGTGCTGATGGCCTCATCAATGCAGCCTGAACTGCTGAATCTTGAGCAACTGAAGTGGCAGCTGACCATGAAGGTGTTACGGATGAGAATGTTGGCTTAGCTGAGTCAGAAGATGTTGATGAAAGTAATTTTTCCTGTGGCTCTAAGAGCTCTTTAGGCTCCCAAGTTGATGTAGTAGGCACAACTACCCCTTTTGGCCTGGGTCCAACTTCAGCAGGCATAGGCAGTACGTCTGCGTGTGCTGGAGGGACATAAGCGTCAACATATGAAGAAACACCCTGTGCTGGAGCAAAACCAGGAATTGAAGCAGTTCCTGAAGCTGGAGATGAGAATGGTAAAGGCGGAAGTTGTGAAGAAAAATTCGGTAGGGTGGGCAAAGTTGACAAAGATGCTGCAATTGGAGATGTAGGTGCCGTTGGTAGACTTGGTGCCGTTAGCAGACTAGGTGCCGTTGGTAAACTTGGTGCCGTTGGTAAACCGGCCGTCGCAAAGCCAGATACAGCAGGAGCAGATGTAGCTACTATGGTCGAAAAACTATCTGATGCTGAAGTCATCGAACCAGGAGCTAGAGTTACTGTCGGCACGGTTGGCGTCGCATTTGATAATGATAAATCTACATTCTGGACAAGAGCTGCCGACTCATCTGCAACCTCAGATGTTGAAGCTACCGCAAGAGCGGGAGCCAAAGGTACATCAGAAACAGCAGTACTTCCAGATGTGGCATCTGACTTTGATCTACGGAAAAAATTAAACATATCTCTCCTTACTTCACGTATCGGGCGTTGGACATTACTATGAATATCAGTTTAACAAACTTATGAGATATCAAGCAAGTGGTAGTACAATCAATAACCTCATGCTCGATCGAGACACCCTTGACAAACACCTGCAACAGCTTTTGGTTCTTCTATTTCACCTATTGGTTTTCTTGACACCACTTTTCTTCATCTGGGTGAATGAAGAACTTTTCGAGTTCAATAAAATGCTTCTGGTCTATACACTGACCACACTTATAGTTGCCACGGCCGTGGGAAAAACTATCCTCACACATCAATTGAGCTGGCGCAAAACACCCTTTGACCTACCAATACTCCTTTTTCTAAGTTCTCAGCTACTCTCTACTTTTTTCTCGATTCACCCTTATACCTCACTTTTTGGCTACTACACTAGATTTAACGGAGGCCTACTCTCTACCCTGTCTTATATCGCTATTTTTTACTTAGCTGTCAATTTTTTAGAAAAAAAACACCTCAAAAGCATCTTAATCTCATTACTGTCCAGTGCCATATTAGTCTCTGTATGGGGGACTCTTGAAAAGTTTGGCAGCTCCTTCAGCTGCAGACTCATGATTGGTCGATTTAGCAATGACTGCTGGCCAGAATCACTAGATGTCGCCAACCGCGTTTTTGCCAGCTTCGGACAACCTAACTGGCTTGCTGCTTTTTTGACAGCAGTCCTTCCTCTGAGTTTCATCGCGAGCCTATGGATCTATGTCCAGCTTCACAAAAAAATCTGGAAGTTATCTGCCTTAATACTTGCTCTAGCTACTCCTCTAGTGATCATAGGCTGCACAGTTTTTACCAAATCAGATTCGGGCATTCTCGCTGCTGCTGTCGCTTTTCTGATCACCTTACTACTCTCGACAGCTAACATCTGGAGGTCAGAAAAGTTGAGACAACAAATCTCACATAGAAAATGGCTGAAGAATATCAGAGTGAGTATCAAGTTCTACCTGGTCAGCTGCGCTTTATTACTGATGATGGTGACTGCCATAACTTCAAAAATATGGATGCCAAAACTAAACACTTTAGCTGATTATTTGTCTGGACATCTCAGCTCTCTAACTTCACAAAGCAACAATCAAGAATCTCTCAACCTAGTTCCAGCTGCGCTCAAATCAGGATCAAACTCTGGAAGAATTAGACTCATAGTCTGGCAAGGTGCCCTGGCAGTCTGGCAACGCTATCCAATCTTAGGATCAGGTGTCGAAACATTCGCCTATAGCTACTATCGTGACCGACCACTAGATCACAATGCTCTATCAGAGTGGGACTTCCTCTATAATAAAGCTCACAATGAATTTTTGAACTATCTTGCCACAACAGGCGCAGTAGGTCTGGCAACTTATTTATTACTATGCGGCAGTTTTATTTTTGTCCCTCTCCGCTACCTCTTCAAAAAAAATTCCGATAAACATCAATCTAGATACGATCTGCTTGTAACGTCAGCTGTCATCTCTAGCCAAGTCGCCATTTTGATCACTAATTTTTTTGGTTTTTCGACAGTGATGGTGTCGATTCTTTTTTTTCTAGTTCCTGCAGCCTGGTTTGTCTGGATCTCACCTTCAAAGAACATTCATAAATTTAATTCTGTAAAAAATATTTACGTCCAACTAGCCGCATCTATTCTCATCCTAATAGTCGCAGTATTTTTTATAGTAAGCATAGCTCACATCTGGTACGCAGATTTTTTATTTGCTTCTGGCAAAAGAGCCAACTTAGATAGTCAGATTACACTCTCCATGACCCTACTCCAAAAAGCCGTCATAATCAGACCATTTGAGAGTACTTTCTACGAGGAACTGATCGATGTCCAGAGTCAAGTAGCTATAGATTTTTACAAAAAAAGCGATGACGTCTCAGCTCTCAATTACTATAATCAAGCCATTCTCAACTCCAAAGTCTTGCTATACCTCAATCCAGTCAGCCTCACTAGTTACAAATCGATCGTTAAGTCTCTATTTACCTTATCCCAAATGGACGACGCCCTTCTGGGAAACGTCCAAAATGTACTTGAAAAAGCTCAAACTCTAGCTCCTACTGATCCAAAAATTGTTTATAATCAGGGTATTACTGCCTATAAACAAGGCGATATTGGGCAAGCTAAGGAGTTCCTAGTGAACTCAATCCAACTCAAAAGCGACTTCGAGCCAGCGCGAATGTCTCTGGGAGCAATCTACTTTGAACAAAACGAACTAACTGAAGCCACTCAGCAATATGTCTATGTTCTAGAAAAAATTCAGCCCAACAACGAACAAGCAAAAATCAAACTGCTTGAGATAAAAAAGCTGCAGGATGAAAAGGGCAAAAAATAACTGATTAAATATGACCAAATTAACTTCATCGCATTTCTTTCAGATCAGGAATGACTTACCTTGTATTGAGATATTACTATGCCTCTCTTCATAGTCATCATTCCAGCTCTTATCTTTATCCTCTCTTTGTCACTTTACAGACATCAAGGTAAAAGAGAGTTACTAAAGCTAGATTTAGTTCACTTTCTCTATGCTTTTGTTTTCTCACCTTTACTTTTCCTCTGGCTCAAGTTTGTCATGTACTTCTCTCTTCAAGGAGATGACAAGATTCCTGTCCTCAAAGAGGCCTTTATCTACGACTCTATTCTTAGCCTTTCTATGTTGTATGTCTTTGCCTTTATTGTCATCCATACCTTAACTGTGAGTTTTTCTCTCAAAAAAAAACAAGACCCAACACACGATATCTTTAACCACTCAGAGTACTTCCACATCTGGGTGTCGCACTCTGTGATCTACCCTGGCATTTTGCTAATGGCTGCACTCTCATCCTTTTTCAATCTTTTTAATCCCTTTACTTTCCTCAACAACAAAATGCATCTTCTAGCTCTCATGGGTGCAGGAGGCCTCGTTGGCTTAGTTTCTTATGCTAGTATCAGTTACTTTACTATCTCTGCCTCAGTCTCACACTCTATTCGTTCTGCCGCCCGACTCTCTAGATTTATGAGGATGGTCTACATCCTCCTAGTTCTATCCCATCTCATAGCCTACTTTATCCTTACTCCTAGTTTCTCTCTGAATACAGGTCTCTACTGGTTCTTCACTAGTACCTTCGCTGTTTTAACATTCTGCAGTTTTTTCCTAAATAGATCTACCAGAGCCAAGAATATGATCTATAAAATGCATACCACTCGCCCTAAAAAAAATCAGCCTCTAAAAAATAGACATGTCTAACATACTTACCATCCCCCATCCTTCACTTCGTACAGTTGCCAAAACTATTCATGTAGTTGATCGAAAACTCACCGACTGTCTAGAAGACTTAGTTCAGACATTACTCAAAGCTCGCAATCCCAAAGGAGTTGGGCTAGCTTCTCCTCAAATAGACAACAGAATTCGTCTTTTTGCTACTAGAGTTCCAGATGATAAAAACAAACAACATCCCCCCAAGCTCTTCATCAATCCTGTAGTTGTGTCTCACTCACAGAGTAAAACTCTAGGTGGCCTCCCAGACGAGCCCTTCTTGGAAGGCTGCCTATCTATACCAAGTATTTTTGGACCTGTCTGGCGTTGGGAGGAAGTCACTCTTGGGTTTGATCAAATTATCGATGGACGCCTTAGCTCTACTTCAGAAACATTTTCTGAGTTTGCTGCTAGAGTGGTCCAACATGAGCTAGACCACCTTGATGGGGTGCTTTTTATCGACCACTGTCTTAGAGATAAACTTCCTGTCTATCAAGGTAAGGGTAGAGATGACTCTCTCCATGAGCTTTCCTCCGAGATGCTTCAAGCTCTAGTGACACACTCAAATAATCCTTAAGATTAAACCTAGAGCTAAACTAAGAATTAGAAAGCACAGTTTTAATTGAAAAGTAAAAATGCCGTACACAGTCGCCATAGCTGGATCTACCACTCATACTTTACTCTGCGCAGAAATGATTGCAGAGGACACTAGGTTTAAGATTGCGTGGGTATTGACGCCCTCACCCAAACATCAAGGACGCTCTCAAGTAATCGTCGAGAACCCACTCCACTCTTGGACTACACAACACAAAATCAAAACAATCCTAGTTTCACAAAAAATTGATAAAGAAATAAAATCGCAACTTCCATCAGTCTTGCCAGATTTTCTGCTTGTAGTCGACTTCGGCTACTACATCCCTGACTGGCTCATCAAACTACCCAAAATAGCACCCCTCAACATCCATCCTTCACAACTACCTAGATGGCGTGGTAGCTCACCAGGGCAGTTTGTAATCATAAATGGTGAAAATAAATCTGGAGTCTCACTGATAATGCTAGCCAAAGAAATGGATGCTGGTGACACATATGCACAGCTTGGGTTTGATGTACAAGCAAGCTGGAGTAGTCTAGAGTACTACAAGACAAGTTTTGAGCTGATAGCGCCTAAGTTGGCAGATCTGATTGAGAGTATTGCCCAAGCTCAACTTTTACCAAAATCTCAATTTGTTGATTCTGCAACACCTCAACTGCCCACTCCCCTAGCTAGAAAGTTAACTAGAGAGGACGGCTTCATAGAGCCCAACACTCTCCAACAGGTTCTCAAAGCTGAGTTTGATTTTAATCATCTGACCAAAGAAACACTTGAGTTGTGTGCGCCCAAGTCCAGCAGTGATCACTCAAGCTTCGCATGTTCAGCTCCTCTACTCATGAGTATTTTGGAGCTCTCCAATCCTGGTGATCAGCCAATACTGCTTAATCGAACTATCCACGGCTTATCGCCATGGCCTGGTGTCTGGACAGTCCTAGGTGACAAACGCCTTAAACTACTTAAATCTCACCTAGATAAAGACTCTAGAAAAATTGTTTTAGATCTGGTTCAGGAAGAAGGTAAGACTCCGTCTCAAAAATCAACTCTACTAGGCACCTAGATACGACTTGGAGGTAAGAACTTAAACCCAATTAGATCTCTGTCCCTAGCTTAAGCTACTACTGGCTTCTTGTAGTGAGTTGTGATCCCAGACTTTTTCATCATGCGCAACATCTTGGTTGGAACTCTCAAACGCTTCTTGGCTCCATCTACAATGATGGTGACGGTGTGTAGATTGTACTTGAAGGCGCGCTTACTGCGATTCTTGGCGTGGGAAACACGATTACCTATACTTGCAACTCTTGGGAACTTCATGGCAAATGACATATCTGATCTCCTAGGTGTGGGATTGTATCATGAGGGTATAATGTAGAGCAATATCTGACGATGAAGAAACTTTGACCAACTATCGCCGTTGGAGTAACTATACTTGAACTCTACATTTATGCTTGATCTCTTCACCTCGCCAGAGTACTTCATCATCCGCACTACTGTTTTGATCTTGGCTCTTACCGTTCATGAGTTTGCCCACGCCTGGGTTGCAGACCGTTTGGGTGATCCCACGCCTAGGCTTCAAGGCAGAATCTCGCTCAATCCACTCAAACACCTTGATCCTATCGGAACTCTCGCCATGTTGCTAACTAACTTTGGTTGGGGCAAACCTGTCCAGATAGATCCTTACAACTTCAAGAATCCTGTTAAGGATTCAGCTCTAGTGGCCTTGGCTGGCCCGGTAGTCAACATCATAATGGCTGTAGCCTTCACTGTCTTAGCAGCAGCTCTATTCTTTGTCTCACCAGCTCTACCCTTTCCAGTTCAAATGTTAGTGACCTTAGGCATGTTTGTGACCTTAGGCATCTTGATCAATGTGACACTAGCCGTCTTTAATCTAGTGCCTGTTTATCCTCTCGATGGCAGCAAGATCATCGTGGCACTCTTGCCTAAGGAGCAGTCACTCGCCTATCAATCTTTCATGGAAAGGTTTGGTTTCTTCGTCTTGATCGCCTTAATATACCCATGGGGTGGTGGCGTCTCACCAATCTCTGCTCTCGTCTCACCAGTCATACAGTTCATCTCTATGTTATTACTAAGTTGGCACAACCCAGTTATGTGGCCATCTTAAGCTCTCGAGATATACTCACCCGTCACAGTGTCGATCGCGATTGTCTCACCTACCTTGACAAAAAGTGGCGCCTGAACGATCAGTCCTGTCTCGAGCGTGACTGGCTTCTTGGGAGCATTGACTCTATTGCCAGCCGTAGCATCTTCTGTGTAGCTCACTTTAAGCTTCACCGTAGGTGGGAAGCGCACTCCGATAGCTTTGTCGTTGTAAAACAATATATACATTGTTAGCTCTGGAGTCAGATAGCCTTCTTTTTCATCAAGTATGGCTAGAGGTACTACTACTTGCTCAAAGGAGCGAGGCTCCATAAAAGTCACGTCCGCTCCATCTCTGTACAAAAACTGCATCTCGCGTGTGGTCACATCCAACTCTTCAATCGGCTCGACTGACTTGAAGGTAAACTCCTGAGTGGTAGCTGTGCGCACACTTTTTAGCTTGGCACGTGTGAACGCTGAGCCTTTTCCTGGACTAACGAACTCAGTCTTCACGACTTGCCATGGTTCATTTTTAAATAAAATAAAGTTACCTTTTTTGATGTTTCCACCTTTGATCATTGCCATGCTGTAATCCTTTCAAAAACTATCAAACAACTACTTTTGCGAACGGCTATTGTAATCCTCAAGAGGTGAAAGGGCAAATCCGCGCTTTATTAAAGTTAACATCGATCAGGTGTTTTGGGAAAATTACGACCCTTTCCTATCAAGGTTTCTTTTCAACTTCCCTGTACAACTGTAAATAAAATGTCACCTCTTCTGCCAACTTGCTCCGTACCCAATCTTTTTGCTTTTCATCTAGTAGTTCTCCTAAGCCTTGCAAAAAATGAGACTTTTTCAAGTTACTGACATCTTGTTTGGCTTGCTCCAAACTTTGAGACAGAGACATGTTGGTCTTTTCAGCTACTACAGCTGGGTTAATAGACCATTTATTTTTGAGAAAAAACCAAAGATCAAAAACATCACGCATTGCAGTTTTTTTCCTGGTCAAAAAGGCTGCTAGTTTATTAGCCACCATGTCCTCTTGCCGCATCACCAACATGGGAATACCCAAGTAACTCTTAGCCTGAAAGCCACTGATAGTGGGGCGCTTTGAGATCTCAACTTTGATAGTGTGTTCTCCCTTTTCATAACTGATCAGGAAAAATAGCGTATATCGTTTTTCTAACGCCTGTCGTATCACTGCGTGCTGCTCTAAAATGATTTTCATTTTCTGCAGGACCACGGCTTTTTTCTCACTATCTAGCAAGTCAAAATCCAGATCTACTGACAAACGAGGTAGGTCATAAAAAAGCATCGCAGCAGTGCCACCTTTAAACCCTAAAATTGTTCGCAGCTCAGGATCAGAGTAGATATCCTTCAAGATTTCAATCAAAATCACTGTGTGTTGGCTATTAAGCATAGTTCCTATGTCGTCGTACTTGAGGAGTTTACTAACTCCTCTTTATACATTTGGTAATATTCTTCCACTCGATTGGAAAAAGCCTGACCTTGATAGACACTTTTTAACTCCATAACTTTGTCCCAATTAAGTACGCTCAAGTTGTCAAAATGATAATTCTTATACAAAAAAACCATATCTAAGAAAGACCGCTCAGGTGAAGCAATCATGACATTCCCCTGCTGCTCGATACCCTGCTTATTAAACAAAATGGCTTTTTTTAGTCTTTTGTATTCGATAGTATGGCTACCAACCTGCACTGTGCGAGTCAAGTACGAGGCAGCAAAAATGGTTTGATAATATTGGAAGGTCACACCAGCCTTTTGTAAAACAGTTTCAAAGCTGATATACGAGGGAACATATAGTTTATTGGCTAACTCCAACACGTCGTAATTAGTTTTAGCATATATACCTCTAGCTAACTTCTGAATTGAACCAGAGCTGGAAAAGTATGACATACGCATTTTTAAGTTATTGTAGGGAACCTCCGGGAACAGCAGGGCTATTTCTTGCAAAGAGAAGACCGTCTCTGGTCGTTTGTAGAGAGCTAAGATGATGGTGTCTTTAGTTTGATGCATTTCAACTGGAGGTAACTATAAACGTTACTTCCAGTATACATTACAATAGTTTAGGGGAATTTGCAATTGTTGTACTGGCTGACCTTTACTGACTGACCACAACCGATCATTTGAACTATGCCCCATGCCAAGTGACTTACAGATGCATGTGATAAAGGTAATTACGAAAGGTAGGAATTGATAGAAAGCCAACAATAAGGAGACTTGCAAAGAAGTGAAAAACCGAAAATAACTAACAACTGTTAAAATAACGCCAATGAGCTCTATTTATAGTCACGACTCCTTCCAGCGTATTATGGACCATTGGGGCATAGGTTCTATCACCGATACCACTGCCTTTGCCTCAATCGGCAAAGATATCTGGCGTCACCTGATAAAAACACCACAGGGTGACTTTGAGCTCTACTCATACCTTCCAGAACGAGCCGAGTACTGTGAGCAGCAACTAGCAAAATATCTCAGCGGACAACGCGGGAAGAGGCTATCAGATATAGCTCACTGCTTTAGTCGCTATAATGTAGCTGTTCAACTAACCAAAAGATCGCCTATATCCCCAAATCAGGCCAAGATTCACTTAGAATCACTCCTGCAACAGCTGGTAAATCGAGCTTTTCGTGCCTATGGCACTATTGTGCAGATGCGCCTTGAGAATGGGTTGTCCTTTTACTCCTATGGCAGTTGGATAGCACGACGAAGAAGTGATAGAAGTCTTGAGGAAAATTGCCAAAGGCCTCCGTCCCTCATAGAATCCAACTCTTTTGCATATGATCAAATTGACGACTTCCTAGGACAAGTGGAAAAGGATCGCCCAATCTTGCTCACATATCAGCTCACTCCAGACGGTGTAGAGCTCAATTTTGCCGATAATCTTCAAGTGAGGTTTACGGCAACCAAGGACTTCCCAGCGTTAGTGGTTTCTACCAAAAAGGAAAATTGTAGTGTGCATGTCTGGAATAGTTCGAACATTAGTTATGAGATTGACCTCTAAACCAATCATTTCTTGGTGCGTACTGGCTGGAAGTATCTAATCCCTCCTCCGTAATACTCTCCATATAGTTGCGATAAAGCCTGATTTGCTAGTTTAAAAGCTGATTCCTGTCCAAACTGCTCTGTATTTCGCAGAAGTGTGATGCCATTGAAAGCAACTTTTTTCATAAATTTCTGGCCATTTCCTACAAATCTACCAACTATATTTGGTGCATATAGAACCTCATCCATGATTATCGGTGGCTCAAGCAACGGAGCTACTACACTGGTAGCCACTTCTCTCACGATTTGTTCTGTTTGAGCTTTAGAACCCGCATGCACTGTGTGGAGTTGTTGCGGCTGATGAGACACGAAAGAAAGCCTCTAACTCGGGTGTCTGTGCATCTCTGTTTGGCATATTAGTACCATTATTACGATACCTAGTTGGCTCAACTGTGTAACGATGTTTGCATAAACTTAAATAAACTCCAGACCCCTGCCTTTTCTATGTCTGTCAACACAACAAGACTTCACTTATGTTAATAATGACTGAATCTAAACTTAAATAACTGTAAATAATGCCGGCCCTACTCCATCACCTCACCCAAACATCTCCTCATGCGGGAAAAACATCACTTCTTGAAGGCTAGCAGCATCGGCAAAAAGCATCACCACTCTATCTAGCCCAACAGCGATTCCTGAGGTGGTCGGCATACCTGACTCTAGGGCTGCGATGAACTCCTCATCAAGAGGATACTCTGTCTTGCCTAGCTTGCGGCGCTCCGCTAGATCAGCCAAACAGTTCGCTTTCTGCTTGACAGGATCGGTCAGCTCTCCAAAAGCATTTCCCAACTCTAGTCCAGCCAGATACACTTCAAATCTCTGTGCGAAACGTTCGTCATCAGGTGTGGTCTGACACAGAGGACACAAAACTGCCGGATAGTCCATCAAGACTGTAGGAACCACCATGCCTAAGAATGGCTCTATCTCGTTCATAAGCAGCTGGTGAAAAACTTGTTCCCAAGTTGTGTCTGAAGTAATTTGGTAGCCTTTCTGACGTCCTACTTCCAACAACTTGGTCTCAGACAGCAGCGTCTCGACATCTATGCCCACAAAGCGTCTAAAAGCTTCAGCTACCGTAATTTTTTCCCAAGGTGAGCTCAAGTTATAGTTCTTGCCTTGATAGCTCAGCTTGTACTGGTGAGTTGTAACCGTCTCTGGATGAACTCGATGAAATATTTCCTTGACCATCGACTCAAAGTCTGTCAGCACGTCTAGATACGTGGCCTCGACGTGATACCACTCGAGAATAGAAAACTCACCATTATGCCTTGGACTTCTCCCCTCCCCATTGCGAAAACTTTTGCAGATTTGAAAAATACTACCAGATCCAGCAGCAACTAACTTTTTCATGGCATACTCTGGACTTGAGATCAGGAAAGCTCTCCTTGGAGTCTCTTCTCCTATCAAAAGAGATGTCTCGAATACTTCTAAGAATGGCTCTGTACTTGGGGTGTAGACCAGCTCAGGAGTCTCTACTTCGTGAAAACCAACACTTTTGAAGTAGGCGCGAACGCCATCGAGTACTTGCTCTCGAAGCCAAAATTTTTGCCAGTTCCCTGGGTGTTTTTTAAGAATTTGCCAAGTGCTCATAGTTAACTTCTAGGTAGTTACCTATTCCTTCGGCTTTAGCTTACGACGTTTAATTTTCTTGAGTGTATAGAGAACCCTGTGGTCGAGATTGATGTTTTTATCGATTGCCAAGCGCAAGATCGAGACTATTAAGTCGCCCAGCTCTTGCTTATAAGTCTCATCTCGCTGAGCTAGTACATTGGTGGGCTTGCGACCATGCTCTGCTAAGTAGGCTCGAGAGATCTCACCTATTTCCTCAACTAACTGCAAAATCAAGATGCTGCCATACTCTTTTTCTCTAGGCGTATCTTTATCTATCTCTCGGATCATCTCGATATATTCTTTAAGAGACCGAGATCTATTTGGGTCATCCCTAGGATTTTTTTTAGAAACTTGAAGACTCTGAACACTGCTCACGCTAGTTGGCATAGTATTTTTAATAACTTTGTCTTTCCTGGTCACTTTTTTGGAGTTCTGATGCATAGCTTGCCTATCCTTTATATTTCTGAGGATATTTTCTAGGACTATTATACCTCCCTCTCTCAAATCTGTTAAACTCCAGTCATGCAAAACATTTTTGACTCAATTAACCCGATGCTCTTTTCGCTACCGCGTTTTATTGGCCTTTTTGTGCTCACTCTTGCCTCACTACAAATAGGCAAAATAGGGCTCCGTCTGATTGGACGTAATAGTTTGTACAATAAGAATACTTTAGCCCTATTTAACAATGTACTTAGACTTCTAATTATCGGTGTTGCCGGAGTTACTTCACTCGATATGCTGGGAGTCTCGATCTCACCCATCCTGACAGCCATAGGAGTGAGTGGCTTTGCTGTAGCTCTAGGCCTGCAAGACTCTCTAAGTAACCTATTTGCTGGTTTTCATCTCTTAGCTGGGCGCCTGATCCACCTTGGAGATGTCATCCAGCTTCCTTCAGGTCAAGTAGGTAGTGTCTCCAACATCTCCTGGAGACATACATCACTCAAGAATGAGGAACAGAATACAACCATCATCCCCAACTCTCAGCTTACCAGTAGTATTTTTACCAACTTCTCACATCCGGTACCTGAAATCAGCTTTGAGATAATTTACGATATCAGTAGTGAAAATGATCTGGAGCAGGTAGCGAAGTTAGCACAAAATGTTTGGGTCAGATCTGCAGGCTCAAGCTCCAAACAAACTGTGAGCAATCAAGGCTCGTTCTACTGTTTGAGCATGACCAAGGAGCGCCTTTTGTGCTCATCCACACTAGTGGCCTCAAACATAGCGGAAAAGAAACTACTCACATCAGCCTTTTTGATGGATCTTCATAGAAACTTTAAGGCCTCAGGCATTCGGTTTTAGTTTGCCTTACTCATAAAAACTAGTATTTTGGGAAAAAAATTTAGTTGTGATTTTAGCGAGTATTTTTGCAGTTTTAGAGTTTGTTTAACCTATCGATGAAAGACATTACCAGGCCTATTAAGCACTTATAGAAGTTGGTCATATTTTCCCATAATATAGGACTCTTTCTCAAGTAACTTTCACTGCAACTTTACCAATTATCAGAGTTACAGTCAGATTGATAAATGGGTTGTAAGGTTAAGTATTTATTGATTAATAGCATTCTTTCTAGTTTTTATTTAAATTACTTTTTGAGTTAAAAATACGAACTAAAGACAAATAAACTCCCAGACTTTTTATTCACAATCGTAAATCTCTAGTTTTAATCTAATTTTTCACTTAAGCTCAGCTTGTGAGCTTATAACTTGTAAGTAACTTGCAACTTGGTTGCAGTACTTATCCACATTGTTTCACTCATTTTGGGATGTGGCCTCAAAACCCAAAGGTTGAAAGCAAGAAACTGTGACTAAGTATTGCAAAGTCTCATAACTATTATATTATATGTACTGTTGGAAGCTATATTGAGTAGTTTTTGTCCTGAGTAAATGGCTCAATCAGGGCAGTATCAGTCTAGTTCTTTAGTTTTACTTTGTTTTTAGAATCTTTTTTTTGCGTTTTGAGATGTTCTGGCCTTGAGATACTCGTCCTATTGACCTAGCTGAGTAATCGCCTGCTTTGGATAAGCTCTGATCACGAGTCTTTGGGAGTCAAATAAACCTGTACATGTATAGATGGTCAAAACCTCAAAGTTGGTGGGCTCAACTATCGAAACCTCACTAGGCTTCACCACCTTGATCTCAGCAACTTCATATCTCATGAGCTTTCCCATTTGGGTAGTCAGCTCCACACTCTGACCTACCTTGAGTTGTTTTAGTTTTCCAAAAATACCTGGTAAGTTGTGACCATAGATCACAATATTACCGCCCTCATCTGGGCGAGCTGAAGAAATCAGGTAGGTGGGATTGGTTTGAGAAGTTTGCCAGATTCCATTTGTAATAGATGCGGGCAGGATGGACTGCTCTAGATCTAGCTCAGGAATCTGGATCTTATCAGGGATACTACCTCTCAGGCTTAGAGTGCCTACCACCTGAGGACTAGAGGTGAATGACAAGATAGTCTGTTTGTAGATAAAGTACCAACCTGAAAATATAGACAAATTTAGCAACAAAGTAAAAACGGCTGCAAATCCCCAAACAGGTGAAAGTGAAAATCTTTTTTTTCTAGACTCAGCTTCATCAAAATGCTGTGACTGTTCTCTTAAAGCATGATTGAGCTTTTGGTTTGAGAAGTCATTTAGAACTAACAGCTGCTGGAGGTTTTTAAGCTTTTGGCTTTTTTTGATAGACATATGTAGTTCCAATTGACCCTACAACTCCCAAGATCATTAAGCCTGAGGCTAGAACTTCATCAACTGCTCCGGTGTTGGCTAACGTGGTTAGCTTAGTCTCACTCTTTGGAGCAGATTCAGCACAAGCTGGAGGAAAAGTAACTGAAATACTCTGACTCGGATAACCTTCAGATGAGGCAATAGCAGTCCCATTACCATCCTGTTTGAAAGTAGCCTTGGCTCGCCCACCTTCAAATGTCCAAACGTTCTGGATCTGATCTTTATAAACAAACTGCACTACCACACCTTTGACTGGCAGCCCGTCTTCACCCTTGATATCCATCACAGCATCAAATGTCTCGTCACCATCGCAGTCACACCTATCGGTAGCTAGAGAGCTCATTCTGCCCCGCACTCCCTGACTTGCCCCGCCTACTCCTTCTGAACTAGGATCAATGTTATTGGAGTTAGTAGTTGGCGAAGCTGATGGTTCAAAAGTAGCCCTAGGTGAAGGATCGCTTGATGGGCTAGGTTCACCAGATGGTACAGGAGTAGTTGAAGGCTGTGGGGAAGCTGAAGGATCTGGAGTCGAAGAAGGGTCTGGAGTAGTTGAAGGCTGTGGCTCCTCTGAAGGTGATGGCTCAATCGTAGGAGTTGGTGAAGTGCTAGGATTAGGTGAAGTACTTGGTTCTGGACTAACAAAACCACAAGTGGTGTCGCCCTGATGGACAAAGTAGTCGTCCAAGTGCCCAGCTAGAGGAGACCCGTCGGCTTCAAAGTGACCAGCATTGTCATTCCGACCATAAAGTGCGCTGCAAGAGATATTTAGGAGCTCGTAAGGGTTGGTTTCCGAACTAGTAGAGTGGCAGATTCTGATCTTTTCTCCCTGAGCAATACACTCCTCATAGGTAAAAACCCGGTGGCTAGCAGCCACTCTTGAGAGGGATCCAGAGAAGAGACTACCTACTACTGCCAGAGTAGTTGTCAAAAGAACTGCTAAAAGTACCTTATTTTTCATATTTCTAACCAACTTTAAAGCTAAATGTCGCGTTTTTAGCCAAGTAGAAACTAATATTTTATTTTCAGCGAGCAGTCTAACAGGCATTTTCAACCTGATTTTGAGAAAAGTCGCTTAACCCAAAACCAGGTTAAAATGCGTATCTGTTATGTAGGTAATGATATCAAAAGACATCATTATAGTCAATAAGTAGATCATTATATATGATATTATAGGATGTGCAAGGAGTGTCGGCTTGCTCTTATCTTGCCACTCTGGACCTAATGTTAGACTTACTTCAACTTGACCTTGAGTTCCCTCTCGATTTAGCCACTTTTTGCTCAAGAAATTCAAAGCCTGGAACTTGAAATAACTAAACTAAGTAATAAAATACTACGAGTATGAAAATAGGACACATTGTTAATTCCAACTCAAAAGGTCAGATCGTCATCCCAGCTTCCATTAGAGCTCAATTGGGTCTCACAGACCAAGTCCCCCTACAACTGAAAGTACTTGGTAGTTCTCGATACCAAAAGACTTCAAGGATATTCCTAAATCTTAATTTATAGGGCGGTCGTCTACTTGACTCTACTTAATAAATCCACCCCATAGAAAATTGTTTGATGTGGCTGAGGGCTCTCTGCCTATTACACGACAAATAGAAATTCCCAATTTTTTGGCACGTCTGGATAGCTTAGAGTAGTCGACCGATGTTGGCGTTTCTTTGACTTCAAAAGCCCCAACATTTTTTCCATCATCAATAATAAAATCTATTTCTCCATCTCTGTTGGAATAATAACTTAACTCCCCCTGCCAAAATGAAAGTTGGTGACATACGGCATTTTCAAATTTGCTACCACTAGAGAGATCAGCATTAATGTTAGCAATGCCAGTGTCCACAAAATAAAGTTTTTTTTGTAATCTCACCTGAACATCTGGGGATCTTGAGTAAACGTTGACAGACTTAATCAGGTAAGTTTGCTCCAAAAATTCGATGTAGTTGTCGATGGTAACTCTTGTCATTCCAGTTATGTTGGCTAGTTCTGTCACGTTTAACTTACTACCAACTCGAGATGCCAACAGTTTGATGATAAGCCTCAAATCTTTCAGTGACTTAAAATCTGCCAAACCCTCCACATCTAATTTAATGTATGAACTAAATATCTCCTCGAGAAGCAACTTTTTTCTAACTACATCAGATGTTAATACTACCTTTGGCAAACCTCCATACTCGATATATTCTTGATAGTAATCTTTGAGTTGCAGATAAGCAGACTCAGAAAACTCAATCTGATCAAAAAAATCCTGCCTTCCGGTATTATATGCAAATCCCTTGAAATCTATAAATTCCTGAAAACTTAAAGGTAGCATCTCGTAGATAATTTTTCGACCAGCCATCGATTCTGAGAACCTATTCTTGATATAGTAGGAACTTGAACCTGTTAAAAAGAATTTTATCTTGTAGTGATCATAGAGATACTTCACTACACTTGGTAAATTTGGCAACAGCTGAATCTCATCAAGACCGATGTAGATTTTTTCTGTTTTTGATACTCCCCTATTCTGGAACTCGCTAATCAGTGAGTTGTAATTTTTAGTCTCAAATAACTCTCGATCACTTAAATTTTCAAGGTCAAAAAAAAGCTTATTTTTGGACGGAACTTGATCTAACAACCACCTGAGAGTGGTGGTCTTCCCTACCTGCCTTGGACCAGTTATAACCACTATCTCGTCAGTTTGGATCTCTTGTATCAATTTTTCCCAAATGCGACGTTTTTGCATAGTATCACTATACAATAAGCGGCTGTTTTTGTATAGTATGGTCAATTTTTAGTAAATTGTTACCAGGCTTTCCTCAAGTTAACTCGTTCGGTGTAGTGGATTTGAAGGTCCCACCCTTTTTCCTAATAGAGTAACCAAGATTACTTACTATATAAGCAACTAAGAATACATATACTGCCACTACGACTGTTAAGGCCATGTAGAAAACTAACATCAGCCAAATAAAGCCTTGCCACTCATTCAGGTCAATATCAACAATAAATCCCGCTGCTAGAATAATTGCCTCAAAGCCTATAAAGCCGCCTAGATCAGTAACAAGCGTACTAGTGACGACTGATCTTGCAAAATCATCCCTACTTAGCTTGATAGATATGTTTTTAGACAAAGTTACTGATCTAATCCAAGTTGAGAGGACTGGAAAGAGGATGAATAGAAACTCACTTGTGTAGAATGGCGGAAAAACTAAAACTAATGCAACAACAAATAAATAGATCGAGTATACCCAGTTAAGAGATATCTCTGCCTTAAACAGTTGTAGTAGCTCATTAAGTCTATTTTTCATAATTTTAAGCTGGAAAATGTATTGAAGGTAACTGAAAGTGTTACTTGCAGTAAGTACAATGCAAGATTAATGATTATATCAAGTACTGAAGCTGACTAGGAACGTTTTTTCTTATACATCCGATTGGGTATTTCTGGCTACTCTTTCCCAATCTTCCACACGCCTTTCTCTCTAAAAGCAGGAATCGTTTAGATTATCTATGATTAGTGTTCAAGAATTATATGAAGGTAGAAGTACTCTAGATTCTGAAAAAGAAAAAGACTTCAGAGTTATTCCAGATCTGGAAGTGATGAATGAGTATTGATCGAAGTTTGAAGCTGTCTTAAAATCACTCTAATCTCTTATTTCGTCCCGGAGAACTTTCAGATCTACTTGTACCTAGTCTAGAACTACAAAAACATATAGCTTGCCTGCAGCTGACTGGGCTAGATAACAGCTTTTTGGCCAAAGATGATGTGCTATATGGAGATAAGAAGGTTATTCCGTTGTATTTGTTTGGGTTTCTTTATTAGAATGCAGTCATGGCAACAAAAGGCGCTCCATTTCCATCACTCGTTCCTGACTTTGACTACGGGGGCTATTACCAAGATGAGCTCAACCCTTGGCTAAGTGCGAACGGACTTTTTGAGAAATGGTGTGAAGCAGCAATGGGAAGTACCGTCGGAATTATAAACAACAGAGTCGTTATTTATCGTGTTGACATTGAGTCTTTTTTGTCTGGAAGAAGGTTTTTTGATTGAGTATTTACACTAAAGACTTCTGGCAGGACCGGAAGGAATCGAACCTTCGTCAAGGGTTTTGGAGACCCCTATTCTACCGCTGAACTACGGTCCTAAGCTCTCGAGAGACTATTTTACCTTGTCTTTATCCAAATGTGAGGTGGGGATTCTCGGGTCGGTACAAAGAGAAAATATTGGGCGGAAATTCAAGAGAAAATGCGAGGAGAAAATGCGAATTATTGACATAATGACATACTTATGTCAAAATGCTATCATGCAACTAGTCAGAACCACCATACGTCTTACTCCCCAGCTCAAGAAAACTGCTGATCTGAAAGCTTTTAGATCTAACACAACTTTTCAATCTCTTGTAGAAAAGGCTTTGGATAATTACTTAAATCAAGAAAGTCGTCACCATGCTCAAAAATTGGTTTTTAAAGATAAGAATATCGGTGTTCCCTTAGATCAACTAAGTCGTGAAGATATCTATGTTGATTGACTCCAATATCCTTATCTACTCTCTCAATCAAGCCTCCCCTAAGCAAGCTCCTGCGCAAACATTTCTTCGCCAGCAAGCTGAGCTCATTTTTGCTCAGCAAAATATCTTTGAAACTATACGAATCTTGACGCATTCTAAATTTCCAAACCCTTTTACTATTGACGAAGCCGTCAAGGCTGTGAGAACTATCACCAATCACGCTCGTGTCATTTGCCCAACTTTGGAAACTCAAGATTTAGCTCTGGAATTGATTCAAAAGTATCGAGTCACAGGCACAGAAATATTTGATGCCTACTTAGTGGCCACAGCTATAAGTAACGAAATTGATGAAATAGCTACTGATAATCTTCAGCACTTGGAGAAGTATCAAGAAATAAGGATCGTGAATCCATTTCTTTGAGTTACCAAATCAGAACAGCTATTCACAAACTCTTCAAAATCTAACATAATTAGCCACGTGTCCAATCAAACCAACCAACTCCCAGAAGACCTTAATCAAAAACTTTTTAAAGAGGACCAAAAAAGACTTCTCGAGACTCAAGTGCCTATCCTAACTTTGTCGGCTAGTTTCAAAGAAGACCTCAAGCGTCTGACTGGTTTTCCTGATAATGACGAGTCACCTGATGTAGTCCTTTCTCGAGCCCACTTCTCTATGGCTCTAGGTATAGCTCACCAAGCCTGGGGCCCACAGATCAATCCTCAAGCTGCATGGCTTGTAGACCCGCTTAATCATGTCGTAGGAAAATCATGGGGACAAGTTGTCTTTACCCAGAAAATAGGACATCTGCTCGCCCGCCACAAATTCCTTCAATTTATCAAAAACCTAGTCGACAAGTTCGGACGACAAAAAATCCCCCTTCTAGATACAGTTAGGCCAGTCGTGCAACATCTGGCTGCTCCAATCCAAAAACCAATTCTTTCTTTTCATATTGCGGTAGGCAATATTCTGGTCGAGATGGGCAAACAAGTCTGCCAAGTCATCACTGACCCTCATGTGCGTGAAGATTATCTGCTTCATGCTGACTCCCCTCTCATCACCTACTGTGTTTTTGATGAAAGAACAAAGTCTGACGTGATCGAAAAGTCTGCTCTTCTTGGTAAAGGCGTCTCGCCTGAGAAAATTATAGTTACTGGCCCTCCCATAGATCCTAGAGTTATAGCTGCCAGAGCAAAAAAATCATTTGAAAGCAATCGCCCTGTCAGGCTTTGTCTAACCACGGGTGGCTTGGGCACTAATAAATCAGAACTGATACAACTGCTTGAACAACTTTTACCTTGCCTCCAAAAAGGCGCTACCAAGTTTGAGTTAATTGTGTACACCGGCACATCCAATGATATTTTTGAAATGACTCATGAGCTGGCGCGCAAGTTCTCTGTGACAGTGGGGGCTATGAGTAATCACAATGCTTCACTTCGCATCCTCTACCACCCTCAAATCACTGATGCCAATGAGCTTCTAATCAAGTATGGTTTCCCCTGGGCAGATGGTTTCATCACTAAACCGTCTGGCGACATGGCTTATGACGCTGTCGCGGCAGGTTGCTTCTTACTTACGCTCACCGAGTGGGGTGAGTGGGAAAATAACGTGCGAGTAGTTTTTGAGCAACAAAATATCGGCAGACGAGCCTTGACTGAAAATTTTATTACTCAGCTAGATGCCCTCATCACGCCTTCAAATATTTCTCAAAGTTGGGCCTCGCTAGCTATGCAACACGCCCAAAAAATTGACCCCATTTTCCTACATGGAGCGGAAAAGATTTTAGAGGCTTATGGGAAAGTTGTTCAACTCTAGTTGTTTAGCTTCACTGAAGGTATTCAGGGAGGAAAATCAAGTCCTAGCTTGGCCAAAACTACTTCAGCTTCTTAGCTGTCACGTGTACCGTATGCTTCCTGCACAAACTGCAGTATTTATTGAGTGGAAAAGTGCTTTTCTCAGTAGATTGCTTTTTAAGCTGCTCGTTGTTTTTGTTGAACTCAGTCACATAGCCAAAGCTGCTACAAACTTTACACTTGAGTCCAACAGCCTGACGTGGTCCTTTTTTTGACTTTTTTGCCATATAACTTTCCCCACATTAGAACGCTAAGAAGGCGATATTGTACCACGTATGAGCCGAGAGTGGGATTCGAACCCACGACAACCTGTTTACAAAACAGGTGCTCTACCAGCTGAGCTATCCCGGCAGTTGATCCATTCATCACCCAAAAAAACAACTCTCGTACGAAGACAGGTTTGAATTGTACCTGACGATTACCCAAAACTCTATGAGAATGAAAGTTTGATATCTAGAGATAGTACTCAATCAAATCAATTCTTGAGATCACAGCTTTAGGCTGGTTCTTCTGATCTAGGACCACGACAAAGTCATCTTGAGCCAAGAGCTCAGAAGCTCTTTCCACAGGCTCGTTATGTTTGATCGTAGGCACATATGGATCAATTAATGCACGAATATGATTCGTACAGCCCACCATCTTCTCGTATAGACCAGTGAGAAGCTGTCGCTCGGTTACTTTCCCAAGTAACTTGTGTTTATCAATAACTGGAACTTGAGATACATTGTACTTTTTCATGATGTCGATAGCTTCCTTGACGGTATCTCTGGGAGAAACACTGAGCAGTAACGGTGAGCGTTTTGACTTGAGCAGCTTGTCAACTGTAACACTTGAGTCATCTGCTGATAGAAAATTATTTTCTCTCATCCAGAGATCGTTATACATTTTAGATAAATAGGACTTACCACTATCTGGAAAAATGACGACTACCAGACCACTTTTGAGTTTTCCACAAACTTCCATAGCCGCCTTCAGCGCCATCCCACCCGATCCACCAGTCAAGATACCTTCCTGACGGGCTAACTGGCGCGCAGGCCAAAAACAATCTTTGTCTGCTACTTGAATTACGTCGTCGATGTACTTGAAATCAATTGTAGAAGGTATGAAGTCCTCCCCAACTCCCTCCACTTTGTAAGTCTTCATTACCTCAGGAAATTTACCAGTTCGTTGGTACTCGTGAAAAACAGAACCTTCTGGATCCACACCAATTACTTTAATCTTGGGGTTTTTTTTCTTCAAAAATTTAGAGACACCGGTGATCGTCCCGCCAGTGCCCATACCTACCACTAAGTGAGTAATTTTACCTTCCGTCTGCTCCCAGATCTCTGGGCCTGTCGTCTGAAAATGAATCTCTGGGTTAGCTGGATTGTGATACTGGTCGGGTTTGTAGGCTCCCTTGATCTCCTTGGCGAGCCTATCTGAAACTTTGTAGTAGCTACGCTCATCATCAGCCATAACTGCAGTAGGAGTGATCACAACCTTAGCCCCATAAGCACGTAGTAAATTCCGTTTTTCATCACTCATCTTGTCTGGCATGACAAAAATGGTTTTGTAGTCACGTATGGCAGCCACCATGGCCAGGCCAACTCCCGTGTTGCCTGATGTTGGCTCGACAATTGTGCCACCTTTTTTGAGCTTGCCCAGCTTCTCTGCTCGATCAATCATAGCGACACCAATTCTGTCTTTGACAGAGCCGCCAGGATTCATATACTCCAGCTTAGCAAGCAAGGTAACTTTGGGATTGGGATTGAGTCGGTTAATTCTAACCAGCGGTGTTTGACCTATTAATTCGAGTACTGAGTTGTAGTACATAATTATTTAGGCAGAAAGCATACTCTAACAGTTAAGTTGCAGAAATCAAGCACATTTGGTTAAGCGACATTTCGCGTTGGTTTTTTGCCAACTTCTATCTGGTTGATCAATCCAAAGCGACATATTTAGAGATCTTTCAGCTCTAAGCCGCTTGTTCTATAAAAAAAATTTCAAGTTGGAATTTATGCCTAAAGCTAGCTAGCGCTAGCAGATGTGCCAGGTGAAGGATTCGGACCTTCGAAGGTGTGACCCAGCAGATTTACAGTCTGCCCCCTTTGACCACTTGGGTAACCTGGCATGGAGCCCCCGTCGGGATTCGAACCCGAGGCCTCAGTCTTACCAAGACTGCGCTCTACCAGCTGAGCTACAAGGGCATTCACCAAATTATCTTACAAACTTCACTTGGCCTATCTAGATGGCCAAGCTACTCGCAGTAGTGACTGTCTACCAACCCAAGCTACAAGATCAAACTTCAGCTATCATCGCAACACGAAAAATAAGCCAACAAGTAAGGCCGAATTGTAGCACAGTAGAAAGCTAAACAATCGAAATATTTGGGAAATTTATAACTACCAGCTATCAAAGTATCACTCCTTATGCGTGGGATCCTCTATTCCCCTTGAGAGAAAAGTGGGTAGGATGCTTCCACACCCACGGGTGCAGCAGACACTCCAAAAACCCATATAAGAAACTTATCGAGGAAATTCTTAGGATCCCACACAAAAAAAGTGAAGCGCTTGAATAATTTATGAGTGTTAAAGAGCAAACTCTTTCATCCACAACTCTAGTTGTGCACCATACTTCTCATGCTTCAGAACAAAATTCATGTGAGCTTTGAAGTAGTTTTCTGGGTCACCTGTAGTCATCCATCTACCTTTAGTATGTTCTACCAGAATAGGGTGGCTTTTAGCAAGTAGCGTTACTGCATCAACTGTCCATAATTCTTTATCTTTGCCCGTGTTTGAGGGTGTTAAGAACTCAAATACTGATGGTTTGAGTAGATATCTGCCGTAGGATGCTAGAAGTGAAGGTTGCGAGCCTTTATCAGGCTTTTCTATAATATTTTCAAGCTGATTGGTCGTACCTTCTTTAAAACTAATAATGCCGTACTTGTCCACGTCGCTTGCACTCACTTCCTGAGCCATGATAATTCCTTCGACAGTTGGGTTTTGTTCGTATAAATCCACCATGACTTTGGCGTCTCCAGGCGAGCCGAAAACAACATCATCACTGTACATCACTAGAAAAGCTTCTTCGCCTTCTACAAATTTGGCTGCCGATGCCACTGGTGAACCATTGCCATAAGGTAGGCTTGGGTCTTGAACGACCACAATTATCTTGGGAAAGTTCAGGACGTGCTGGACAGGCTCGTAGCGTTCTTCCTTGCCCTGTTCTGAAAGCTGCTTGCGAATACGATTGACCGAGTTGTTGAAGTAGTCATCATAAATTGGCTTTCCTTCGGGTGTGGCCACAAGAATTATTTCCTCTATACCAGCTTCTACACACTCTTCAACTATAAACTGCATGATTGGCTTGTTACCAAAAGGCAACATCGACTTGGGCACTGTCTTGGTGATCGGGAGATATCTACTAGCAAAACCAGCATCAGTGATAATTGCTTTGCGTACGCGTTTGTTCATAGTCTCTGATGATAATCCCACCCTTGCATCCATGTCAAATTAGGTGCTAAAGTTAAGCCATGAGCTTATCTGCAGACAGGGCCATTGTTAGAACTACTGCTTTTTTAGCTAGCTTTCTACTCTGTTTTTTCTTAACAAGCTCTTCTGCTCAAGCAATTATCTGTCCTGATGTAGTTTGCCCTACAGTAAATATTGGTGAATGCCCTATCGTCGTCGATCCCTGCGGATGTGACGTATGTGCCTCGCCAACTCCATCACCTGTTACAGATGTCATAGAGGCCAACGGCTGGTTTAGGCAAGATCAGAACTCCCTGGGAAAAAGAGTCGACGTCTACATCAATACAGGCTCTACTCCATTGAGCAGCTGTTTACCTAACTCTGATTGGTACAATGTCGACGTCAATGACAGCTCTACAGGATTGGCTTCAGCTGTATATCTAGGTAAAATGTTTGCTTTTTCTGTCAGCGAAAACCAAACTGTTGAACCTATCTTTTGCGGGGCAGAGCCTCCAGAGCAAGTTCCTCCAACTCTTGACGGAACCATCTTTCGTTTTGCCAGTAAAGCATCAAACATGGGCACTCTACGAGACACACGCAATCAGTTTGCTTCTCGGGGGTTTTTTCCACGTCAAATCAGCTTCAGTATTCCAGAAAAGGCTGATGCTGGTAACAGCATGGAGCTTTTCCCAGCCTGTCAAACTACTAGTGACTGCTCCTCTACTTTTCCCAAAGAAAGATGTTATCAGCCACCCAACAATGTTCCCAAAGTCTGCATTGTGAGATCAGATCTCAACTTTGATGGCTCTGCAAATCTTGTAGACTACACCATACTAGCCAACTCTCTTTTCTCGACTTCTCCAAACTCAATCTCTGACTTGAATAATGACGGATATGTTGACATACTTGATTATTCTTTGACTTTCTG
This sequence comes from uncultured Pseudomonadales bacterium, assembly GCA_964447075.1. GTDB lineage: Bacteria > Patescibacteriota > Microgenomatia > UBA1400 > PJMF01 > CAYUQY01. The sequence continues at coordinate 13,252 of CAYUQY010000003.1, read as the reverse complement.
ATGATTTATTTATAGAAGCTATTCCACTAAATTAACCAATAAATCAATAACTTAACTCAAAAAAATACTTATGTCGCTTGGATCTAGCAACACTACACAGTTTAAATCTTACTTTAAGAAAATGGTAACTTCTGCCAAGCTACCCATCTTTTTACCACTCGCAGTATTTTCTCTGATAGCTTTTATAGGCCTTTTCGCAGTTATCTCTCAATCAAGACTCGATGAAAACCAAGACCTGCGCAAGCAGGCTGCGGTGCGAGGTGGCACTGTGATTGTCGCTCCGTCAGGTCCTTACCCAGGTAACGAGCTATATCTCAATGAGTCCAGCAACATAGCCTTCTCAGTCAACACCCAAGGAGCTAACATCGATGGTGTCCAGCTCGACTTCACCATAACTTCGGCATCCCAATTCACTTCACCAATAATTCAAGCAGTCACAGTCAATGGTTATCAAATAGCAGGTGCCAATGTAACTACGATAGCCAATGGCTACAGAGTTCAGTTTTTAGCTATCAAAGAAATCGCTGAGCCATTCGTAGCAAATGAAATTTTCCTAAATCTAACTTTCACGCCACAAAGTGTAGGAACTATCACCTTCACCTTTGACAACACTCTATCTAGAGCTACTATTGCTGGAAGTCTACCTCCAAATGATCAACTCATGCTCATGGATCCTATAGATTTTTATGTCTTAAATTTACCTCCAAGCGGATCCCCCAGCGCCAGTCCTTCTGCAAGTCCTTCTATCGATCCATCTGCGAGTCCTAGTGCCAGCCCATCAATTGACCCATCTGCGAGTCCTAGCGCAAGTCCTTCGGCCTCTCCTAGCGCTTCACCATCTGCCAGTCCTTCGGCCTCACCTAGCGCCAGCCCCAGTGCAAGTCCTTCTGCCTCACCAAGTGCTTCGCCATCAGCAAGTCCTTCTGCCAGCCCCAGCGCCAGTCCTTCGGCCTCGCCATCTGCAAGTCCTTCGGCCTCTCCTAGCGCTTCACCATCTGCCAGTCCTTCGGCCTCACCTAGCGCCAGCCCAATAATTGTCTGTGACCCCCCTTGGATGGTAGAAAACTACTGCGTCAACCGCTGCGGTGTCACAACTGCCTGCAACCAGACCAAAGACTGCGGTAGTTGCCCATTACCTACTTTTTCACAGAGTACAAGCTGTGTCACTGGTCAAGTCTCCGGCGCCACCATAACACGACTAAACTGGACAGGCAGTAGTACTACTTGGGTCGACATCAGTACTGATCCTAACTTCAACACCTTCTCCAACCGATATGTGGGAGGTACCAACTTCGTCAACTTGACACAGAACTTGGAAGGCTTCAGTCGCACAGCCGTCACTCTGATTACACCAGGTACAACTTACTATCTCCGCACCTACAATGGTCAAACTCACAGTGGGACAGTCTCTATAGGTTTCCCATTATGTGAGCTGCCTGTCAACACCTTCCAAGTCTACCCACTTGTAAGCTGTTTAAGTGATCACTCAACAGGGGATGTCGCCAGAGCAACCTGGAACATGTCCAACATCACTTGGGTAGATGTCAGCAACAACTCTACTTTCTCAGGCTTCTCCAACAAGAATGTCTCTGGTAGCACCCAAACAAATATTTTCTCTGGCTTTAGCGTCAATGGCTCATCTCTCTCTGGTATCAACCCAGACACCAACTACTATGTCAGACTTTACAACGGCCAGACACACACCGGCTCAATTGCTTTCAACATCCCTAGATGTAGTGGAACGACGCCTAACCCTATCCAAGGCTGCAACAACTCCTGCTCTACCAATAACGACTGTGCTTCCAACTTACGCTGCTTTGGCAATCAGTGCCGTCTAGCTACCAACGTCTCATCCCCAACTTGTAGTGCTCCAATAGACGATGGCATCAACAGGTCTTGTAACGAGTACTGCGCAGATGCAAGTGAGTGCAGTACAGGTTTCTCATGCTGGTACAACCGCTGTCGTCGACCAGATAACATCGACAGTACTTCTTGTGTAGCTCCTACAGAAATTATTCAAAACACAATCAGACTGAACTGCAACAGAGCCTGTAGTAGTAACTCTCAGTGTGGATCATCTCTACGCTGCTTTGATGGCATCTGTCGACACATTTCTAATCCTACTAGCAATACTTGCCGACCATACAAGATTATCTACATCGACAATGAGTTTACAGAGGAGCTAGATACCAAAGGTACTGAAGTAGAAGAACTAACAGAAGCATCACCATCTCCAGAGTCATGTAGAGTAAGACCCACATGTCTGGACTTACCGAAGCCATGTAAGCTACCAACCCCAGCTGAAGGCTACTGTGTCTCAAGTCCTTCACCAAGTGCTTCACCTTCACCATCTCTCAAACCTATTTCTAGCTTACTGCCATCACCATCACCAGTTAGCCGCTCAGCGCTTGATGACATTATGTTTGGACTACAACAGAGAGGTCTATCTATTCCTCTCCTGGCCCTAATCGTAGGACTGGGACTGCTTATCGTAGGCATCTTGATAGCTCTCTTCCACAGATCAGAACCTAGTTATCAATCTCAAGTCCGTAGTTCTGGAGGTGTCTCAGGTGTTCCCAACTCCTATGAAAAAAGCCTTGAGTCACGCATTCAAGCTCTTCGTCAACAACAAACACAAGCTCCTCCAGTAGGTCGGCCCTTGTCCCAAGCTACATCTGCTCCACCCACCATGATTACCCAGATGCAACAAAAAGATTCTTACAAATCTGTTCGCTAAACTGCCCTAGAACGCTTATCAGCTGTAGTAGCTCACTAGACGAACTAGACCGTCATCAAATAAGATTCAGTAGCAACATCAAGCCTCTCTAAAAGCTATTACTTAGAACATTTTTCCAAACACCTGATACAATACCTCTTCTTTGAAGTAAAATCTCATGCGTATGTCTTTGCTGACACCTTTCACCACGCTCGCTTTATATCTCAAGAGCGTTCAGGATGAGGCAAAAAAAGTAACTTGGCCTTCTAAAAAAGAGACGATCAAAAAAACAACAACTGTGATCGTTGCTTGCCTGATTGTTGGGGGAGTGATCGGATTTTACGATTTTATCCTCAACAGATTGATAGCTCTTTTGATACAATAACACCCTGAGCAACTTTGAACAGGAAGCTCTGTCAGTAGAAAAAATTGAAACAATGAACACAACCAACGACAACACCATCACTGAAATTCCAGAAGTACCAGAGGTACAAGAGGTCAAAATTTCTACACCACATCACTTGTTTATCTCTCAAGTAGAGAACAAAAAAGCCAGATGGTATGTGGTTCACACCTACTCAGGACATGAGAACAAAGTTGCCGAGACTCTCAAGCAGAGAACTCAGACACTCAACCTAGAGGATAAAATCTTGGAAGTCTTGATCCCAGTTCAAGAGCGCATCATGATCAAGAGAGGTCAAAGAAAGACTATCAACGAGAAAATTTTTCCTGGCTACATGCTTGTTAAGCTCGAGTTATCTGACGACGCTTGGCTAGCCGTGCGCACCACTCAGGGGGTTACTGGCTTCGTCGGCATCGGCAACAAACCAACTCCCCTACCTAAGCACGAAGTTCAGGCTATCCAGAAGTACATGAATCTAGGTACTCCTCAATACAAGGCAGACTTTACTGAAGGCGAAGCCGTCAAGATCATCGATGGACCATTCTTAGACTTCTTGGGTACAGTCAAGTCTATCAACGAAGAAAAAGGCAAAGTCGAGGTCCTAGTAAGTATTTTCGGTCGAGAAACACCAGTTGAGCTAGACTTTTTACAGATTCAGAAAGTATAGCTGCAGCTTCAAGTTAGAAAGTAAAATATATGGCAAAAAAAATTAAAGCAGTTCTAAAACTCAATCTACCAGCAGGTAGTGCTACACCTGCTCCTCCAGTTGGACCTATTCTGGGACAATCTGGAATCAACATGATGGAGTTTCTCAAGCAGTACAACGCCAAAACTCAAGACAAAAAAGGTCAGATTATTCCTGCCGAGATTACAGTGTTTGAAGATCGATCTTTTACTTTTGTTCTCAAACTTCCTCCTGTCTCAGCCATGATCATGCAAGCCTTGAAAATCAAAGCTGGCAGCGCTACTCCAGGTGGCAAAAAAGCAGGCAAACTATCTGCAGCTCAAGTCAAACAAATTGCGACTGACAAGCTTCCAGATCTCAACACCACAGATCTTGATGCTGCCATGCGTTCAGTCAAGGGCAGTGCCCGTAGTATGGGTATCGATACAGAGTAGTTTGAGTTTATTAAAATAAATATTTTCCGCTAAACTGTGCGCTTTATCCCAAAGATCGCTCAGGAGGAGAAAGGCACATATGGGAGCTCGAAAAAATTCTAAAGACACTCCAGAGAACAAAGACGAGGTCAAAATAGTAGCTGCTCCTGAAGTCAGTGTTTCAGCCGATGCAGAAGTAACCGTGGCAGCAACTCCCAAAAAAGGCCGAGTTCGCAGTCTCAAGTATCACTCTGTTCGCTCCAAGATCGACCGCACTAAGACATATACACCTCACGAAGCAATCGAACTTATCAAGAAGCTGTCCTATAGTTCTTTTGACGGCACCATAACTGCCCATGTAGTTGTCAGAGAAGCAGGCACAACGACTTCTATTACCTTCCCCCACTCTACGGGCCAGACAGTCCGGGTAGCTATCGCTAGCGACGCACTCCTAGAAAAAATTGCTGCAGGCACACTAGAGTTTGACATCTTGGTTACCTCACCTGAATACATGCCTAAACTAGCAAAGTTTGCTCCTATCTTGGGACCAAAAGGTTTGATGCCCAACCCAAAGAACGGCACTATCACTAAGGATCCTGAGACAGTTAAGAAAAGACTCGAAGGTGGCATGCTGACTCTCAAAACAGAGAAGAAAGCTCCCCTAATGCATGTCACTTTGGGAAAAGTCTCGATGGATGAGACTAAACTCTCAGCAAACTTGGCAACCTTGATCAAAGCTCTGACTGGCAAAGTTCTGAAAATAACCCTAGCCAGTAGCATGAGTCCAGGTGTCAAGGTCACGATAGAAAAATAATCTGTTATAATAGCCGTCGTCCAAAGACAGCGCCTAAACAGCGCCGAGGAGCAATCTTTGATTTTGAGATATTTATCTCAATCAGCTCTCCCTTTTTGGACAGGTAAGATTTAAATTTATTAAAATGTAGCGTTTTTGTGTTGCGCTTCTTGGGCAACACACCCGGAGAATTTTATGCCTAGCAACCAAAATGTTACCCAACTTGAAGATCTTAAGAGTAAAGTAGCCAAATCAAGTAGCATCATCATCGTGGACTACGCTAAAACTAGCGTTAAAGATCAAACCACCCTTCGCAACAGAGTCAGAGAAGCCGGAGGTGAAGTTTTGGTAGCCAAAAACACACTTCTTGATCTTGCTCTAGGTAAAGGAAAGCTAAGTGAGAGTCTCCAAGGTATGACTGCAGCAGTTTTTGCCTACTCAGATCCAGTTAGCCCAATCAAAGCCGTTTTTGAGTTTCACAAGAAGTCAGAAAAACTGATAATCAAACAAGGCTATTTAGAAGATCGAGTTCTGACCCCAGCCCAAGTAGAAGAGCTCAGTAAACTCCCAAGCAAGTTTGAGCTGCTCTCCAAAGTGGCTATGATGCTCAATGGTCAGACGACAAGTCTACTGCGCACTCTCAATGGCGGCACACAGAAGCTAGTTTATGCCTTACAGGCTATGGTAGATAAGAAGTAATTGAGACAACAAGATTTTTAAAGAAAAGATATTCAAAATACAAATTATTAATTTATAAAGGAACAAAATATGTCAGAAGACACAAAACTTTCTGCTAAAGTTCAGAAGTTACTGGACGGCATCAAAGAGCTAACCCTCATGGAGGTCTCAGAGCTCGTCAAGGCTATGGAAGCTGAGTTCGGCGTCACCGCCGCTGCTCCCATGATGATGGGTGGTATGGCCGCTGCCCCAGGTGCAGCTGCTGCTGCTGTAGAAGAGAAAACTGAGTTTGATGTTGTCCTCAAAGATGCTGGTGCCAACAAAATTGGTGCTATCAAGGCTGTGAGAACTCTTAAACCAGAGCTCGGACTTGGTGAAGCTAAGACTTTCGTCGAGACCTTGCCTAAGACAGTCATGGAAGGCGCTAAGAAGGAAGATGCTGAAGCCGCCAAGAAGACACTTGAAGCTGCTGGTTGTGTAGTAGAGCTTAAGTAATTTTCTCTAGATCTTTTCTAGTTTCTAGAAATCGCACTTTAACCCCCTGCCAAAAGCAGGGGGTTTTTGGTGTGTGACTAGCTTGATTAATGACTGCTAAAGACTTTCAACACTGCAGATTTCCAGGCTAAATTTAAGCGTTATCCACATCAAAATATTCTAGGACGTGAGTGTGGGAAAATGTCTGTGTCTTCTAAAATAGATGCTTCTAGCTATCACACCGCTTAGTAATATAACAAACACTCCTACTGCAGTCTGGGTCAACAGTCTCCCTGCATAGATCACCGGTATAACTCTCTCGGTCCATGTCTGATCTGCCAATCCTAGCCTGAGGTGAAGTCCGTAAATCTTGAGTGTCCACTCATCGAGTGGCTCAGCTGTCACACTTGCCCCCAAAGTTTTTCCTGGCAGCAGCCATCGTCCTTCTTGGTTGAGTTGCGTTGTCGGCGACTGCCAGTCTCGACTCCCCCACAGATCCTGTAGCCAAGCTTCACCATGCAGCTTGGCATGGGCGTTATCGATGTTGGTTAGATCAAAGACTAACTGAGACTCTTGAGCTGACTGATCAATATTTTTATCACCTGATGATAAAGAGGGTTCGCCTGGGCTGGCCTTTGGATTAGTGTTGGACACTTCTAGACTCGCACTGTTCTGTCCTAAATTAGCACTGTTCTGTCCACCAAAAGTGAAGCCGCTCACGCCTAGCTTGATAGCCTGGCTTGCCTCAAGATTGGAAATAGTCAGAGCTACCACGCCACCTACTCTAGCTACAACCGAGACATTGGGTTGTTGCACATCTTGTAGCTTCTGCTGTGTCACGGTCTCGAAAAAAACTCCAAAGTAGTTGCCTCTGATTTTGATGTCGGCAGGTACCTTGAACGTCAACTTATAACTCAAAGAATTGTCAGAACTGATAGTGGCCAAAGTACTAAATAAATCAGATTCACTCAGCTGAACAAGTTTATTTGATGGATCATAGACTTCTACTTTGGTCAGCCACTTAGAGTACTGTGAGTCTTCCACGCTCGTAAACGTAGGTATGCCGTCTTTAGTGATGTCGATAACGTCCTTGATGACTGGTCTGACTTGGTGTGTCTGACCAGTCCTGTTGGTGAGTGTCCAGGATAGAGTAATGGAGCTACCTGATTCAGTAGCAGCTTCTAGCCTTGAGGGCTCTAGGGAAAGACCGGTGAACTGCTTTGCTATTAGGTCGGTTGGTTGTGACGCATGATCTTGCCCAAGACCTGGAGTAAGGGAAACCTGAGCTCTCACTACCGACATGGGAATAAGTAGGCTTGTCAGCACAAGGCTGCAAAGTGAAATTTTGAGAACTGATCTAATACTTAATCTCATAGATATCTTCATAAAGTAAGTTAGCATAACTCAAGTTGTACCTGAGTACCAACTGGTACAATATCGACTCCATGCTCACCCTCTCCCAATTCGAGTTTTACCTTCCTCCTGAGCTCATCGCTCAAACTCCTGCCAACCCCAGAGATCAAAGTAGATTACTCGTCTTAAACTCTCAGACTGGTGAGACCTCAGATAAAATTTTTGCCGACTTACCTGACCTTCTCTCTGCCGACGATGTCATCGTCCGCAACAACACTAAGGTTTTTCCCGCTCGTCTTTTTGGGACTAAAAAAACTGGAGGTAAGTGTGAGGTCTTACTCCTAAAATGTTTGACTAGGTCTGCCACGCATGAGGATTGGGAGTGCCTCACGCGACCAGGAGTTAAGGTAGGCCAAAAAGTCTACTTTACTGATAGCGCAGAGTTAGCGCTTGAGGCAATCTGTTTAGAGGCATCTGGCTTCGTACGCATCATGAGATTTTCTCTAGGTGGGCCAAGCTTTCTTCAAGCGGTCGAGAAGATCGGCACCACGCCTATTCCACCTGATATACATTGGTCCGACGATGATGAGCTAGCACTCCGGGAGATCTACCAGACTACCTATGCCAAAATTGTGGGCTCTGCAGCTGCACCCACGGCCGGGCTGCACTTCACGCCCGAGCTAGACGAGAAGCTGCGACAAAAAGGAGTCGAGATTCTCGAAGTTACGCTCCATGTAGGCTTGGGCACTTTTGCCAATCTTGATGAAGAAGAGCTACGCACTCAACAGCTACACAGTGAGTGGTTTGAGCTTTCACAGCAGACTGCTCAGAAAATAAATGAAGCGAGATCGAAAGGGAAAAATATCGTCGCTGTGGGCACGACTACGACACGTGTCCTAGAGACGTGTGCCTTAAGATCAAGCCAAGCTCAACTGCAGCAAGCAGGCGAAGCTGCTGGCACAAAACGTATCCTACTTTCAGCCCAAAGTGGCGAGACTCGCCTGATGATCGCTCCCCCATTCAAGTTCCAAGTAGTAGACAAACTCATCACGAACTTCCACTATCCAGGATCTAGTCTACTTACACTTGTCAGTGCCATAGCCACAATACCCAACACAACTCATGAGTTCAGTGATTTTGTCCACAGTAGCGTGGGTCGTGCCTACTTAGCTGCCATAGAGAAAAAGTACCGATTCTATAGCTTTGGAGACTCGATGCTGATCCAACGAGGTTGATCGTATAAGTCTTTTAAAATCGTCACTTCATATCCAGAGAATAAATTTTGATTTGCTCCACCACTTTCAGCAAACTCAACTCTGGCAGTATCTCTCTTGCCTATCATCTCCAAGATTCTGCCTTCTTGACCAACACCAAACTCAATTAAAGCTCGTCCTCCAGGTCGGATATGTCCACCAAGCTGATCTAAAATTTGATGAACATCTCCCAGACCACCATCTTTAGAAAAAAGAGCTGAGGCTGGCTCAAACTTCAAGCTCTCTTCATACTCTCCAGCTGGATCAACATAGGGGGGATTGGACACAATCAAGTCATATTTATCTGAAATACTCTCAAACCAACTAGACTGGATTAATCTAAACTCACTACTCTCTAGTTTATTTTTTTTTATATTTATCAAAGTCTGATCTAGAAACTTTTTCTCTAGATCTACAAAATCAACACTTACTCTCGGACAATTTTTTAACAAACTAATACCTATACAACCAGAGCCGCAACCTAGATCGAGAATGCGACTGGACAACTGAGAGTCTGACTGAAGCTTAATCTCTGAGCTACTGTGATGTTGAGCCTTATCTGGAACCTGCATATAGATAGGTGTCTTAGCAGGAGCTAAAGTCTGAACACTCTGCATGGTTCTAGCACCTTCAGATAAATCTTGGATTATTTTCTCTAGTAACCACTCAGTCTCTGGTCTGGGAATAAGTGGTTTGAGAGAGAGATCTATATAACAACCTGCAAAAGTGACATATCCCACGACATAGGCCAATGGTTCTCCAGAGAGCAGTCGATTCACATCTTCTTGAAAATTAGAGTTATCAGGAAGCAGACTCAACAAATTTGCGACTGAACTACACCAGCCAGAAATTTGACTAACTCTTTGATAGTCGTCGAAATACTTATCCTTGAGTAGATAACAAACGTCTTCAATCATGTTTGAGATACTTGAATGTCGCCATCAAATCTGGTGAAAGTGGTGCCACAACCTTGAGGCTTTGACCAGTCGTAGGATGGGTCAACTCAATTTGAGCTGCATGTAAAAACAGTCTAGGACACCAGAGTAAATCTAGCTCTTTGCGTTTTTTGCCGAGATAAGTGACGTCAGACACAATGGGGTGACCCAGGTGCGACATGTGGACTCTTATCTGGTGAGTGCGTCCAGTCTTGGGGTAACATGAGACGAGCGAGAAGCCAGTATTGAGTCTGATAAAGTCGTGGAACTTTTTTTTGAGTGCTAGTGGCTTGGTAAGCTTAGTGAGCTGGACAATTTGCTCAAACTCAAAACCTGGAAAGTACTCCTCTACCTTGTATGAGGTTTGTGCCTCTCTACCAGCAGGATCGACAGCAAATCTAACACGATTGTGGAGATCCCTAGCCAGTGGCAAAGAGAGGGTGTCTTGAGGGATCTTGAACTGGCCATGAACTAGGCAGCTATAAGTTTTATGAACCTCTCTTTGGCGAAACTTTGACAGTAGCTGCATCAACACGCCAGGATTTTTGGCTAAGATCATCACCCCACTTGTATCCTTGTCCAGTCGATGGACTACTCCACCTCGTTGCTGGAAAATTTCCTCTGGAGTGCCGTAGCTTGGATCAAAATCCAGTGGCAGCAAGTAACTAGAACTTAACTGAGTCGAGCTCTGACCAGAAAGTCTAGCCTCCCACCAGTCTTGGACTGTCTGGCTCTTGATAGTTTTGGCTTTATTGACGGCAATACCACTGGGCTTATCGACTACAACTAGATGCTCGTCCTCAAAAATAACTTTTATATCTGGAAAATCAGCTGTCTGAGTGTGCATAGTTACTTCTGTATTGTATCAGCACAAGATACAAGACACTCATCATGATCAAGTAATCAGCTAAGTTATTGTAAAGACTAGTGCCTGGAATCACTAAAAAGTCCCTCACTCCACCGAACATAACTCTATCACTCAGATTAGAAAGACTTGAGCTCAAAAACACAGCTGAGAAGACTGGATGAGCAGTCATAAACTTGCGGTAATAAGAGAAAGTAGCTACCAGCATAAAAAGAATCAAAAAAGAGATGATAGTTCTAAAGAGAAAATTAGATTGACTCAACAATCCAAATGAAACTCCAGGATTGATAAAAACTCTCCATCCAAAATCCTCTGCAAAAAACTTGGATCCCTGGTCAGCCAAAAATGTTAAAGCTGCTGTGAGACTAAAAATTAAGTTCTTTTTCCTGAGCTCAATCATGAATTAATGCTTTTTCCATTTAACCAAACTTCTACCGGATCTCTTGAACAACATCCACAGACCCAGGATTATCACCACTGGATAGATGTACCAGTCTAGGACTAGCTCGGCGACAACTAGTTGAGGAACAGCCACTAGAAGCATCAGAACTTGAGTCAATCCCTGGGTCACCATCCACACAGAAAACACAAAACCGCTGTTAGCCGTGTGACGATTGTTGCGATACCAGCTAAAAAGACGATATTTATTGGCTGCCCACATCAGGTAAATCATCACTAAAAAGTTGGCTACCATGGCGTAGAGCTGAGCTGGATGTCTAGGACTGAACAACCCTGGAAAGATTACTCCCCAAGGTAGAGATGTGGGTAATCCAACCAACGAACCATCAAAAAAAGCACCAATCCAGTACCAAACCAAACCCACAGACATAGCTATGGCAGAAAAATCTAGAACTTCAAAAGCGTCTAGCTTCTTTTTTGAAGCGAGTCGAAACATCATTACCGGCATGATCATCACTCCCATGGCCATACTTACTCCGGGATAGTTGAAAATATCCACATAGCGGAGAAACTCAAAACCAAAAACATCTGTATGAAGAACAATAAAACCTAAACGACTGACCAGCATTGACCAAACGGCTGTCTTCAAGAAGTCATCAAAAAGCGTATCTTCCTGGTAGTGCTCCTGACGACTCAAGCGCCAAAACACAAATCCAGATAGAAAAAAGCCGATGGCCATAAATAGGCCCAGAGTATGGATCGTCAAGCTACCTAGCTGAAGCAAAATTGGAAACATATTTTGTAAGTAATTCCATACCCCACATACTTTAATAGGGGGTGCTTATAGTTCGAAACCACTGAGTTAGATCAGGGCCTAAGTATAACGTATAATTGCAGCTATGCTCTCTATCTCTCACGCCATGACTGGGGCTTTTATTGCCACTGCCCTCCCCTTTCCCCCGCTCTCGATACCTCTGGTGCTAGCCTCTCACTATCTGGAAGACTGGACGCCGCACTGGGATGTGGGCACCGGTCTCTCCGCTGGGACTCGCAAGCGTTCCACTGCTATTATTTTCGGCGTGGTGGACCTGGCTATAGCTTTAACCCTGGTTTACTTCATCTGGCAGTTTGGTAGAGATAGCATCAACTGGCACGCTTGGCTTGGAGTCTTTTTTGCCTTGTTGCCAGATTTTCTAGAAGCACCTCGCAATTTTCTGAGATGGGAGCCAGCCTTTACCAAACCACTTAACAAAATCCATAAAAGGCTACATCACTCTACTCCCAACATGGTGGTGGGACTTATGTCTCAAGTGATCGTAGTTGGGACAATTCTGTGGCTGACTTTTTATAGGTAAATTAGCGTTTCTTAACCAACTTTATTGATCTAGCAATCGCCCCGAAATCATACTTAAATGCTGTTAACATACTAGGGTAAAAAAGCTCGAGTGTCAAAATGCCGCCGTACTGCTGGGTCTTCAAAAAATTGATAAAACTTTCTGCCTGCAGCTCGCCCATATCTAGTGGTAAGTGCTCTACACCTGGTCTAAAACTACTTATGTGAATATTGCCAATGGTTGGGAAAATGTCTAAAAAATCTGACCGCTCGTGTGGTCGAGAGTACATGGTGTGACTAGCATCATAGGTAGTTTTGAAGCCATACCTGGCGGCGGTTCTTGCCAATAACCTTAAGTCTGCCTGCGAAGGAGCTAATGGTAAAAAAGTTTTGAAGAAAGGTGATGAGGCTTCCTCCGGCATGTTCTCAAGACAGAAAGTAAGGCCGTATTTTTCTTGCCATACTGAAAACTTACTTAAATACTTATCCATGGCTGGAGACTCAAGCTCGACACCGACCAGGGGGTGCAAAACTATAGCCTTCGCCCCTAGCTCTGCCCCAAGAGCCACAAATCCCTCATCTAGCCACCAGCCCAGACCTGACCAGATAGGCTGATGTAGAGTCAAAACTGGAAGATCATACTTTTGGGAAAGCTGCTGGATTTTTTTTAGGCGAAAACGAGATTTAACGCCGACAAGAAGCTCTAGACTATCGGCTCCTGCCTCCTTCATCCCTCGATAGAGATACTCCAAATCACGCAGGAGTGGCGAAAAATCGTGGATCGAGACGCTTACTTGCATAAGAATGATGCAGTATGTAGAACCAAACTCGACAAAGGGGAAGAAAACTCCAGATCAGGAGTAACCTTCTTCGAAAAAACGAGTGGCACAGATGGGGATCGAACCCATACGAGCTTGTGGCTCATAAGTTTTTGAGACTTACGCGTATACCA
>CAYUQY010000002.1:0-82067 GCA_964447075.1 uncultured Pseudomonadales bacterium | reverse complement strand
GCTTATGCTAAACAGTACTCACGCAGTCTGTCCTGAAATATGGGGGGTTGACAGTTTGTCTCTGAGCGGATGCGCATCTGCAATTATAGGTGGTTTTCCATTAGATAGAATTGACATGATTATAACTGGCGCGCAAGTGGATTTTTCTACATTAGTTGGCGTTAAAGAATGGGTGCGAGATAATCATCTTCCAAAAAGTGCTGAGCAAATTCTCATGCAGTTGTATGAAGGTAAAAAGATCAGAGTTGTTGACAGAGAGACAGCAAGCCCAGATAGAGAAGGTGGCGATTGGCTTCTAGCTGCAGAAATGTCATCATATGATGACTATCCAAAAATGCAAGATTCTTAGTATTGCTAGCTGGCTCACAATCCCTTAATAAGTCTTTTTACATTATGTTTCTTGTGAAAAGCAGCGCTGAGGTAAATTAAATTTCTAACCCACTCCCCCGTTCGAATAACCTCATGAACAGGGAGCACTAAAGTACATAAACAACCACTAGATTACACAAACGGACATATACTCCAAACCTAACATCCACTTGACAGATGTAAGGGATAGTTAGTATAATCCTTACATCTAGTACAAAGATGTAAGGCTTATGAAAATCGGTAAACTCATCCAACAACCCGGTGGGTATAAGGCATTCATCCCAGATAAATTTCCTCCAAAGGAGCAGATTGTCTTGAGCTCCAAAACTCAACAGCTTCATGCTAAGGCTGCTCTTATGTTGGGTAAATTAGATGGTATTACCCAACTGCTGCCTGACCTGGACTTCTTCATTTTTATGTATATTCGCAAAGAAGCGGCTAGGTCAAGTGAGATTGAAGGTACCCAAGCAACTATCATCGATGTCATTAAAAGCGAGGCACAAATTGAAAGCCGTTTCCCCCAAGATGTCGAGAGAATTGTTCACTATATCCACGCTATGGAATATGGTTTGAAAAGATTGGAGACACTGCCCTTGTCGCTCAGATTTATACGAGAAATTCACAAGGTGCTGATTGGCGGCACGATCGATGCCCCTGGCAAAATGCCAGGTGAATTTAGAATATCTCAAAATTGGATTGGCGGAGGATCACCCAATACTGCTAAATTTGTACCACCAACGCATGCGGAAATGAATCGGTGTTTAGATGATTTTGAAAAATTTCTGCATACCACTGACGAATATCCACCACTTATTATGGCGGCTTTAGCTCATGCTCAATTTGAAACAATCCATCCATTTCTAGATGGCAATGGTAGAACCGGGCGGCTTTTAACTACCTTCTACCTATGCAAGCTAGGAATCCTTGAGAGGCCAGTACTTTATTTATCTGAATACTTTTTGAATAACCAAAAGACATATTATGGATCATTAAATTCCTATCATCAGGAAAATGCTGACGTTTCTGGTTGGCTTGACTTCTTTTTGGATGGTGTAGCTATCATAGCTACAGAAGCAATTGAAGTATCGAAAAAAATCAACATCTTACGCCAAACAGATACTATAAAGATTCAATCTTTGGGCCGGAGAACAAAAACTGGTATGACTGTCTTGGAAAATCTTTATAAGCTTCCGATTGTTAGCGTTAAAAAAGTTGAAGAGTGGACGGAGCTTTCTCGGCCTCAGGCAAATGATTTAGTTAAAAAGTTGGTAGAACTTCAAATTCTTGAACAAAGAGGTAAAAATATCGAGTACGGCAGGGAATTTTGGTATAAGAAATATCTGGATTTATTTGTGAGTAAAGAAGAAGTTAAAAAATCAGAGGATTAATCGGCGTATGGAGGCATTCTCGTTCCTTTTTATATATATTTCCCGGATATAGCTGACAAAGAGACTAAGGTAGTTCAAATTCTGAACTCAAGAATAGATACTCCTCCAATTGGGACATACGCTATCCCATCAATTCTCTATTTCATTTCTGTCAGCTAGATTCAATTTTCAAAAAAAAGAGTATGATCAAGCCAAGTTATACAACTAACTAGCATTAAACCTAAAATGTTTTCATCTAAAACTCTTAGTAGATCTCATTTAGTCGCACTCGTAGTGTTTATATTGGTGCTAATGGGAGGGCTCTGGTTTCTATCAGACAGAGCTTCGCGCTCTGACAAAGTTTTAGTTACTACTCCTCTAGTTTCAGAGTCTACGCTCCAGAATGACTCTCCATCGGCAACTCTTGAGGTATTTTCCCCACAAGTTTTCGTTATCTTACCTGGTTCAGCAGAAAAAAGTGAAGCCACTGACGGACAGAAAATTCTAGTGGGTAGCAAAATAATTACTGGTGAAAAAGGTAGAGCGCAGCTTCTTTTTCCCAATAAAAGCGTGACTCGTTTGGATACCAGTACTGAAGTAACACTAGTTAAGCTGACTGAAGAGCCAGTTCAAATTGAGATTTTACTAGAGAAAAGACGTATCTGGTCACGCGTTGCCAAGCTATTAGGACAAGAATCATTCACTACAGAGACGAGCACTGTGACGGCAGCAGTCAGGGGTACCTCATTTGGTCACGGCATACTTCCAGATGGCAGAAATCGCGTGATATCTAAAAGAGGTAACATAGAAACGCACTGCATAAATAAAAGCCAAGAAGCTATGGTCAAGCCTGATAAGAAAATTCTCTTAGACTGTACTTCAGGTGGAGCTCTTCCTTTACTTAATTTGGATGAGCAGATAAAAGATAAAGACGAGTGGTACTACTTCAACGACGAGCAAGATAACAAACTCGACGAGAGGTTTGGAAAAGTGTTGTATAGTGACGATAGGTAACTGAAGTGACTAAAAAACTATCTTTCTTTTTTATTTTCTTGGCAGTTGTTTGCTTTATTACGGCTGCGACTTTATTTTGGTGGCGTTCTAACAAAAGCTTTTCAAAACTGGGACAGGACCAGTCCAATTTAAATAAAAACCAGCAATCTAAACTAACCTCAAGTATCGCTCCTGGTGAAGAAACTACAGTGCTCACAGCTACACTCGAAGTTATATCAGGAACTGTAGAGTTGGTTAGCGGTGAGCAGAAGAAAACTCTACAAGAAGACAGTGATCAGCAGTTAGTAGATGCCGATGAGGTAGAAGTAGCTGCAGATAGTTTGGCAGAAGTGCGATATAACCAGGGTACAGTCGTGAGATTGGCTCCAGAAACCAAGTTTACTTATCACGATCAACTCAGTTCTGATGTACCCAACCAACACTGGTGGGGAAGCATCTATGTCCGATTCAAGCGTGTAGTAGGAGTGCAGGAGAGTTACCAGCTAGAGACTCCCACAGTTGTGACTACAGTGCGTGGCACCGCGTTTTCGAGTTTTGTGGATCACAAGACTCAAGACTCAACAATCTCTGTTACTGATCACCAAGTAGATGTTACTCCCAAAAAACCTGGCAGCAATGAGCTAGAAAAAGACTCAGTAACAAGAGTCTCGGCTGAGTTCGAGACGACAGTAGTCAAACAACCCGACAAGGCTTCACCTACTCTTCGTTCCAACTCACCTCAGCCTCGCCTAGCAGTTGTGCGCCGAGTAAAACATCCATTCCGCGATGCTTGGCTGCAGCTTAATCAGACTCAGGATCTTGAAGAGGAGAGCTTAGTAATGGATAAGACAGCCCATAGACAACGTCGTTTAGCCTTTAGGCAAAGATTTGTGGACAAGACCTTACCACTACTTAAGCAAGCTTTACAGGCTTCGCCTAGTCTCTCACCTACCCCATTGCCCACCTCGTCACCTAAAACTTCACCATTGCTCTCACCATCTCCAAAACTTCAACTTTCAATTTTTACTAGCATGCCTCCCGCTGGCTACAGTAGTGGTGTGGTGAAAACAGACAGAGGTGAGTTTCCTTTAGTCTGCGTCGGAGCAGATAAAGATGGGATTAAAGTCGTGACAGACAGCGGCAATGAAAATACTTGTGAGAGAGACTGTACGGTCCTCCCACTCCATGATTATGCCGCTCGTAATGGAGCAGTGACAGCTATGAATGGAAGTTATTTTTGTCCAGCGGACTACCCTGCCTGTGCTGAAAAGAAAAATTCCTTCGACACGCTTTTCTTCAACTCTCGTTCCCACAACTACTTGAACTCTGAAAACAATGTCTACAGCGTTCTCCCGTTCTTAGTAATTCACTCTGACGGTAATGCTAGGTTTGTAGCCAAGACTCAAGAGTGGGGTCGTGACACAGGGATTCAAGCAGGCATAGCAGGAAATCCGCTCTTGGTGAGTGATGGACAGCAAGTCGCTACAGAAGATGGACTGGATGCCAAACAAAGAACTGTCAAAAGTAATAGAGGCGCATTTGTTCAAGAGGGCAGTATTTTTTATCTATGTGTTGTGAAGACTGCTACAGTTCTAGACTCAGCTAAGGTATTTACTACATTGGGTGCTGATCATGCAATCAATATAGATGGTGGTGGTTCATCAGCACTCTGGAGTAACGGCAAGTATATTCTGGGTCCTGGGAGACAGATTCCCAATGCAGTTATGTTTGTCAAAAAGTAGTTGCCTCGAATTATTCAAGTTAAATATTACTTGCTTGTGGCGTGAAAAACACCATCCCAGTTCTTTGGTGGTGATGAGATTAATTCTTGACAACGTGCGAGGTACATTTTAGTAGCCATATCATCCACAGCCAGCTTCTCAGCTTTCTGGAACGAAAGAATCGCCTTTTTGAAGTTGCCTTTTGTGTACTGTTGTCTAGCTTGGGAGAACTGAGCTAGAAACGCAGGACTAAATGTGCGAGCTGTTTGGACATAAGCACTCTCTGTGAGAGGAGTTACAGCTTTTGGTTGTAATCCTAAGAGCTCATAGACAGTAACACCTTGATGTTTGCCTTTGACTGCCACGGTGTCGAGCTCTCGAGTTATAACTGAGTCTTTGACCTGATCGTAAGTAGATTGGCTGATAAGAATAGAAGATCCGTACTCTTTGTTCATGCCTTCCAGTCTAGAGCCAAGATTGACGTTGTCACCAATAATGGTGTAGTCAAATCTGTTGTGTGAGCCCATGTTTCCCACAATCATTTCTCCAGTGTGAACACCGATTCTCATATCAAAGTTGCCTATGCCATGCTCTTTCCACTCTGATCGTATGGTCGTCAGGGCAGTTCTCATAGCTAAAGCAGTCATGCAAGCCCGAAGGGCGTGTTGCGGATCTCGTAATGGAGCCCCCCAGAAAGCCATAACTGCATCGCCAATGTATTTATCTAGGACTCCTTGATGTTGGAACACCAGATCAGTCATCTTGGATAAATAGTGATTGAGTAGCTGAACCAACTTCTCTACCTTCAGTTGTTCGCTGATGCTCGTAAATCCAGCAATGTCAGAAAAAAGAACTGTCATGGTTTGCCTATCGCCACCAAGTTTCAATTTGTCAGGATGAAGCAAGACTGACTTCATGACTGATGGAGAAAGATAAAGACTAAGGGCTTTATTGATGTACTGCTTCTGTTGTTGTGTCAACCAATATCGATTGATAGTTCCTGCTATGTAGCCAATTACAAGAGCAAGCGGTGGGTAGACCAGTTGTTTGATCACACCTTGGTCAAATGAGAAAATACACCAAACTAAGTAAGTGAAGACTCCAAGAACTAAACCTACTGTGCTAAATCTAAATGACAAGGCAGTCGTGAGAATAATAGTAAAAGCTAGGGCTGTGGTAGTGGTCACAACAGAGGTGAGAGTTGACTCGATTTGAAGTTGTTTGTCAGATAGAATCGTGTGGAGTATGTTGGCGTGAATCTCTACTCCACTCATCAGCTGACCGTGAGAAGTGGGTGTGAGTTGTTCGTCGTGTAGATCATGAGCGGTAGCCCCTATCAGAACCATTTTATTCTTCCATACGCTAGAATTAACCCTTCCAGTTAAGACATCAGTGAGAGAGTAGTTTGGCACTGTGCCAGGCTGACCTGCAAACCTGATTCGTGAGGAACTAGAGTCTCTTTCTTGGGAAATCCTGACGAATTTATCTTTCGCGTCTGAGGACAACTTTTCATGAAATAGCTGTGCAATTTTCTGGGCGAAGTGATCACGATCAACACCACTCAGAGAAAATTTTGGATTAAAGGTGCGTACTACCCCATCGCTATCGCTATTAACATTGACGACTCCTGTTTGAGCTACTTTAGCAAACTGCAAAATGGGTTCAAGTAAAGTAGATGGCGATTTGGGAGAAGATATTAACTCACTAGCTAGAACTACAGATTTGCCATAGGTTGCAAGAGTCTGACTTAGGAGTTCGTCTGAGAGTGGCGTACTTGGCTCTGATAGAGTCACGTCAAGACCTACAACTGCCGCTTCTGGAGCTACTTTTTTGATCACGTCGGACCAGACTTCTCTAGACCAAGGCCACCTCCCTATACTTTGAAGTGAACGATCGTCGATAGTAAGAACTACAATTGAGTTAGTGAAAGCAGTAGGTTGAAAAAGTTGATCACTGATGAGGAGCTGCCAGGAGCCAAAGATACCAAAGTAAAAAAACCCGAGTAAGACAAAGCTTAAGCCGATCCAGAGACAAAAGGCTGATATCCATGTTTTCTGCACGTGGGTATTGTAACCCTAGTTTTCATTTTGTCTGAGGTTGACCCTTCCCCCATATATTAGACACACTGTCTGATGAGATATTTTATGACAGCAAGGAGGGCAGTATATGGCTGGAAAGTTAATCCCAAAAGGAATTAGAGAAGAAATTCTTCTCTAATTATAATTATGGACAAGTCTTTCGAGACCAAGTGAAAATGCGTTGGTAAAGGAATTAATGAATTGAGTTTAGTTCAAGAGACCTGACTTAGAGTCGATAGAGCCAGATTTTTTACTGAGGAATCCTAATCTCCTTATCCGAAAAGTGGTACAAACCGTCGGTATATTAATAGGCGGTGAGTTCAAAGCTTCTCATGAAGTGACAGAGCACGGATTCTTTAAAAGAGATAGAATACCACTACTCAGGACGAATCAGGTATTCTTGATAGATGAGGTATTAAAACAGCTAGATTATTGATCCGTACTAGTTTTTTAGGACACTATGAGAAATTCTGGATTAGAAGATTCTCAGAATGGATTTGTGAGCACCAGTGCTCGAGATAAAGAGAGGAGCGAGTTAGTTGAGAAACTTGCAATGGATCTAGATCTCATAGCCAATAAATTAGGTTATATCAGAACCCATGAACTATATTTGGCAGAAATGGATGTACTTACTCAGACAAATGAGAAAGATAGGTTCATAAGTGCTGTAAGATGGGCAGCGCTAGCTAAAAAGATTAACAATTACCCTACTCCTGAGCAACAGATAGGAGTTCTTGTTGCAGGAGCTAGGCTTTGCCTAGTAGTTGGTGACTATTCATCGGCTGAGGAAAGCATAGCAGATGCAATTGAGTATGCTGAAAACTTGATATCCACATATTTGATCAGCCCTAATAGGCCAGACTACTTAGCAAACTCAGCAATGCTTAATGAAGTTATCTTGGCTCTGATAAAGATAATAGGCATCTAGAGAATGTGATAAAATTCTTATCGAAATTACGCTTATTAAATCATGAAGAAAATAGAAACCAGAGTTGATAAGCACGTACCTGTGGTAGTATGTCTATTGTTATAAATATATAAAATGATCTTGAACTTTGGGACACTAGATCAAAATAAATAATTACCTGGAGGTAGTATGTTCATCTCACTTTCTCACCTTAGCCCCCTGGCATCACTAGTCTTTGGTATCTTAATTCTTATGTTTCCAAAATTAGTTAATTACCTGTTGGCTGGTTATCTGATAATCATCGGCCTGTTGGGCCTAGGTATAATTAGATGAGTCAAGTAAACATCATGGGACTGCCTAAGATGTTTGCCTAAAAGCTAGAGTTTAGCTGACGAATATTACTCATACTTTGAAACCTAAATGAACATCTGTTTGGTCGGCTTCTTGACCTAGTCCAAATCCCTACTTGACACTATTAAATACATATTCTAATATTCGAATATGTACGCAGAAGTTTTTGATCTTCAAGCTTCACTTTTCAAAGCCCTAGCTCATCCTAAAAGACTGGAAATTCTCCAGCTCTTGAGAGATCAAGAGCTTCCAGTGAGCGATATCTACGCTATGTTAGATCTGCCTCAGGCCAACATAAGCCAGCACCTCACGGTGATGAGAGAAGCAAATATTGTGGGATCACGCAGGACGGGAAAGCAAATTTATTACTCTCTAAGTGGTCCTAAAATTTTGGCTGCTGTTGATCTATTTAGAGAGCATTTGATTGACGAAAATAAAAATTCTCAATTAGGCCATGAGTTATCCCTTAATATGTCAGAGCTTCTCCCCTTAACTCACGACCCAATTTGTGGTATGAGAATTTCACTTAATACAGCTGCGTTTGTCTTCAAACATAATGGGCGTAATCATTACTTCTGTGCCAGCGGTTGTCTTAAGAACTTCAAAAGCAATCCCACTCAATTTTTAAAAGAATAAGCATCAGTCTAAACAAGGAAAATGTAGTATGCCAAAAGTCACACAGTCACTTCCGATAGAAGGTATGCACTGCGCCTCTTGTGCTAGCGTAATCAAAAGAACGCTATCAAAGATAAAAGGTGTTGAGTCATGTGAGGTGAGCTATGGGACAGAGAAAGCTCAAGTAGTTTACGACGACCAAGATACTTCTGTCGTTGGGATGAATCACGAGATAAAAAAGTTGGGGTATACATTGCTCGACCCATCAGCTGAACTTGGGCATAGTCGGGAGGTTTCAGCTAGTGGCCTGCCACATGAAGGTCACGATATGTCAGCAGTCTCATCTGATGCTGAAGCAAAATCTCGCAAACTGGCTGAGCTCAAAAAATTAGAGTCACACGTTCACATCGTCACACCATTCGTCGTGTTCAGCATTTTAGTGATGCTCTGGGAGTTTGGCGCCATCTTCAAAATTTTTCCTGAAATGCCTCAGATCGTCAAGACTTTCATACATCACCTCTTGCCCTTGATGGCTACTTATACACTCTTCGTAGTTGGCAAAGTATATCTTCAGGGAGTAGTAAGATTCATCAAGCATCGTGTAGCCAACATGGATACTCTTGTAGGAATAGGTACCTTAGTCGCCTTTACATATAGTTTTATTCTTTCAGCTTTTGAAGTTAGCCTCGCGCCTTACCTCGACACTTCAGTTACCTACTACGATGTAACGATTGTGGTAATAGGATTTATTACATTAGGTAAGTTTCTGGAAGCTAGAAGTAAGCTTAGGACTGGTGAGGCAATTGAAAAACTTCTCAGTCTACAAGCGAAAAATGCAGTTGTTCTACGCAATGGAGAGCAAGTCGAAGTTCCAATCGAGCAAGTAGTAGTCGGAGATATTTTGGTCATCAAGCCTGGACAAAAAATTGCAGTCGATGGTGAGATAACAAAGGGCAGTACCTCCATAGACGAGTCGATGATTACAGGCGAGTCGATCCCCGTGGACAAACAAGTCGGTGAAAAGGTCATAGGAGCTACCATTAATAAACACGGTTCTATATTAGTCAAAGCTACTCAGGTGGGCAGTAACACCGTCCTCTCTCAAATTATAAAAATGGTAGAAGCAGCTCAGGGATCTAAGGCACCTATCGAGAGACTTGCTGATCAAATCTCTGCCGTATTTGTGCCTGTAGTTTTAGTGATCTCTATTTTAGTTTTGATCGCATGGTTGGGCATTGGCTCTCAGTTCATGCCTTTTTCACAAGCCCTGACATTGGGCATAGTCAGCTTCGTGGGAATTCTAGTCATAGCTTGTCCATGCGCTATGGGTCTAGCTACTCCCATGGCAGTAATAGTAGGAGTTGGCAAGTCAGCCCAGCATGGTATCTTGATCAAAAATGCAGAGAGTTTGGAAAAACTGGCTCAGGTCAACACAGTGGTTCTGGACAAAACAGGCACAGTGACTAAAGGCACTCCTGAAGTAACTGATATCAAATCAGTCAGTGACCTGACTGAAGATGAGTCTCTCAGAATTCTGGCATCACTTGAGTACCACTCAGAGCATCCACTAGCTCAAGCTGTAGTGGAGATGGCTAAGTCTAAGAAGCTCTCTTTAAAATCAGTGGAAAGTTTTAAAGCCTTGGAAGGCAAAGGCTTGGAGGGTGAAGTTGACACTCACAAATACTTTGCAGGTAACTTAAAGTTGGCACAAGATTTATCACTGGAGGCAAATGACGAGATAATCAAGCAGTTCACTTCTCAGGGAAAAACACCTATTCTTTTGATGACAGCGCATGAAATTATAGCTTATGTGTTTTTAGCAGATACCATTAAGCCTGATACAGCATCAGCTATAAAAAAGCTTCATCAGTTGGGCATCAAAGTGTCGATGCTGACAGGTGACAATCAGCGCACTGCCAATCACATAGCAGCTCAAGTAGGTATCGATAATGTAATTGCTGAAGTTCTGCCTGCAGATAAAGCCCTCAGGGTAGCTCAGCTGCAGCAAAGCGGCAGAGTTGTAGCGATGGTAGGCGATGGTATTAATGATGCTCCAGCCTTGGTTACCTCAGATGTGGGAATAGCTATGGGGACTGGTACAGATGTGGCGATAGAGTCAGCAGGCATTACTATTTTGGGCGGACACCTTGCTAAGTTACCTCAGTCAATTATTCTATCTAGAGCTACGATGCGCACCGTCAAACAAAACTTGTTTTGGGCCTTTTTCTACAACATAGTCGGTATACCAATTGCAGCTGGTGTTCTCTACCCTTTCTTTGGTATTATGTTGAGTCCTGCCTTGGCAGGAGCTGCGATGGCTTTCTCTAGTGTCAGCGTAGTTCTAAATGCACTGCATTTAAAGAAACTAAATTTATAAAGGGTTCTATGAATCTCTGGGCAGTTTTCTTAACAGGCTTGACCACGGGTGGCTTGAGTTGTCTGGCCATGCAGGGTGGCTTGCTTGCTGGAATTATAGCCAATCAAAAGGGAAGCGAGATGGGCACAGAAGAGTCAGCTGTAGAGGTAAAAAGCAAACACTTGACTCGTCAAGACAGAAGAGCTTCACAGCAACTTCAAAGCATAAGTAAAATCAAGGATCTCTCCGCGACTTTTGATTCACTTGATTGGCTGCCAGTAGGCTTATTTTTACTAGCCAAGTTAATAACTCACACTATCCTGGGTTTTTTCCTGGGTTGGTTAGGCTCGAAGATGGAGTTAAATCTCACCGTTCGTTTATTTTTTCAAGTAGCAGCGGCACTTTTTATGTTAGCCACAGCTGGTAATTTGCTTGAGTTACATCCAATTTTTAGGTATGTAGTTATCCAGCCACCCAAGTTCCTAAATAAAATAATCCGTGGCACGACTAAAAGTAGGGCACTTTTTACACCATTTCTCCTGGGCTTGCTAACCATACTCATCCCTTGTGGAGTCACTCAGGCTATGGAAGTTCTTGCAATTACATCTGGAAGCCCAGTCAATGGTGCACTCATCATGTTTTTCTTCGTGCTGGGCACTTCTCCACTTTTTGCGCTTATTGGCGTAGCTACAGCTAGGCTTTCCGAAGGTTTTAGACAGAAGTTCTTAAAAATTGCGGCTGCAGCACTAATATTCTTAGGCTTAAGTAGTATTAATGGCGTACTGGTAGTTCTTGACTCTCCCATATCATTTGAAAAAATAACCAGTCCAATAACCTACTACTTTTCTGACAAACGTTTTGATTATTTAGATGCGGTTACAAGTCAGCCGACAGCAAGTGGAGAGCAAACACTTCTGATCAATATTGATTCTAACGGTTACTCACCAAGTAAATTAACAGCCAAAGTAGGTGTGCCAGTTAATCTTACTTTGAAGACAAATAATTCGTACTCATGTGCCAGTTCATTTGTGATGAAAGCATTTAATATCAAGCTCCAACTCGCTCCTACAGATTCAAAAACAGTTGTTTTTACTCCGACCGCTAAAGGAAAGTATCCATTCTCGTGCTCGATGGGAATGTATAGTGGTGTGATAGAAGTAATATAGATAAGAGTTACGAAGATACTGCATTTGTAGATTTATTTTTCTCTCAAAAATTAAGGAGGTATAGATGATTAATTTTTTTAAAAAAAAAGCAAAGGGTAAGAAAGTCACCTTGAAGTTATCAGGCATGCACTGTGCAAGTTGTGCTCTCAACATTGATGGAGCCCTGGAAGACTGTGACTGTGTTCATTCGGCTAGCACAAGCTATGCCAAGTCTGAAGTTACGATTGACTTTGATGAGAAGAAAATTTCCATCAAAGAACTACAAAAAATTATTGCCGATCAGGGCTATGGTGCAGAGTAGCTCAACTCTCGAACTGAGTAAGAGTATAATGCTATTTGTTGATAGAAGAAGCACTTCTTTCCAGATCAAAAACTGCGATATGACTCCCCAGACAGACTATACTCAGGAGCAAAAACTAGTTGCCGCCCTCAAGGAGAGCCAAGATTCTGCCGTTAGGGTCTGGTACACCAGATATAAGCCCAAAATAAGCAGCTACATCTCCCTAAAAGTGAGTAGTAAAGAAGATGTAGAGGAGCTGGTAGGCTTCACCTTCATGGACTGTCTCAAGCAGCTTCCCCTCTACTTGGGCCAATCAAGCCTATTTACTTGGATGATCTCGATAGCCAAGCACATTGTGGCTGATTACTATAGAAAGCTGTACGCTAAAAAAGCAGTCAAGACTCTCCCACTTATTAACACACTTATTGCTTCACCAGTGGTGGATGCCCAAGAGACATCAGCTCAGGTTACATCAGTGCTTCAGAAGATGAGCGCTGCTTCAAAAGAACTACTACTGCAGAAATACATTGATAAAAAGAAAGTTGCTCATATAGCAGCTAAGTTTGGTAAGTCAGTTAAGGCAATAGAGTCAGAACTATTTAGAGCACGCAAGGAGTTTAAACTTCTCTTTATTAAAGAAAGTGAGAGTTCATGAGCTCAAACTCAGAGTTTTTACTTAAGCTTCAGGCAGAAGCCAAGGCACAGAAAAGGTTGTTTTCAACGCGCTTTTTTCCTCCTGCTTTAGACATCGTGACTTCATTTATCGGCCGCTATTCTTGGCAAGTCATTTTAATATCATCTGGAGTAACTTCCCTAGTAGTAGAGTTCTGGTTAGGAGGAATTAAATAATGAATGCTAGATCCTGGTTGACTTCACTTCTCTACTCTATTACGCAGATAACTGTGGGACTACTCCTGCACCCATATCAAACTGTCCAGTCGTTAGCAAAAGAAAATGTTTTTAGTTGGCTGATTTTTCTGCCTACATCTGTGTTTGTTCTAGCTAAGTTTACTTGGTTTTACATTCTGGTACCTTTTGTGCGCTATTTTTTTTCGTGTCAGACATCTACTCTTGGAGTGTGTGAGATTATTCCTTTTGTGGCCAATTGGTTGTTTTTTTTCTGCTTATATTGGCAAGTTCTACTACTTTACCTTCTTTTACGATTTTGGTCAGTTTTTCGCTAATTTTCAATTTTAAGATGGAGTTGGGCACTTTTGCGTGATTTGAGGCTGTTTTTGCGACTAATTTACTAGAGCAGATACATATTAGTCATTTTGTCTTGGTCCATGTAAACAATTATGATAAATAAAGTACCTATAACACTAATTAAGCTTGGTGGATCAGTTATTACAGATAAAAGTGCACCTGGCGTACTCCGACTAGAGGTGCTTAAGCGCTTAGTTGGAGAAATTTCGAGTAGTCTCAAAGATCAAGATTTGCATTTGATCATCAGTCATGGCCAGGGGAGTTTTGCTCATGTACCAGCTACAAAGTATTGCACCATCGCAGGTTTTCAAGATCCCGATAGTCGGCTAGGTATGGCTATAACTCAAGATAGCGCAGCACAACTAAATAGAATCGTAGTTTCTGAGTTTATCAAAGCGTCTTTGCCAGCGGTTAGCTTTGCCGCTAGTAGCGTATTAGTAACTGCCGGATCCAAGAGTCAGACCTGGTCGGGAGAAGTTTTGAAAGAGTATCTTAACCAAGGCTTACTTCCAGTGACTTGTGGTGACGTGATAGTCGATAGCGCTCAAGGTTGCACTATTTGGTCGGCAGAGAAAATATTAGGTAGGATTGTGGAGCAGCTCAGTTATGATGAAAAGTATGAAGTTGTCAAAATAATCCATGTCACAGAGGTTGATGGAGTCCTAGATAAATCAGGACAGGTAGTGTCAAAAATTTCTCCTGCAAATTTTACGAAGGTGTCCAAAATGATCACTGAAACTACTGGTTTTGATGTCACTGGTGGTATGGGTCACAAGATAGAAGAAGCGATGATCGTGGTCAAGAAAGGTATTGATGTAGCAATTCTTTCTGGTTTGAAAAAAGATAATTTGCTGCATGCTCTATCAGGGCACAACTGGTTGGGCACACTTATGACAAGTTGTGAGTGAAAGCAGTAAGTAGATTGAGATTAAATTGGTAAATATATAAAGGGCTGTGAAGTTATGAAAATTAATTCTGATTCAAAACTATCAAATTCAGATCTTAAGGGACCTAGTCACGTCGCGATTATCTGTGATGGCAATAGAACATGGGCTCGAGCTCATGGTTTGGAGGCTTTTCTTGGTCACAGACAAGCTACCCAAAAAGTGATTGAGCCACTTGTGGATAGAGCTGCCTTGCGAGGCATTAAGTACTTAACATTCTGGGTCTTTAGTACCGAGAACTGGAAGCGCGATAAGAAGGAGGTAGGTTACTTAATGGATTTATTTAGAGAGTTTTTTGATTCACAAGTTCAGAGACTACACGAAAAGAATATTCGTGTGATTATGATTGGTGATCCGAGCAGACTGGCGACTGACATTCAGGAAAAAATTAAAGAAGGTCTCGAACTAACTAAAGACAACACTGGACTAATAGTGGTTATAGCCGTGAACTATGGCGGACATGACGAACTACTCAGAGCAGTTAATAAGTTGCTCTCAAGTAAGTTAGCTGGACAGGAAGTCACAGCAGCTGAGATTGAGTCTAACTTAGATACTAAAGGTATACCTGATCCAGATTTGATTGTTCGCACCAGTGGTCAGATGAGGCTGTCTGGCTTCATGAGCTGGCAGTCTGCTTACAGCGAGTTTGCTTTTCCTAAGTTTGGTTTTCCAGATTTTACACCAGACAGATTAGATGAAGTACTAAAAGAGTTTGCAGCTCGTCACAGAAGATTTGGAAAGTAGATATGAAACAAGCAGTTCACTCACCTAGTTTAGAAAACACTGCCCCACCAAATGAAAAGCTGATGGCTAGTTTTAGTCTTGATAACTGTCTCGCGCGCTTTTACTTGAGCACCAAGAGCTTGAGTTTTATCATAGGTATACTTTATGTAGTTTTTATTGGTTTTTTTAAAATAGGAAGCAATCTTCAGGCTACTCTTTTTCACTTGACTATTTTTAGCTTAATTTTCTTGATGGGCCGCAGTCGTAATCTGCCTTTTGAAAAATATCATAAATTATTGATGGGTCTTGGTGCTTTCTTATCGGTATTTTTATCTGTCACAACCAACTCACTCATGCTGGATGTAACTTCGAAGGTAGTTTGGGTGATTACACTTATCTTATCTATATATATTTTTGAGGGTAGGTCTCAAGACTCACTCTCGGAGCTTGTTGGTAGTTCGTTACGTTACTCCAAGTACTACATCTTGAACATTCTTTCTCTGACAAGTTTGAGTAGTTACATGAGGTTTAAGGCTAAGAACATTAACTTTACTCTGAGAATGTCAGTCGCCTCAGGGTTACTTTTATCTATACCCGTAATGCTGATATTTCATGTACTTTTCTTAGGTATTAATCAAGAGTATGTCAAGTTTACTTCAGATATCTTTTACTGGATTCAAAAGATCATAAGTTTCATTTTTGAGATCGACATATTTAGAATTTTGCTTCAAGGTCTGGTCCAAGGTTATCTATTCTTTGTATTTTTGACGCTTTCTAGATCTCACGATCAAGATGAAGAGTTCGAGAACCAATGGAAGTTAGTGACCTTCAAGATTATCATTTTTGGTGTTGCTTCATTGTTTTTTATCTTCTCTAGTTTTCAAGCTAAGTTACTTTTCCAGGATATTGCCAAGCTGACTTTCACGGTTATATCTCAATATGTACAGAAAGGTTTTCTTGAGCTAATCGTGGTTTCATTTTTAGGCTACTGCTTGATTCAGTTTATTCTTAGAAGAATAGCGATTTGTGATGAACAATCCAGAAGTATAAAACAAATTTTAACCGTTTTTAGCCTTCAGCTGGTCGCCGTCAGCGTCTTTATGGCTCACAAGCTCTATGTGCTTCAGTCTACTTTTGGGCTTAAGGATCAGCGCATATTAGCTACTGGTTTAACTTTGATCATTTTGCTGACTTTTATTTCTACCATCTTTCAAATTTATCAAAAGATCACTGCAAAAGTCATTTTTCGTTCGCAAGTACTAAGTTTTTCTATCTTTATTCTGTGTTTGAATATCTTCCCTACTGACATGCTTGTTAGTCAGCTGGGCGCTCCCAAGTACTTTGTCGACCAGTCTCTCCAAAAAGACTTTGCTTATATCGTGGGCAATTCCTACGATAATCTTGGGTTTTGGGAGTCACACATGGGAGAAGCGATGACTACTAAAATTGCTAAGCCAGATAGGAATTATTATTGGGGGTACTTCTCCTCGGCTGGTGTTGATTCCTTCGGTAGTAACTATCTGCCAATTTGCGTCGCTTACACTGAAGACATCACGGATTACCCACCTTACGGTCCCCCTGTCGATAAAATAATTTTAAAAAGGCAGTCGAGCTATCTTGAATATAAGTTGCAGAGGTTGAGCAGTAAATACCAAGCCTTAGAAAAAGGTGGCGCCCCGCTTACCGACATCACTCAGTTTAACTTTAGAGAGTGGCAGGCTTATCAGCTCATTAAGGAAAACTCAGAGCTTGTGGCTAAGTATATAGAGTATGCAAAAAGTGTCTGCAAGTAGTTACACGCATGGTGGGCTGGCTATCTCTCAATCACTCCCCGGAAAATATAGCCAGAGTCTAGCCCTACTGCCTCTGCAGTGTGCGAGCGTGTTTGCTCAAGAGACTCTTGAGGAGGGTGGTGAAGTCAATACCGTGAAGCATCAAGACCTCAGTCATTGGCAGGCCTTTGTCTGGTCCTAGAGCTGTGTTTGGGTTACAGTCTATAAAGTAGGGAGTAGAAGTAGATTCTTCCCATCTGATGTCAAACTTGGCGTAGTCACGACAGCCGAGAGTGTCGAAGGCTCTTGCTACTAAAGGATTAATTTTATCGATAATAGCTTGGTCTGGAACTTTGTACTTATAAGCTTTGATATCCTCATAGCTCTCAAGACTGGTGAAGTCATGCTTTCCATCAGGTTGGAGTCTGAAGATTTTCTGACCTAAAAAGATGTGCTTGCGACGACTATCATCGTAAATCACTGCTGTGATTTCTGGACCGTTGATAAATTTTTCGACAATGACAGGAATTTTATAAGCATCGATCATGCTTTCAACTTTTTTAGTCGCTGCTTCTAGAGTTTCTTTGACAGCTTTGTTGTCTATGCCTACGCTACCACCACTTTCATTGAGTTTGACAATTAATGGAAGACCCAGAGACTCTGGAATCTTTGAACGCAAGTCACGAATAAACTTGTATTGAGGAGTTGGGATGTCATGGGCTATCAAGAGCTGCTTGAACATGTGGCGATTGTTACCTATCACCAAGCCACTCATGCCG
The DNA here is from genome assembly GCA_964447075.1 of uncultured Pseudomonadales bacterium. Classification (GTDB taxonomy): domain Bacteria; phylum Patescibacteriota; class Microgenomatia; order UBA1400; family PJMF01; genus CAYUQY01. The sequence goes on along the minus strand of CAYUQY010000002.1, from coordinate 64,440 downwards.
GCTCCAGTGTACTGAACATTGGAGAGCTCTAGGGCTCCAGGAATAGCTGGTTGGAGGGCATCACGACCACGCACAGTGTCGACTAGATTAAGAATCAAATTTGGTTTATCCACTAGGACATTTGTGAAGAAGTACGAGTCTCCGGCATAACCTTTGACAGGGACACCAAGCTTGGCTATCTCAGCTATCACTTCTTCAGCTCTGTCCTCTACCTCTATTTCTCCATCGTAGGCCGCTTGAGTGGCAAAATCTTCTCGATTGATGTGAGAATAAGCAACACCTACCAGCTTTAGGCTCTTTAGACCTTCTTGGTCAATATAAAAAATATCAGGAGTGGATTGGATCATGACCTCATACTCTCATATATTTTTGTGATTGTCCACTCAGGCCGAGCACCATCTAAATGGTTGACTTCTAGTTGAATTAAAATGCAAATAAGAGTGTAAACTTAGTTGAGACAAAATACTCTATGAATGATCAGCAGCTAGCAGCATATATTCAAACCTCGATACTTCAGGGTAAGTCCAAGGAAGACCTATATAGTGAACTTCTTGGACAGGGAATAAAAATTGACAGAATTCAAGCAAACTTAAATTCGTTAACTTCAGATCAACAAAAAGAAGATACTCAGAAAAAAACGATCAACATCATTCTGACCTTTGCCGCTCTGCTGGTAGGAGCGGGCATTTTTTCATTCATTGCCTCTAACTGGCAAGTGATGGATAAGCCGATCAAGATCTCAATAATTGTCCTGAGTATGCTTACCTCGTATGCTCTTGGTTGGAGCCTAAAAGAAAAGTATCAATTACTCAAAACTGGTGAGGCATTAATCTTACTTGGCGCAATAATTTTTGGCGCAGGTATCTTCTTAGTGGCTCAGATGTTTCACATCAGGGCAAACTGGCCAGACGGCTTTATTCTCTGGATGTTGGGCACCATTGCCCTGGCATATGCTCTGGAGTCGTATCCCCTCTATTACTTAGCAATACCACTAGGCATAGCAGCTATTTTAGGTCATCCTTACAATATTATCTCTAGTTTTACCGCAAGCAGCTTCCTTCTGACATCAACAGGACTCTTGATAGTTGCAACAGCCATCACTTTTACTTTTGGTTGGAGTATTCGCAGGAACATGCCAGATGATCTAAAAGGCTACTACTAAACAATCATGTTGATACTAATTATTATCCTAGCTATTGCTTTCCCACCTGTAGGTATTCCTGCCCTCATAGTCTACTTTCTAACAAGAAAAAACGTCAATGTTCACCCTTCTCAAAACTCATCTTGGTATCTACAGCTGGCTCTTTCAAAAGAAGATGCACTTAGCCAGTGGTTTCTACTCCTGTCAATGTTTTTCTTAGGTGTGACCATGCTATCCATCGATCGACTATTGGGTGATCCGATCGATTGGAGAACCATAGTTATCTTGACTACAGTACTAGGATTTGTGACGACTTACTACTTTAGAGCTTTAGCTACTCTCATTTTTAGTTTGATTGGTATGGTGAGTTGGTGGGGACTGCAGGCATCCCAATGGACGCGCGGTCATGAGCTCAAAAGTTCTGCAATTTTAGTTGGAACTATGTTTAGCCTTATTATTTTACGTTGTTGGACATTTTCACGAAAGAGACTTAAAAGAGAAGCGTTTCTCTTTGGTATACCTGATGTTTGGCATCTTGTTGGTAACAGGAGTATTGTTTGTGTTATCTACAAAACCTGGCTTAGGAATTTTGTCAGACTTAACAGTTGGTGGCTCACTTTTGAGTTCCTGGGAAGCTACTTTATCAATGACCATCTTACTGGTGTCCTTACTAGGAATGATTTTTTACGTATTTAGTAGAAAATTGATGTTACCAGCTGAGACTGCTGCAGTTGTGTTCCTTACATTCTTGTTTGGTCTGACGGTTTTCTTACCTCAACAAACAATTTTTGTTCAGTCAGGAAATAATCCTTCTTTTTACTCTGTATCTGGAGCGGGTAACCAGTTGGCGAGTGCGGGCATTATCTGGTCGGTTATTTTTAATATTACGGTTTTTTTTGAAGTGCTGGGATTAATTTTCTCAGGTTATCTTAGGAGAGAAAGCTGGCTAATAAATTTAGGAACAGTCTTTCTTTTTATCTTAGTGGTAGTGAAGTACTTTGACTGGTTCTTTACTTACTTGGATAAGAGTCTTTTCTTCATTGGCGCCGGCATCCTTCTTTTTGTTGTAGGTTGGTTCATGGAGAAAGGTAGGAGAATCATGTTGGCTAACATCAAAGCAGAGTCGATAGTACCAGCTCAAATACAGACACAATCATGACTAAACAACTCAAATTTTCTCTGGCAGTTGCTCTGCAACTATTGATCATCGCCGTCATGATTGTTACTAAACTCATGATCCTTACTGGGGGGACCGAGGTAGTGCTTAGAATTGCACCTGTTGACCCCAACAGTCCATTGCGAGGTGACTACGTCACGTTCCAGTATGATATTTCTGAGCTAGAGTCAGCCTATTTTGACTTTGCTAGAATTAAAAATGGTGAGACTGTCTATGTTCTTTTAGTAAAGAATGGCAACTACTGGATTGCCCAGCGCGCTCTGTTGAAGAAGCCGATAGGTTCGGATCAGATTTTTATTAAAGGCATGGTAACAAGCGGAGATATAGTGGATCAGACTGATGTACTCAATCAGCAGTTTACGATTCCACGTTATCACATAACATATGGAGTTGAAGAGTACTTTATTCCCGAAGGAACGGGACGTAACTTTAGCTTTTTTCGTAAGGAGGCAGCAGCTAGGGTTGTTGTGGATGATCAGGGTGAGGCGGTGCTTAAGGGAATTCTCGTGGCTGGCAAGCCTTGGCCTTGAGTGGCAAAATCTTCTCGATTGATGTGAGAATAAGCAACACCTACCAGCTTTAGGCTCTTTAGACCTTCTTGGTCAATATAAAAAATATCAGGAGTGGATTGGATCATGACCTCATACTCTTATATTTTTGTGGTTGTCCAGATAGATGCCTAAGGAATGTGTCTTTAAGTCATAACTTGATGTACTGGATCAGAACTGTCGGTACAACGTATACTAGTTGTCATGAAGTTTGCTAAAAAAGGGGTAAATTATTTTCTCTCAGTACTTTTTCAAGCACTTCCTTTTTTGTTTCTCTGCTCCACAGCCTCAAACATGGCTTATCTTTCAGTTGTTGCTCTGATTCCATTGTCTGGTGAAGGGTGGGTCTCTGTCGGCCTACATGTTCTACTTTTTGCCGTAGTCTTATTTTATGGTTTGAGATGGAGAAGTGAATTTGCTTTAGTTTCTAGCCATAAAAAATTATCGGTGGCACTTTTTGGTGTCTGTTTTGCCCTTTTTATAATTAGAACACCTCTCTACTATCCTACTCATGATGATCTGGCTTTTCACATTCCTGCCGCATTTTATAGTCAGTCGCCTTTCAGCAGTGGTAACTTTAACGGAATTGCTCAGTATAAATATCCAGCTCTTAATCAAAACTACACTCCTTTTTTGGCAAGTATTGGGATTAGAGCTACACTCTTGTTAAGTGGTTTTTTACTCTCGATCTGGGTCGTTTCTCTGGCTAGTAGATTTACAGAATTAATGCCAGAGAAATCTCCAAAGTTGATCTTTATTACTTTCGTTGGCTTCTTTTACTTTCCCTTACTCGTTGCCACGCACGCTACTTTTATGACAGACGTTTGGAGCGCTTTGATTTGTTTAGAAGCCTTCTATCAATTTTTAAAATTTAAATCTCTGCCTACTAAGAGCAACTTATCTTCAGCTACCCTAGTTATTATTTTTGTAGTTATGTCAATTTTAACCAAGCAGTCGGTCGTAGTTTTTTCCCCGTTCTGGTTATTTATCTGTCTATCTGTTTTTTGGTCATTAAAAAAACAGCTCCAAGAGTTTAAACAGTGGCTTAAATTTATTCTTCCAGTCCTGATCTTTATTGGAGTGAGTAGTTTTTACTTTATCCGCGTAACTTTGGAGGAAATGCATCTGGTTCAACTTGATATTTCAGGTGAGAGCACTTCACAAATTTTTAATAAACTCTCAGGGTCATGGTATGTTCACCAGCTTAGGCACTCTGAGTCAAGTGACTTTGGACCGCGCTCGGCTCTGGAAGCAATAACCTGGCCAATTATTGGCTCGTTCACCTCTCGCTACACAGAAATTTATATCTCTTGGTATGCCAATATTTTTCTTGTTCTGGTGTCAGGCTTTGCATATCTTTACTGTTTGCTGCAGTCAAGTTCTGCCCTTTTATCTCGACGAGGAATTTTTACTTCGAGATTCTACTTTTCCATAACTGTTGTAGCAACATACTTTTTTTGGTCACTTTATTCTGGTTACGGCAGATACATCGCACCGCTGCATTTTATAGTACTTATTTGGATTATCTTTGATAACCCAGCTTCTCTCCATAAGATTCTGATTACTTTTCTGGCGAAAAAAAATGTATCCAGATTTATCTTCCTCATGAGTGTGATAAGTGTGGCTCTGTCACTAAAGTCTGATTATTCGTGGCGACCTTATCCATCCTTAAAAAATTCTCAGAGTACATCCTATTTTTTGTCTGAGTATGCAGCTGGATTGAAGTTGTTTTTTAATGACAATGTTTACCAGATTGCTGACAAATATACTGTACTCTGGGACGCTGTAGATGGCTCATTGACTACCAGTTATGGGGAGAATAATTTTATCAATTTCTTAGGGGCTCTCAAAGGAAAGCCTGTCTTGGAAAATATTACTTCACAAGATGAGATAAAGTACCGTAGCTCTGGTAAGACCAATAAACAGTATGAGAATACTTTTAAGTTACTTAGCTCTATCAATAACTTCATAGTGGTAACTGATTTGTTTACTCAGGATCTGGTGCCTCTACTTTATGCTACCCAAAACTTTGAGTGTCACACTCTGCCCAACGATTTCTTGACTCCAATTCAAGCCAACTCACTTTCAGACCTAATCTTAGTGATGTGTCGCAGAAAAGGACTACCAATGGTCAACTCTGGCTTGGAAGCTCAGCCGACCGATGCTGATAATCTGGAGAGTCCAATGGTCAGTAACATACCTTCAAGCACTAGACTCAGGTATCAGCCTAAGTATCAAATAGAGCTGAACCAGGATGAGCTACTGAAGCAAATTAAAAAAAGTAGCTACATCAACTGTAGCGGCGATTCTATAACTGAGAGTCTTGTAGCTGAAGACAAAATAAATCTGATCAAAGAAAATGTGCGTTACGGAAGACTCATAGATGTCTGCGTAGTTCCAAAGTACTTCGTAGTTCACTGGGCTGGCGCTTGGTTAGATGCGTCAACCATAAAAGGTGTTGTAGAAGGAAATGGCTCGTCATGCCAGCTTGCGACGGACAAGGACGGAGTTTGGGCTCTGATGAAGTTCTACAGTGATAGAGTTGAGCGTGCAGCTTGTACGGGCAGGAACTCCAACTTTGTGGCGCTCAATAATGAGCTGAGTGGGGTCTGTTTCAATCAAGTTCTGGCTGGTAAGCTTGCTCCAGACTCGATTCCTGACCAGGCCTATGTTGATTTCAATCAGGATGTTGAGGCGATCTGTGATCACTTTGCCCAAAATACGACTGAAGGCAAGGACAGTAAATATACCCAAATTACGGTGAGGAATCACACTCAAGAGTTACTTAAAATTTCAGATCTAGCCGTGGAAAATGCGTGCCAGGTCAGACTGCAGTATAAAATTCCTGTCCAGAGCTTCATAGGTCACTATGATGTCCCTAAGGAGTACTTGAAGTACCCCAAGTTTGATCCAGGTAGCGAGTACATGGAGTACTTCAGAGATAGGCTTTTTGAGAGCTGCCCTATGTCTGGTGACGTAGCGGTAAGAAGCGAGTCAGGTTAAGGACTGTTAGCCTATAACTATAGACAAAGCAGAAAATGTACTGTACAATTACCACCTTAAGGACGCAATTTTTAAAGCGTTCATCACAAAAAGAACGGTGCGTGCCTCGAGTACGCTTTTAGGTTAGTACGAAAATAGTGTCTTTTAAGTAAGTCGCCGCCAAATTTTCACTTGCTATCCTCCCCTTTTTGATCAGCCCTGTATCTACAGGGAGGAAGTATTGTTATGTATCAGTCACAGCGCGCAAGCTCTCCATCAGGCAACCGCCAGAGTGGAAACAGTAGGGGCTTCACAAGTCGTAGATCAGATTCAGTCTCGGATAGAGGCTCTCAGAGAAGTTCTGAGGGAGCTTCGTTTGGAGATAGACCTCGTAGCTATGGAGGGGCTCGTAGTAGTTCTTCTGGTGGTTCGAGAGGATTTGGTGGAGGCTCAAGATCATTTTCTGGAGGTCGATCCTCATTTGGTGGTGGACAGAGATCCTCAGGAGGCGGTAGATCTGCCATGAGAGCTCGTAGATCATTTGACCCATCAAGATTTGTAAGCCAGGCTACAACTCCTGTAGTCAGCACTCAATATGAGCCAGAAAACACTTTCTTAAGTTTTTCACTTCACTCACAGCTTCAAAAAAATATTGATGAGCGTGGCTACACTCAAGTCACACCAATTCAAGATAAAGTTATTCCCGTTGTTTTGTCAGGACGTGATGTAGTTGGTCTGGCCAACACTGGCACAGGTAAAACAGCTGCATTTTTGGTTCCTTTGATTCAGAAGCTGTCTGCAGACTCAACTCAAAAAATCCTCATTGTAGCGCCAACTAGAGAGCTGGCTGTTCAGATAGAGCAAGAATGTCAACTTTTTGCCAAGGGCATGAGTATTAATACAGCTCTTTGCATAGGTGGCATGAACATCAACACTCAGGTGCAGAAGTTGCGCCGCACACCTAGAGTTGTGATTGGTACCCCAGGTAGACTTAAAGATTTGGAAAACCAACGCGCTCTCAACTTAAAGTTTTTCCAGAATATAGTTTTGGACGAAGTTGACCAGATGTTAAATATGGGCTTTATTAGAGACATACGTCACTTAGTGGCCCTCTTACCACAGGAGAGACACTCTCTCTTCTTCTCAGCCACGATGACGTCAGATATCGAGAGAGTAATGAGAGATTTCTTGAACAATCCAGTACAGATCTCTGTCAAAACAGCTCCAACTACTAGTAATATTGACCAAAACATCATTCGCACCAACGGTCGTATCAAGATTGAGGTCTTGCAAGAGATGTTGATGCAAGATGAGTTCAAAAAGGTCTTGATTTTCTTGAGAACAAAGCGAGCTACAGAGAGACTTTCACAAAATCTTGATGACTTGGGAATTTCAGCTGCGGCAGTTCATGGCAATAAATCTCAGTATCAGAGACAAAAAGCTATTGATCAGTTCAAAAGTAACAGAGTCAAAGTCTTGCTCGCTACAGACGTAGCGTCTAGAGGACTTGATATAGATGATGTTTCTCACGTGATCAACTTTGACTTGCCAGAAACTCTTGAAGATTATATTCACAGAATTGGTCGTACTGGCAGAGCTGATAAAAAAGGCGTGGCTTTGACATTTGTGGAGTAGAATAGGCTCATGTCGTTACTTCAGGATCTGCTTGACGAAGCTGCTAGATCTCCAAGAACTTTGGACTTAGCAAAAATTCAGAGTGCCTGGGAGTTTGCCAACTTGGCTCATACTGAACAAAAACGAAAAGATGGCACTTCCTTTATTGAGCATCCAAATAGCATAGCCGTGACGATTGTTAAGTGGCGATTGGACACAGACTCTGTGGTGGCTGGGCTACTGCACGACACTATTGAGGATGGTGGAGCTACTCGCCAGGACATAGTGAAAAATTTTGGTGAAAGTGTGGCTGTGTTGGTAGATGGAGTGACCAAGATTAGTAATATTCGCCTCAAAAATAATACCCAAGAAGAGTTTGTTGAGAACTTGCGCAAGATGATTTTGACGATGGCCAAAGACCTACGGGTTGTTTTGGTCAAACTAGCTGACCGTCTCCACAACATGGAGACATTGGCTGCCCTACCACCGCTCAAACAGAAGCGAATTGCTACTGAAACACTCGAAGTGTATGCACCTTTAGCCGAGCGGCTAGGAATGGGTCACGTCAAGGGTATGTTAGAGGACTTAGCCTTTCCTTACGTCTATCCCAAGGACTATGAGTGGGTCAAGCGCTACACCTCTAGGTACTACAAGCTGGCAAATGTGATAATCGAAAAAATGCGTCGTGAAGTTCTGACAGCTCTTAAAGAACACGGCATAAAAAAAGTAACTCTCCATACACGAGCTAAGTTTCTCTATAGTCTCTACCTAAAACTACTCAGACCAGAGCACAATAAAGATATTACCAAGGTGCATGACATCAAAGCTCTTAGAATAGTGGTTGAGAACGTGGAAGATTGTTACCTTACTTTGGGAGTTGTACATAGGCTTTATCATCCGGTGCCATTTCTAGGAGTTCGTGATTTTATTGCCAATCCAAAGCCTAATGGGTATAAGAGCATTCACACAAATCTGATTGGACCGAATGAGTCTATCTGTGAGGTGCAGATACGTACTCAAGAGATGCACGAGCAGTCGGAGTATGGGGTTGCTGCCCATTGGTACTATGCCCAGGCAAAGTCTAGTGGAGTTTCAGATCAAGATCTAGAGGATGGGGTGGCTGTACCAAAAGAGAAACTGGCGTGGGTTACTCAGCTTGCAGCTTGGCAGAAGGAAATCACTAACAATGAAGACTATTTTCACGCCTTACGGTTCGATGCTTTGCAACATCGTAATCTAGTTTTTTCTCCACGAGGCGATGTATACGACTTGCCTCGCATGGCAACACCTATAGACTTTGCCTACAGCGTCCACACGGAGCTAGGTCATCAGGCAGTCGGCGCAAGTGTAAATGGTAGGATGGTGACGCTCAATTACCAGCTGAAAAATGGCGACATTGTCAAGATAATTCTTGATAGAGGGAGAACTAAACCTAATCCAGATTGGCTCGAGTTTGTGGTGACTACTGCGGCTAAAAATTCAATCCGAAGAGGTCTCAAACACGCAGAAGAACTTGAGGCAGGACTGTTACTAAAAACTGCTGATGTGCCTAAAGTAAAAGCCATTGAAACTGCATCTCATAAAAGAACTAAAAAAACTAAAATTACTAAGAATCTTAAAAGTAGATAGAGATGGGTGGAGCTGCAGTTATATGTAAGACGCTAGAAAAAAAATAAATTTGCGATTCAAATTGTTAATTAAAATCTATTGACAGTAGAGTCTGATGTGTTGTTTTGAAGACTGGAATCTGGAGGATGAGTGTAGAAAGAGTTTTCTAAATTTTCTGCTGGTGATTGGGCTAAATTTGATTGGGCTGGGGTGCTTCTACTCAGCTCTGGAGTGATGGGTACTGGCCGTGGTGGAGCTAGAACTCTACTCCGCATGGATTCGCCTGAGTTGACTGGAAACGAAATGATAGGCGTTGTTAGAGTTGGGCTAGTTGGTGTGGTTTGGAGGGATTGATTAGCTATGGTTGATTGTTGAGCTCCAGTAGATATTGGTGATTCTGGGGTAACTGCAACTGATTGAGTATTTTCTTGATTGCTGCTTTGGATAGCTTGGGGAGTATCTAAAGTCATTGAAGCACTAGCAGGTGAAGCAGCAGACGGAGTGCGGATGATATTTTGAAAAGCAGTGAGTAGTGACATAGTTGAGAATGATTGTGGCGCATTTAGGGCTTGCTGCGCAAGTGGGAAGTAAGAAGCGCTTACTGTACTTGATAGTATTTTTTGATTCTCGATCGAGCTCTCTTTCTGTTAACTATCAAGCAACTGAGAATTTTGGAAAAATATTGAATTAAGGCTAAAAACTCTTATTGTCGCTTCGAAGTTACAAAAATACTATATAGGCTTGTGTTGCCTGAACTGTCATAGGCTTTGGCTGTAAGTTTGTAGAGCACATTTTGTTTGCCAGGAACTTTCCAACTGCATGAAAAAGGAACGACGACATCGGCACACTTTAGCGAGTTGTTAACCAAGAACTCGACTTTTGTGATGTTTGGTGAGGTAGCAGCGACGATGTTCACGTATGAGTTGGCTCTTACAGTGCTGTTATTTAGAGGGTTTGTGATTGTCACGCTAATAGGAAGAGGAGATGTACTTGGCTGAGGGGAAGAGGATGGAGAGGCAGATGGTGAGGGAAGGATGCTAGCGATTGGTGATGGAGAGGCAGATGGTGAGGGAGGGATGCTAGCGATGGGTGATGGAGAGGCAGCTGGTGAGGGAGAAGGTTGAGGGTTTAAAGTTAGAGTCGCATCCTGAGTAGAAATTCCTAATGTTGTGGAGTCAGCCCCCACAATCTGTTGATGCAGGCCGTCAATTATAATGTTCGTTACAGTGTTGGGATCCTGAGTCATAGATTTGAATTTAAGGCTTGCTAGATCTATTGTTCCTACCGGTGGAGTCATTTTATATAAAGGATCTAAGCCTAGAGCTATCTTCACTTTTCCAACTGTATTGGCCTCTGAGCTTGGCGTCAAGACAACGACTCTAGTTAGCTTAGGATTACTCAACTGCACATTTTGCACAAGCTGGACTTTGGTTGGATCAAAGTTGACCTCAATATGGGCAAAGACCACTGGAGTTAGTCGGGAATCCAGCTGAAGCATTAAAGTTGCGTCAGGCGGCAGAGACTGGGTCGTAGGAGTAAAGAAAACGGTACCTGTTCCGGCTGCTTTGCTACCAAGATTTGTGGCTGACTTTGACAAGCTTAGACCAATTCCTAGGACAAAAATTAGGACAGTTAGCACAATCGCTGAGACTATCAACTTCTCTTTTGAGCTTTTTACACTGGTCAGCTTCATCAGTGGATTAGTTTGAGATATATCAAGTGATGAGTTTTTCATATGTTTTACTTCCACTCAAAGGCTCCAAGGTCTACTCCAACACCTTGCGGAACTATCGTGCCATCTAGATCAGACCCAAAACCTGCAGTGGTAGATTCGTCTGTTCCAATGTTTTTGGCTGGACTGCTGGTTTGTAGATGAAAATCTGAGCCAGATGAAACAAATAGTGGATCCATTCTTATAGAGGTAGCTGTAGGTACATAACCTTGGATCAGTGGCGAACCTCCGGTTTTCCAGTAGTCATTATGCCCTTCGCCAAATGGAGCATCAGCATAGGCAGCCTTCCAGTTTGCCCAGATGAGATTATTTTTCATGGTGAGAATGTCAGCGCTGCAGCCAGAGCTACAGACCACCCCTTGGGCTGACTGTCCAGTTAGGTAAAAAGTGTTGTTGAAAAGCTTTGTTCCAAGCACCGGTCCATAGCTACTACCTGCTCCGCGAGTGACCACACCTATTGAGCTTGGTAAGGTGGAAGTGACTAGGTTATATGCATACGTGTTGTTCTGCGCTTCCCCATTCGTCTCTTTACCCAGTTCTGTAAAGGCATCGTTATTGTGAGCTCGATTGTGATGGATTGAGTTTTGAGTTGCGGGATTGATTGTGCCGTCGGGATTGACTGCACTGTCTCCATATATCTCCACAGCTGCCCCGTCACGGACATAGTCATATGAACAGGCATCATGGCCAGAAATGGTGTTGTAGGCTACTTCATTGTTATTGCCGTGAATTAGGACTCCAAATGCACCAGCGTCATTGTTGTTATTGATGGCGGTACCGTCAATGATGACGGTAATGTCAAGTGGATTCATCATGATGTTATTGCTGAGGATGTTGTTGGTCACCAGATTATGGTGAGCTCCAGCTTTTAGGTATACACCCGCGTAGTTGCCGGTGGCCACAGAGTTTCTCAAAGTGTTATATGAAGCCCCTTTTTCAAATGAAAAACCTAGGACATAGCCAACGGGATTACTGCCACAATCTGGGTCGAGATTGAAAGGCAGAGCTTCGGCTAAGACATTCTCAATGGTTATGTAAGAGCCAGATGTTTTGATAGCTACTGTGGAGTTAGCATTTCTTTGAATTTTGGGCAGCTCTCCGGATCCATAGGCAGAAACCAAAACGTTTTGAAGCGCTGAGCCGCTATCTTCTGTTGCAAGTAAAAGCCCCTCATTCCAGACACAACCTCTTTTTAGCAAGAGTGACTGACCAGGATCTAAGTTAGCTGCATTGGCTCTAGTAAGAGTTTGCCACGCAGAATCTTGCGATAGCCCGGCGTTACTATCAACCCCACTGTTGCAATCAACATAATAAGTAATTCCAGCTGGAGAAGCAGTAGGTAGCGGTGATGAAGAATCAATGACTAGGTGAGACAGCCAAATCGAGTAATCAACTCCATCAATTTTACTATCACTATCAAAGTCGCCAACTTGATTTCCACCCGCTATCGTTTGTCCATAGTGGTCTTTCCAGATCAAATAATCTGCTTCATTGACGGCACCATCTCCATTGGCATCTCCTGGAATTGGAGCTGGCGTGGGTGAAGGAGTTGGAGAAGTAGGTTGTGGGGTCGGCGACGGTGATTGTGGCGAAGGTGTAGCTGAGGCACCACTACTGATACCAGTTAGCTCTAAATTAAAACTTATATCTGAAGAGGTGACATTTGACTGATGAATTTCCACCGCTAAGGTGTTATTTCCTTCCACTAGGAATGATGCAGGAACTGAGACCGTGTCCTGAGTTTCCTCTATGGAGCTGGAAGCTTGTGTCGTGTATGAGATAGCTCCAGTTGGCATGTTGCTACGATGCACCTCTGTACCATTAAGGTACACAACGCCCCCATCATCTCTGACTAGCTTGAGAGTTAGTCCGCTGAACGACTGATGGTTGGTCAAGTCAAAACTCTTTCTGAAGTAAGTGGTGACGTACTTGTTGGCTGAGTCCGGACCATAACTTACGACAGTGGCTTCATCGCTATCTCCGTAGCCCAACTCAGAGCTACCAGAAGCCCAATTTAGGTCACTAAAGGTGCGCTCTTTCCAGAGTGTAGCTTGGTTAGAACCATTATCTAAGTACTTCCAACTTGAGCCAAAAGGGACAAATGTGGTAGAAGGTCCTGCTGATGGCAGTGGGGATTGGGAAGGGCTAGGACTAGGGCTAGCTGACGAAGGAGGTGGTGTTGATGATGGTACTGGAGTTGGTGAGCTAGGGGGGGTGGGGTTGGTAGAGATTGTAAAGCTGTCGGTGTGGGTGCCCACTACAGATTTGTACTCTCCATAAATCTGATCTGGAGTGACAACAAATTTGATCAGTCCAAAAGCGGTATCGTTCCAACTTGAAAAATATGGATTCTGGGTATCGCCTACATTGGTTGGATAGTGACCTAGGCCACCAGTACCGTTGATGACAAGTACTGTACCTTGACCTTTGGTGAAGTTACTGCCACTTTCTTTGATGCAGTCAGCATCAAATCCGCTGCCAAGAATCTTGGGACAGGTAGCTGAATTTAGACCCAGGAGCTTGCTTCGCTGGTAGTTGTGATCGTGTCCTTGGAGAATTAGATCTACCCCTTGCCCAGGTGCGCCACTTGGTCCTAAGCCCTCACCTAGGAGAAGGTTGAAGAAGTCAGTTCCGATTTCATCGGTCTTATCACCTGTACTGATGTAGTTTTCATGATTTACTCCAATTACCCAAGGGATTCCTGCAGCTCTAGCTTCTTGAATTTTACTTTTGGCCCAAGTGTAGTGGACGTCATTTTTTACAAAGTCGTAGTATTCTGGCGAAGCACAAGATCCACCTGGTGGGGCGTAGTTTGCGCGTGGTGAAAGGAGTATAAAACGAGCCAGTGGTGCGGCTGGAGCAAGTGGATAGTCAAAGTAGTACTCCTTGCCAAGCTCATCGCTTTCTCTGGGTATGGCTCCCAAACCAATTGGCAAACAAGTTGGAGTAGTGAATCTGTCAATGTAGCCATCATCTATTGAAGTAGGATAGTTGGCATTATGCCCGCATGTTTCGTGATTGCCTGAGATGATCTGCATGGGCACCGCTCCAAGGGCATTTTTGGCGTTTTGACACCAGGTAGACTCAGGCAGGTTACTGCCGTATGCAAGATCACCGACAGCGAGCAAAAAATTGAGATTTTCAGTATTAGCTTTTTGCAGGACTTTATAGCCATTGCATGAGCTTGACATGCAGCCAAAGTCACCTGCTGCTCCAAAGGTGAATGATGAGGACTGGGCTTGAACTTGATGTGTTGTAGCTCTATTTATAAAAAATGATGAAAGGCTGATAGCTAGAAAAGCAAGGGCAAAGAGATTACCAATGAAAGAAAGAAAAAAATGACTTTTAGAAATTTGTTTTTCCATGCCGACTAATGGTTTTTGAGGATGAGTAAATACTACGCTAATTAGCATAGGGCAGTATTTTTGGTAGGTCAATTGACAGTTCGTAAGATTGTGAGCAGAGGTCAGCGCATGGGATACAGTTTTAACCGGTCGTACGACTTATGCAGAGAACGATATCTAGAACTGGGTGTGATGAGTTCTTAAGTTTGATTACCTTGGCATTAAGTATCAGGTCAGAAACTTCAAGAACTACAAAAAACCGCCACCTAGATACAAGTGACGGTTTAGATTTTAAAAAGAGAAAAATTCACCAATCTGACTCAAACAAGGTGGCACATAGCTACTACCAGGACACGAATATCACTGGATTTTGAAAGATTCATCTAGCATTGCTGCTAGAAGGGAATATGGCGGGCCGTGATGTCCGCCACCCATACTCCTTAGAAAGGAGGTGATCCATCCCCACCTTCCAGTAGGGATACCTTGTTACGACTTAGTCCTCATCGCTGACCTCGCCGTAGAGGGGCTCATCTCTTGCGAGTTTGAGTCACCCGCTTCGGGCGTTGCCAACTTTGCTGGCTTGACGGGCAGTGTGTACAAGGAGCGAGAACGTATTCACCGCAACCTGATGATTTGCGATTACTACCGATTCCGACTTCACGAGGGCGAGTTGCAGCCCTCGATCTGAACTGAGGAGCCGTTTATAAGGATTGGCTCAGGGTTACCCCGTCGCGACCCGTTGTTAGGCTCCATTGTAGGATGTGTGTGGCCCCGGATGTAAGGGACGTGCTGACTTGACGTCGTCCTCTCCTTCCTCCCTGGAAAAACCAGAGCAGTCCCCCATGATATGTAACATGGGGTAAGGGTTGCGCTCGTTACCGCACTTAAGCGGACGCCTCACGACACGAGCTGACGACAGCCATGCATCACCTGTGTAACACTCTCGAAGAAGTCTCTGTTTCCAGAAACGTGCAGTTACATTTCAAACCCGGGTAAGGTCTTTCGCTTCGTCTCGAATTAAACCACATGCTCCACCGGTTGTGCGCTCCCCCGTCAATTCCTTTGAGTTTTAGCCTTGCGGCCGTACTCCCCAGGCGGGATGCTTAACGCGTTAGCTTACGCCACTCCCCGCGAAGCGGAAAGCAGCTAGCATCCAAAGTTTACGGCTCGGACTACAGGGGTCTCTAATCCCTTTCGCTCCCCGAGCTGTCGTCCCTGAGTGTCAGTCATGTCCTAGAAGCCAGCCTTCGCGCTTGGCGTTCCTCTCGATATCTACGGATTTCACCCCTCCACCGAGAATTCCAGCTTCCCCGAACAGACTCAAAGCGAAGTAGTTTTCCTTGCCTTTCCATAGTTGAGCCATGGGCTTGGACAAGAAACTTACTTCACCACCGACGGTACGCTTTACGCCCAGTAAATCCGGATAACGCTTGCACCCCACGTATTACCGAGGCTTCTGGCACGTGGTTAGCAGGTGCTTTCTAGCGAGGTACTGTCAAAATTCATCCCTCGCCACAGCGGTTTACACTCCGAAGAGCTTCATCCCGCACGCGGTGTCGCTGCGTCAGACTTTCGTCCATTGCGCAAGATTCCCAGTTGCTGCCACCCGTAGGTGTAGGTCCCGTGTCTCAGTGACCTTGTGGCCGATCGTGCTCTCACACCGGCTACCCGTCATCGCCTTGGTAGGCCATTACCCCACCAACAAGCTGATAGGACGCAGGCTCCTCTGGTAGCGTCTTACGACTTTGATCTTGCGATCGTATGCGGTATTACCCTGCCTTTCGGCAGGCTATCCCCCACTTCCAGGTAGATTCCTACGTGTTACTCACCCGTCTGCCGCTGTCCTTGCGGACCGCTCGACTTGCATGCTTAAGGCACACCGCCAGCGTTTATCCTGAACCAGGATCAAATTCTCAAAAAAAGAATTCGATTTCTGTATATTAATAAAAAAATAGAGAAAAGAATTGAGCGGATATATGTGTATCTTCAAATGAATGGAGGTACACACTATCGCTCTTTAAAGCAGTATGTACCACCATGTTTGTTTCAGATGGTGATTATTGTGTTTTGCAAACAGAAAAACACAAGTAATCTCTTAACTTGTGAAAGAACTCGATCCAATTATTGAAAAACAGTCCCTGGTGGCTTATGCCTCCAGACTTATTTTTGAGGAATTAGGATTGTCTTATGAAGGGGGGTAAAAGTCAATCCTCAAGTTGAGCAAAAACTAGCAACCTTTTGGCGGTCGATCCAGCCGGCCAGCAGGTCTGCAGAACTATCGACTGGGCGCCTGGAGTTCCCTCTAGAAAACTGACGTCATCGGGCGAAGTTTCTTTGATCTCGGTCACGGAGTAAGTAAATTTCTTTTGATCCTTCCAGACGAAGATTTGGTCAGCCTTTTTTAGCTTGCCTAAGGTGTAAAAAACTGCATTATATTGGGACTTGAGCGCTGGTGAGGATGAGTGAGCAAAGTAGTAGCCTATCCCAACATCGCCTGGATTGGCAGTGCCTGCAGCATGGGCAATACCTTTTTTTAGTGCCTGAGTGTACATCGCTTCGTCATTAGGATCGACATCAGCAATGATGGGTTCATTGAGGTAAATAGCTGGAATCACCAAGCCAAAATCCCTGTGTGAGCTCTGGCCCTGATAATCGAACTTAAGTGTAGGCAGAATCAGCTCTCTCAATGAAGTTACGTGAAAAGTCTGAAATAAGAAAGTTTTATACTGATAGATTGCTTCTACTTGGATGATGGGGCCGTAGGTTAGAGCCAGCGCTGTTATGCCGTAGATTATCAAGACCACTGAGACTAAGGATAAAAAGATAGGATTACTAACAACTCTTTTCAAGTAATAGTAGAGCTTAGACCAGAGTTGAACAGTATATTTAGGAGGAGTTTCAACTGGTGTCTGAGGGGGTAAGTCTTGTGGTGTCTGGAGGGGTAAGTCTTGCAGCTGAGTCAATTGTATAGGAAAGTGGACTAAATTCACTGATCTAGTTTAAAGACCTGGTGTTAAATGATGAGTTACTTGTGAGCCAACTTTTTCTTGGCGTACTGGAGTCCTACGCCTGCCAGAACACTGATAATAGCAGAGATCGAAAGTATGGCAGGAGTGCCAGTTTTAGGCTGTTTCTTCATGACTTGGGTTGATAGAACCTGAAGCGATTTTTGACAGTTATCACTGCCGCCTTTCCAGTTGCCCTGACTATCTTTCATAAAAGCTTTGACGGTGTATGTGCCAGCGGTGTTGTAGGTGTAGTCAAAGAATCGACTACTATTTTCTTTTACCTCTCCATTGCCTAACTCGATTTTGTAGGCTTGGATACTGCCTTTATTGTCGTAGGCACTTACTTCCAGCTGTGCTGAGCTTGGAGCGCGGCCGCTGTTAGAGAGGGTGAAGTAAAGATCTGAGCAGCCAGACTTGTGAGACTCTATGTTGGAGGGCTTGACTATAACCGAGTTAGAGCAGTTACTACTACTTTTCCAGTTGCCAAAACTATCTTGTATCTCTGATCTGACACTAAAGGTGCCAGAAGTTGTGTATTGATGAGTTACTTCTTGAGTTATAGAAGTTTGTGAGGTGCCATCGCCGAATGAGTAGCGGTAATTTTGAATAGCACCATGATTGTCAGCACCTGTGGTTCTGAAAGTGATGGAGGCAGGTACGAGCGAGTTGTCTCCAGAGAGAATCTTCAATGAGTCACAACTAGAGTAGTAGCTGGGTGTGGGTGACGGAGTTGGGGTTGGGGTTGTACAACTGCCACAGTTTTTGGTTTGATTACAAGAGGTCGTAACTCCGCAGCGGTTTTGGCAGTAGTTGGGATTATTCGCCCAAGGTGGGTCACAGACTATGATTGGTGATGGACTAGGAGAAGCGCTGGGACTTGGTGTTGGGGTGGGCGTCGGAGTTGGTGTACTGCAGTCACCTGAGTACCAGACGATGTAATCTTTGAGGTCAGAGTTTTGATTGCAGCTCCAGTCACCATTAGCTCGGCAGTTTTTGTTAAAAACATCGATCTGGACAGTCTTACCACAGGCTGTGTTGGCTAGAGTGTAGCTTGTAGAGAAAGGTTGCTCATTGCTACGACACTCTGTGACCCTGCCTGAGCAAGTAAACTTGGTGACGAAGTGGTTGGTGGAGTAGCAACTACCTACTGAGGTGTTACACCCCGCTGTACAGGTGTCTGCAGTGGCGGCAAGGCCCGTGCCACAGAGGTTGGTGTATGTGCCTGAGCCATAGGTGAGAGCAGCAGCGCTTAGCTGATGAAAAGAACCAGACGCGAGAAAAACCACGAACACAAAGAGTGGTATCAAGGAGCGAAGAAAAAATGTCGCCTTCAACATAAGCATATCCTAATTATATCACTGCCACGTCGATAATGCCTCCACCTAGGCAGATGCGCTGAGACATGCTGTTTTGAAGGTAAAAGACAGCAGATTGACCGCTTGCAACGCCTTGAATTGGTGAGTTGAGAGTGAGCTGCGCTGTGCTATCTCTCAAGTTGAGGCGACAGGTATGTAGGGATCCGGTGTGGCGAATGCGCACCGTTAGCCTGTCAGAAGTTAGAAGTGACTCTGCTTCAGGCATTATCCAGTGTAGGTCAGTTACTGAAAAACCATTCGTTAATGCCTGAGAGCCAAAGCCTACGACCAGTTGATTTTTCTCAGGATTTTTCCCAATCACATAGCAAGGAGGTATATTGTGCTTATCTACAGTTGAGCCGTCTGGTTGGATCACAGATATTTTGGGAAAAATATTGAAGCCATGGCGCTGACCCACGGTGTAGAACCACAACCCTTGATGTTGGCCAATAGTTTGCCCAGATGGATTAATCACATCGCCTGGGTTTTCACCTAGTCTCTCTTTGAGAAAAGAATGGACATTGATGTCACCGATAAAGCAGATACCTACAGAGTCTTTTTTGTCTGCAGTTTTGAGCTGGCGTTTTTTTGCCTCAGCTCTAACTTGAGTTTTGAGCAGATGACCTATGGGGAAAAGAATGTGCGGCAGCTGGTCAGGTCTTAAGCGATATAGAAAGTAGGTCTGATCCTTGTGAGCGTCGGTGGGAGTAACTAAAAATAAACTGGAAGTAATTAATTTTGAGTGATCAAGAGTAGGCGCAGGCTTGTTATCGGAGTGGTTGGTGGCTGAATCGGAGGGTGTAGTCCTGGTCCGAGTATCTAAGATCTGGGCGTAGTGTCCTGTGGCTACATAGTCATAACTTTCAGCCATTGCCCAGTCATAGAAAAGACCGAACTTGATTTCTTTGTTGCAGGCCACATCTGGATTGGGTGTGCGACCTGCTTCATACTCAGCGAAAAAACTTTCTACCACCTTGTCTTTGTAGGCATGTTTAAAATCTAGAACTTTGAATGGGATACCAAGCTGCAAAGCCACTTGAAGTGCGTCCTTGCGATCTTGATCCGTGCGACAGCCCGGTGCACGCCAGCACTCCAGAAAAACGGCCGTCACCTCATAGCCCTGTTCGATAAGAAGGGCTGCAGAGAGGGATGAATCAACACCGCCGGAGAGACCGAGGGCGACGCGCTTGGGCATGGGGATATTGTAGACTACTCAGTCCACCTTCACTTAAGTTTTTGCTATTAAGTTGTTTCTGGGAAGGATTTTTTAAGCTTAGGAAACATAGTCAGCAAAAACTCTCTAGTTATTTTTCTTTTCTTTCCCTCAAATGGCAGTTCGTGAATATCGATAGCTGGGGAGCTATTAATTTCTAGAACAACATACGAGCTTTCATTTTGAAGTCTAGTTATGTCTGAAGATAGTATGTCTACGCCAGCAAATTTTAGTCCAGGAATAGATCGAATAGCTCGAAGTGCAATTTTTTTTACAGATGGGTGGACCTTGTCAGTGAAGTCAATGTTGTCTCCGCCTTGCGAGATATTAGACACACGTTTTAGATACAGGACCTTATCCTTTGGGAGAATGTCAACAAATTCGAATCCTTGTTCGTTTATATATGAGGCTACGTCACTATCTACTTCAATTCTTGCTAAAAGGTTGGGTTCTTTATTTCTTCTAGGATCACTATTCTTAATATCAATAAGCTCTTGGACAGAGTGCCTGCTATCACCTACTATATTCGCTGGCATTCTGTGCATCACTGCTAGAACTTTTTCATCAGTAAGAATTACCCTATACTCTTTGCCTTGAAATGTTTCTTCTACTATGGCGCCATTTGTCTCATCCAAGCTATAGGATATGGCTTTATCTACTGCTGCATCAAACTCAGATTTAGAATTTATGCTCATCATGACCGACCACCCTTGCTTGCCGTTGGATGGTTTGACAACTAGTGGTTTCTTAAGTGAGTTAAAAATTAAGTCTCTGTAATTTTGACTATCACCACGCTCTATTTTGAACCCATTTGGAGTGCTGACTGCTGCTTTTTTTAGCAAAGCTCTAGCCACACCTTTGTCTAGGCAGGCATAAAAAGCTAGTTGGGTAGTGCCTGAGGGTATCTGAAAATAAAAATACTTCTTAGTCTTACCATGAGTTAATTCTATGATTCGAGTGCCAGGTATGGAGCTCCATGTAATTCCCATGCTCTCGGCCTCTTGTATTATTAATTGAGTGCTGAGGGGTATATTTTCTTTTCGAATACCGTC
Organism: uncultured Pseudomonadales bacterium; assembly: GCA_964447075.1. Taxonomy (GTDB): domain Bacteria; phylum Patescibacteriota; class Microgenomatia; order UBA1400; family PJMF01; genus CAYUQY01. The sequence goes on along the minus strand of CAYUQY010000002.1, from coordinate 43,666 downwards.
TGGACAAAATAGTTTGTGCTGATAATCGGTAAGACTTGGTGTGGAACTAAACATTATTTGATAGCCTTTGAATTCATGACGTAGATTAGTACTCTATCTCCACTACTGGCAACTCTGAAGAACTATACCTAGCTGCTTCTAACTTAAACGTGACACCTTTTGGCTTGAAAATATATAGAGTCAGCATAGACTCATATTGACCAAAGAACACTCCTACTCCATTTTCAGAGAGCGGGATGGAGTCTGCAAATGTGGGTTTCTCAGGCAGAAGAGGCAAGTAGCCTAGCTTGAATTTGTAATCTAGGTAGCCATAAGTATTGATCACTCCAAAAGCATTTCGAGATTGTCCTGCCGATATAATTTTAGTTTTAGAATCGACAGCAAATTTCAGGAATAGGTAATCTATCATGGCGCCGATTGATGAATTTTCATCATTGCCTAGATCTATGCGCTCACTTGCTTTAAATGCGAAGGTGGCTTGCTCGTTTGAGTTTCTGGTTATTATTCCTGAGCCTACTAGCTTGCTGTTTTGATAAAAGAAAAGCCCTTCGATTGATAACCCTTTTTTTGTCCTGTCATCATACCAATCTGTAGAAGCTATTATGTCGTAGTTGTTTTCCAACATTTTTCGTCGATAGTATTCAAGCCACTTTTCAAAAGATTCTGTATCTAATATTTTGTGCTCAACTGAAAGATTGTTATCTTTGATAATACTGTCATATTTAGCTAAAAACTTTTTCAGACTTTTGCTTTTTAATGAAGCCAGGATGTTATTTTCTATGAGATGAAAGTGCCATCGAATTTTTTCAGGTCGAAGAATTTGGTAGCTAACTAGTGATAATGTAGATGGCATGATATTTACAATTTAAAATATTTTATTTGAGTTTTTCTTGTACCATGTCCAGAATCTTAGCAGCTACATTGACTGCTTGTCCCTTGATGGGAAAATGATGCATTCTGAGTCCTGGTGAGGCATTGATCTCGATAACTCCTGCATCCGGCTGGGTGATTATAGGGCTACCTAAGCTTCTACACATAACATCGATACCTACTGTGTTTAGGTCGCAGACTTTCGCTATCTTTTCAAATAGTTCCTTATTTTCGGGGCAGACTTCAGAGCTCACATCCCAGGCTTCTCCGCCAGTAGAAAGATTGGCTGTTTTTCTTAGCTGTAGTTCGGTATTTTCTTCTGGAATTGAATCAACACTGTAGCCACTCTCGCTTAGCAATGATGTGACTGAGTCATCGACAGTAATCAAGCTTAAGTTATTAGTATGTCCAGATCCACGCCATGGATGCTTGTTTTTTTCTATTACTAATTCAGAAATGGTGTGTCTTCCATCACCGATCACGTGAGCCGATTTTCTAAAAGCTACGGCCACAAGCTTGTAGTCGATACAGACTACCCGATACTCCTTACCTTGAAGCATCTCTTCTACAAGCATTGGCTTCTTTGACTTATTGAAGAGATTGGCAACCTCTAGTGCATCCTTAAGTCCAACTAAAACTCCGACGCCGTGCCTCTCACTTGTTGGTTTAACTACAACAGGAAACTTTAAATTATTTAACTGATCGAAGTTATCTTCACTTTCTATCAAGACACTTTTAGCTGTTGGAATATTGAAATGGTTCAAAATAATTTTTGTCAGAGGCTTGTAGTCGGCAATAGTCTTGCCAACCGATGACTGTAGTGAAGTTCTACTGCCCCGAACATACCATGAGCGATTGCCCTGTTCCATCAATATAGTCTCTTGATCTGGAAATGGCGTACATTTGATCCCTCTAGCTTCTGCTTCAGCCATCATGATTCTAGAGCTCGCATTTAGTTTGATTTGAAGGTTATTTTTCATACATTTATTTCTGACAGCATATTGTACTCATAGATCTCTTGAACTCGTTGACGATATGTAGGGCTTTCAATGAATGAAGGAAATATTGTCTGGGGAAAATTCTGCCATTGAATGTCTGAAGCCTCATCAATGTTGAGACGGCCGACGTATAGCTGTCTTACGTCGTGGAGTGGATCTTGCAACCACTGTCCTACCATGGCGGCTCCCTCGAGATAGACAATGTCCCTAGTGTTTGCGCCCGGCTTGCTTAAATCAGTAAGCCCCCTTTTGGCCCTGATGGCAATAAGGATGGCCTTATGAGAAGGTATGCCAGATTCTTCAAGAAACTTTCTTACTGTTACAAAACTTTCTCTTAAACTTAGATCAGTGGCCAAGTATCTTATGGCTGATCTATAAAGTAGTGGAGATAGATGATGGCCTAAGTATGTGTGGTAAGCTGCCAGACCTTCCTCTGTGTGACGGTAGTTAGAGCTTATCTTGCGTTCAGGAAAATTAGTGAAGTGGTTGTATCGTCTTAAGACATGGGTTTCAATTTCATGACGAAATAAGCCTTCAAAATTAGAAGCATCCAAAGACAAGTTCTTTTTAAAAGAGATTGTATTACTACTGACTCCGCATCTGGCTACTTGTCTTGAATTAAACTTGACTGAAAAAGTCGTGATGCCATTTTTGTCAAGGAAGTTGTTAACCTTAGATCGAATATACTCCTCGTTAATCTCCGGATCTGGTTTTGTTTTATCATGATTTAAAGCTGAGTATTTTTCAATAATCTTTTTAGCAGCTTTTATAAATTCTAGTTTAGGTTCACCCCAGAAAGTAAGAACTTTTGGGTCAATGGGTGACTCATAGTTAAACTGTGGATTATAATTTGGATCATCCTGACATTTGTCCTTTTCACTTAATAAGTTGATGGGAGTTAAGTCTATGGTAGATGGATTGCTTGGCATCTAGGCGTTCTCCCCAACTAAAAACCCAGCTAAATTAGATCTTCCTATCTCAACTTGTATCTTAGACTTGTTCATTGTTTTGGAGACTACCATAGGGGCTGTAATTTTGCGTCCCTTCACTCTAAAAGTCACTTCCACTACTGGCACTCTTCCTTCTTCTTTTTCTTGCTGATGCCAGAGGAGGTCGTCTGCATCGATGAGATTTAGTTCTTTGGCTAAACTACTAGCGATAGCACTGCGAAAGCGGCCAGTGTTTATCAAGGCTTCAACTTCATGTTTGTTCTTCTGACTGTCGTAGACTAAAAGTTTTTCGTAAGGAGAGACAATTTGGAGTCCTTCCTCGGCCTTGATTTTATCAGAAAAAGTTTCTGCAAAAAGAGATTGACCGATCTTAGCTCCGTGAGCTGGATTGAGGACATTGAGGTCTTCAACTCTCTCTAAACGTCGGCGTAAACCTGCATGATTAGCTAGCTGGATCGAGAGGCCAGGATTGGCATTTAGCTCTACCACCAGGGGGCCTTTCTCCTCATGAGAAAAAAGATCCACACCACTGAAAAATAGTCCGGCTGCATCTGAAGCTTGGATAGCAATTTCGAGCAACTTGGTCCAGTTGGGAATCTGGATACCATTGAGTTTTTTCTTTGTACCAGGATAGACATGAATATCTCCCCCCCCACCAGTGATAGCGTGTGTGGTCACCCCCGAAAAAAGATCAATACCTACTCCAATAGCTCCTTGGTGAAGATTGGCTTTACCTTGCGATTCTTGGGTTGGCAAACGTAACATGGCCATAACAGGAATATGATTAAAAACAATGATACGAATGTCAGGAGTGCCATGCTGAGTGAACTTAAAGAATCGTCCATGAATAGGTACGCGTTCTTCTATAATTACTTTTTGTTCAGTTTGGTAGGTACTAAACTGGCCGGCAAAAATATCGGCACAGTGCAAGAGTATTTCGTCGATAGGAGTTGATTTACCGGTAGTATCTCGCCAGTGAGAGTCATCTAGTTTTTTGCGAAAAATTAAGATTCCTTTACCTGCATTGCCGTTGGAGGGCTTGACCACAAAGTTTCCATCCAGCTGCGACCAATTGAACTGGGTGATTTGCTCATAGCTATCAAAAATACCGTAAACCATGGCAGTTGGGATGCCTTTTTCTTGAAGTAGAAGCTTGGTGGCGTACTTGGAGGTACCGTAGCGACGAGCTTCTGAGCTATTACGAGAAGTGTACAGTTGATTTCGTGCATTCATGCCGAGGATATCTCTGGAGCGTGGCATATAGGTGAGGAGAGGTGACTACTCTATGATAGATTTGAACCGAAGTCTTTCGATAAGTCGTAAACCAGAGTACTTGCCGATGACGAAGTTTGCTAAAGCCACCAAACTAAGGGTGAGCTCAGGGTTAAGAATAACTGCCACTTGGAGTGACTCCATACTGATGAGAAGCGAGCAGAGAGTAGCAGTGAGGAGGGTTTCAGCAGTTAGTCGAATTGTAGCCTTCTGACTACTAAAAAGTTGAGTCTCCATGAAGTTTTCAGTTAATAAAATAACAATCAGAATGGGAAAAATACTGACATTGATGACAGCGCTCATACCTAAATAAGCTGACAGAATTAAGACAAAGAGAATGACACAAGAGACTCCCCAAAATAGCAGCGCTGTGCGTGGCAAAGCTTGAAGCTTAAGTTTTTTTACAAACGAATGAGTGAGAATAGCTGCAGTCAGAACAACAAGGAAAAGTAAGATGCCCGTGATGATGCCTGTCGAGACGAAGGCAACCGAGAGTACTGCAGGGGTGTAGACTCCAAAGCCTGAGAGACCGATGATGTGACGGGAGAAAGCGATGACTAAGGCGATGATAGGGAAAAGTAAGAGTAAAACGATAATGTTGGCTGGCAAACCTCTATCTACTGCGCCTCTAATGTAGAACTGGAGAATGTTACTCCAACTTAGCCTTATGGGATTTTGATCCAAGACCTCGGCCATTTTTTCTTTTTTATTGGGAGTGATAGTAGTGATGTCCTGGCGAGTCTCAGTGGAGCCTTGAGGCTCTACCTGTGCTGATGGTGCAGCTGAAGCAGAGTCACTGGCTATCAATAAAAGTGAGGCTGTGGGCAAGGCCATCTCGACTGAGTCACTGTACAGATCGGATTGAGGAAGTTGCGAGAAGACTGGCTGAGAACTTGAAGGAGGAGTGACAAGGCTTGGGTCAACTGCAACTACCGCCTGAGCTGATTCTGTCAGGAGAAGGAGGGTAAAAACCAAAACTGTCAAAACACTAAAAATGCGCATAGTGACATTATATCTTAAGAATGCCTAGAGGATTTTGTGAAGTACGTTTTGGACTAAGCTTATGCCTGCAGCTAGAACAACTAGGGTGAAGAACTCATTTAGATAGACGCCGGCCAAAATCATGGGGCGAATGTTAAATCCAGGGACTAACACTTGTACGAGCCAGAGGATAAGAGCATTGATGACAAAGGAAAAAAGTCCTAGAGTGACGAGATTGATAGGTAAAAAAAGCAGCTTGAGAATTGGTTTGACGACTGCCATCAAGATCATCAGGACTATGCTAGCTATTATCAATGCCGTCCAGTTGGAGTATGAGAGAGAAGGCACGAAGAAAGCTATCAGAAAAATAGAGATGATTGTGGACAAAAAGGCTTTGATCATGTTTCACATCCTACACCTATTTAGTCGTGTTTTCTACGAACATACTCTTTAATCTCAAGTGTTGATGTTGTTTTTTCGAAAATCTATGTGCCTCATCACGTAGTTGTTGAAGCAGTTGGTGTGCTGGCTGGTTTGAGTCTAGTGGAACTTGAACATACTGAAGTGATTTGTATTTGGTCAAGTTATGGCCATCGACTTCTAGAACTAAGTCAGGCGGATTTTTCCTAATTTTGACTGTAGTTAGGATTGGAATTATCAGCCTATCTGGTTTTTTAGCTAAAGAAACAACAGGCACATCCCAATTTAGTACCGATAAGGTACTGCGTAGTTGACCCTTCCCACCATCGATCACAATGAGATCTGGCACTCCCCACTCGCTGTGATTTTGTCTACGCAAGATAGCTTCCTGAAGCATATGGTAGTCATTAGGTGTGTCGATTGTTTTAATGTTAAATAAGCGGTACTCACTTTTGTCTATCTGACCATCTATGGCCACCACCATAGCTACAGCAGCACTCGTGCCTGAGATGTTGCTCACGTCATAGCACTCTATACGTTGTAAAGGATAGGTTTTAGGCAGGGCAAAGTAAGTTGTAAGGATGCCGCGCAGCTGGACTACAGTCTCATCCGCTTTGCTAGACAGGAGTTTAGGCAAAACTAAATCTGGACTCAAGCGGTACTTAGTTTCTGTAACTTTTTGAATTAAATCGATTCGTTTTTTGATCACGGCTGCATGCTCATACTGTTCAGACTCGACTTTTTCTCTCAGATCCTTCTTCAGAGATGTGACGACACTTTTTTTCTTACCTCTCAAAAAAAGACTTAGATCAACTATGTTTTTTTGGTAGTCTAAGGCGGAAATATGGCCTACACAGACACCTGGACAGAGCTCAAGATGGTGATAGAAACAAGGCCTGCCAAGGACTGATCTCTGGTTGCACCATGGAAAAATTTTTCGAACAATTCCCAAGACTTGTTTAAGTTGAAAACTGCTTTGGAACGGCCCAAGAGATGAGTCTTTTAGGGCAGGCAATCGCAATAATTCTTTTTTTCGAAGAGTGAGAACTCTAGGGAACTCTTCTTTTGTAATCTGTACATAAATACTTGATTTATCATCTTTGAGCAGAATGTTGAAGGGTGGTTGATGAAGTCGAATTAACTCAGCTTCCACTAGAAGGGCTTCTAGCTCGCTCCCAAGTTCTTTGAACTTCAAGTCCTGAGCTTCAAGTACAAGCTTGCGTGTTTTACCTTTAGTCTGTTGCCACTGATGATAGTTAGTGATTCTATTTTTGAGATTTTTAGCTTTGCCAACGTAGAGCACTTTTTTTGCGGCTGAGACGAACCAGTACACCCCAGGAGATGATGGCAGCTGTGGCCAGACTGACTCCCAGAGTAGCGGGGATGACGAAGCGAGGTTGGATGGGACCGTAGGCTTGTTCATAAGAGTTGCTAATTATACCTACTTGGAGATCAATTTTACTTACGCCAGATTGCCACCAAGTCGTAGGCTCAAGCGCTAGTGACACAGATCGCTCTTGAAATGGCAATAAGTAGTCAAGAGTGGAGAGAGTTGAAGTTTTAATATTTTCAGATGTGGCACTATCCTGCGCAGTGGTTAAAAATGGTAGATTGTACTCAGCTTTGCCAGTCTTGTTCAGCAGATCTAGTCTAAATTTTTGGCCAACAGGCAAAGAGTAAAAAATATCTGGATGAAGGCTAACCTCGATAGACGGCTCTGGTAAAGAAACTTTATCACTCACTTTGACGACTACATCGCGCGTTTTGTCATTTTTAGGTTTGTACGAGCCTGCTCCAAAGGGCTGTGTGCTGGAGACACCATTGTAAGCAAAGACGATGTGATTGACGTCAAAGTCATCAAAGAAATCTAGTCCATCAGTTGTTTTTCCCCAAGTAGGATCAACTGCAATCCAAGCTTTTTTTTCTGTAGAGTAGTACTCAGGCCAAGCATGCAGTATCTCCTGATCTAAATTAAAGGGTCTGAGACGACTGTTGTTGGTGAAGGCAAAGCCAGTAGCACGTCTGGCAGGAATTTTGGCAGAACGAGCAATGGCGATAAATAAGTCAGTAAATTCTTGGCAGATAGCTTGATGAGGAGTGTCCAAAATAGCTACTGCTCCTAATCTCTTTGAAGGCGACGAAAGTTTTGAGTAGTCATAATCAAGTGTTTTGGTAACATAGTCATAAATCTCTTTTGGTGTTTGGTACTTTTGGGCCAACTCGATTATTTTTGGGTTGTCACTTTCCCAATAAGTATCAGGCAAAGTATGTTGAGGGAGTGGTGGTGAGTCAGGAACGCCATCTAGTGGCGAGATGTAGGTATTTACAGTTCCAGTTGCTACAACTTCTAAACTTTTTTGAGAATTAACACTGTAGGTAGCGATCCAGTTACCATCTTCGTCTCGCTCGAGAGTCTTGGCTGGAGGCTCGAGTGAGTTATAGACCACTCTCTGGGTTCGATTGTCTGGGGGTAGAGCTATCTGCATGATGCCAGATGAGGTGGTGGGATTTTCGAGAAAGTAGCGCAAGCTGAAGTTATACGTCTGTTCTTGGCCAAAAATAGCCACAACTCCCTGATCGGCCAGCTCACTATAAGTAAATATATTTGATGAACCTTTTTGTTGACGATCGTAATTTTTTGGTGACGATCTAGTAGGTAAGCCTTGATCTTTGGGAAGCTCGATTTGAACTACATAATTTTCAAAGCTGGATCTGTTGGCAAGTCGAGGGACGTAGAACTCAGTCACACTGCCCGTAGAGATGACTGAGTCTGGACTCTCAAAACTAATGGAGAACTTTCTGCTTTTGCCCTCACCAACTACATTATCTGGAAAGTTGAAGCTAATGCTAGTTTTTTCATCGGTAGTGACGATCTTTGGTGTGAGTTCTTTTTTTCCATCTAAGACGAAGATGTTGGCGATGTTGGTAGTGCTAGTTTCTAGTGAGTACTCTGTTGCGTAGACGTCAGGTTTTCTGTTGGTGAGCGTGAACTCTTGAACTACTCTGGGCTTACCGTTGTCGGCTGTTTTGTAGGTAGATACCAAGCTAATCTTAAAGTTTTCATCTGCCGATGCTGGAGTGGCTAAAAAAATAAAACTGAGCAGAAAAATTAAGCAACTGTTTAACAACAGGGATTTTAAGCGCATGAAAGTTTTGCAAAAAAAGCTGGTGTTTCGATTGTGTGACATCACTTGAGAGACTATTGGCTTCCGTTCTATATTTTGATACTTCAAGTTCTATACTTCGCCCACAAGATACTGTCCAGTGTAGGAGCTGCTACAGTTCGCAACCTGCTTGGGAGTTCCTGATACGACTACTTCTCCCCCACCGTCTCCACCTTCCGGACCTAGATCGATGATCCAGTCAGCATTTTTGATAATATCAAGATTATGTTCTATCAGAATAACAGTGTTGTTTTGGGCTACCAATCGATCTAAAATGAATAATAGTTTGGCTATGTCATCAAAGTGAAGCCCAGTTGTGGGTTCATCTAGAAGATAGACACAGTGATCGGTAGTGCGGATAGATAGCTCGCGCGCTAGCTTGACTCTCTGAGCTTCACCACCAGAAAGGGTGGGTGCTGGCTGACCAAGCTGGATGTAACCAAGTCCAACGTCCTGTAGCATTTTTAACTTATAGCGAAGTGTAGAGTGAGAGCCGAAGTACTCCACAGCCTCATCTATGCTGAGCGCCAAAACTTGGGCAATATTTTTTTCTTTATACTTTACTTCAAGGGTTTCATCATTGTATCTGGAGCCGCGACAGACGTCGCAAGTGACATAGACATCTGGCAAGAACTGCATCTCGATTTTTATCTGACCATCACCTTGGCAGGCTTCACACCTACCACCCTTAACATTAAAGCTGAATCTTCCAGCTGTGTAGCCTCGCACTTTAGAGTCACGAGTGTTGGAAAAAAGGGTGCGTACTAGGTCGAAAACTTTGGTGTATGTGGCTGGATTAGATCGTGGAGTTTTGCCGATTGGACTTTGGTCGATTAGGGCAATTCTTTTGATTTCATCAGGAATCGAGATGGATGACACAGCTCCGGGAGATTTCTCAGGCTTAGAGCCTAAGTGCTTCTGGACATTATAAAAAAGGGTTTCGTGAAGCAGAGTAGACTTACCACTTCCAGAGACTCCAGTGATACAGGTAAGAGTGCGTAAGGGGAACTCGACATCATCAATCTTTAGATTGTGATGAGATGCCCCGCTGATCCTGATGGAGGTTTTTGTTTCCAAACTATCAGGAACTTCGTCTGCAGGAATGATTTTTCTTTCAGTTGAGTTGCTTGATTCAGTGAAGTTTGAGGATCTTTGAATATTGAGCTTTTTTGATAAGTACTTGCCAGTAAGAGAGTGTTTGGCGCTCATCAACTGAGCTGGTGTTCCCTGAGCTACGATCTCACCTCCATTTTTTCCAGCTTTAGGTCCAAAGTCAAAAATATAGTCAGCTGAGAGCATGACGTCGCGATCGTGCTCAACGACAATGACGCTGTTGCCTTTGTCACGAAGATTTTGAAGGGTTGCTATTAGCTGAAAGTTATCTCTTTGGTGCAGGCCGATGGTGGGTTCATCCAGAACGTAGAGCACTCCTGTTAGACCAGTGCCTATCTGAGAAGCCAGACGAATGCGCTGAGCTTCTCCTCCGGCAAGGGTTCCAGCCTCGCGACTTAGAGTCAGATAATCTAGACCGACAGCTGACATGAACTGAAGACGCGTGGCTATTTCTTTGAGAATTGTATCGGCTATTTGGAGTTCTTTTTCGGATAAAATTTTTGGTTTTTCTTTTGAGTTTAGTAAGCCCAAACTAGTGATCCAGTTAAAGGCTTTATTGATAGGCATGCGAGTAATTTGGGAGATGTTAAGCTGGTCGATGTTGACAAATAGCGCTTCGTCTTTGAGCCTACTACCTTTGCAGTCTGGACAAACTTGTTTCAACATAAAGTCTTCTATCTCGGTGCGTATGAAGGGTGAGTCCGTTTCTCTATATCGTCTTTCTAGATTGGTAACAAAACCCTCAAACTTTTCTTGGATCATGGTCATCTTTCCAAACCTATTTTCCCCCTCAATTTTGTAGAGTTTTTGACTTCCATAAAGCAGTAGTTTTTGAGTCTTTTCTGGTAAATCTTGGTAGGCGGTTCGGCGAAAATCAAAGCCTTCAGTTTCAATTACCACTTTTATCAATCTACTCCACCAAGTGTCGCTTGAGAGCATGCGAGCGAATGGAGTGACAGCTCCTTCGCTTAGCGAGAGAGTGGGGGCAGTAATTTTCTCGATGTCTATCTTGAGAAGTGAGCCTAAGCCAGTACAGGTAGGACAGGCGCCGTGTGGTGAGTTGAAAGAGAAAAGTCTGGGTTCGATTTCTGGCAAAGATAAGCCGCACTTACTACAAGCAAACTTCTCGCTAAAAAGCTCGTCTTCAAACTCTTCTGGCTTACTTGGAAACTCCAGAGTTTTATCGAAGACATGTGAGATAGTTACAAATCCATCGGCTAGTTTGAGCGCTTCTTCTAGGGATTGAGAGAGACGGGAACGAAAACTCTTGAGGAAGTCTTTGTCTCGGTGTTCATTTGCCGTCATAGAGAGGCGATCGATGATGACTTCGATAGTGTGCTTGTTTGTTTTGATCAAGCTCAAGCTTTCACTTAGATCGAACATTTTTTTGTCTATTCTTACGCGTGAGTAGCCTTTTTTCTCTAAATTTTCAAACAGTGAGGAGTACTCTCCTTTTCGGTCTCTGATGATAGGAGAGAGAATCATGAATCTGCTTGGAGCGCTGGAGAGATTGGCTTCTAGCTTTTCCAAAATCCTGCTGACAATTTGATCGACACTTTGAGTGGCAATCTCGCAGCCACAGTTGGGACAGTGGGGGTGGCCAACTCTTGCAAAGAGGAGTCTGAGATAGTCATAAATTTCAGTGATGGTTCCTACCGTGGAACGAGGGTTGTGTGAGGTAGTTTTTTGATCGATCGAGATAGCTGGGGAAAGGCCGGAGATGTAGTCGACGTTTGGTTTGGGCATGACGCCTAGGAACTGACGTGCGTATGAACTTAGACTTTCGACATAGCGGCGCTGACCTTCAGCATAGAGAGTATCGAAGGCCAGAGAACTTTTGCCACTACCAGATACTCCAGTGAGCACTACCAATTGGTTCTTCGGAATCTTGCACGAGACATTTTTGAGATTGTGCTGCTTGGCGCCGACGATCTCGATGTATGTGGGGTTGTTTTGATTCTGAGATGAGGACATATTTAGCTGCTGAGGCCTGCTCACATCTGGAGTTGTGACCTATCACTGCGAAAAAGCGAAGGTTGATTATACCTTTAATTCTCCTGAGTTGACAGGGTGGTGGGGAGAGAATGGTAGTAAGTTCTTTAAGTATTACTGCTGGGGATTCTTTTGACCTGTCAGAAATAGATTTTCGAACTCTTGGGGAATTTTCCCATTAGTGAGAGCTACTTGTATCTGGGAGAAATTTATGCAGATGAGATGTTGAGTTAGCGAATAGGTTCCACTCCATCTGGGGTCTAAGAGTGTCATAAATAAATCTCCATTGCTACCGTAGCCAGTATGAGCTGGTTTCCATCTATTTCTAAAAAGATATGCCCTACCGTATATTTTTGGAAGAGAAAATGCACCTTCGGTTTCAAATGTTTCTGTTGGATTAACCCAAGTACAAGTATCTGCAAACTTATCTCCAATAGCTGATGGATCAGGCAGTATTTGATGATGTTCATACAAAACAAAAGTGTGTGTATTGCCTGTCGATGGAATCACTTCTTCAGCAACTCCTAAAATTCTAAAACCAGTTTCATGCATCAAAGTTCTAAATTCAGACGCCACATACGCATTGTTGGGTATGTCACCTAATGGAATTTTATCCATGATTGCTTTGATATTAAAACATTCTGGTGCTGACCTAAATCCTTCTCTGCTAATCGCCTCAAGAGCAACAGACTCAGACTCAATGGCCGCCTCAGATCCATAATCAGCAATCCTGCGTCTCAACATTTCAATTAAAGAGAGTGGACCCAAGTGAGGTATTGCTTTAAAAACATCAAGAATTCCCTTAAGCTCTGCCTCACTATATCTCTGACCAGATGTTGCAAAATGATAAAGCAGTCCAAGAGTGGTAGCATCGTAAAGCTCAATTGCTGCCACGATATTTGGATCGTGGATCTTAGCTTCACTAACTATGTGTTGAACTAATTCTGCTGTTTGAGTACTAGGCATTACCAACTCCTAAATATTTCTACTGATCACTAAACTATGTGAATGATATCATGTGATATCTTTAAGTTGCGAGACACTTCTTCATGGTAAATATTTTCAAGGCAAAACTGAGTGTGCCTGCTTTTTTAACCAACCGATATTTCATCGTTCTCCAATTGCCTCTGATCAAGTTATCTTGATATACTGAGTTTGTGCCAGTTTCTGTTCCAACAAATGAGGATCTTTTTCAGTCGGTGACGACTCTCGAGCTGCGTACGCCTCGCGAGTGCGAGCAGGGTCCTGAGGCTATGGCTCAGATCTTGAGTTCCCTCCCCAATCCGCCTCATGAGTGGTGGAAGTTCTTTCACCAAGCTCCAGAGTTTCACTTAGAAATTTTGAATCAAGGTCAGACTCTTTATTTTTTGCTGACCACTCCCACTGTTTTAAGTGAGTACGTAGCTAGTCAGCTCATTGCTGCTTACCCTGAAGTATTGATAAGACCTCTTGCTCACAACCCACTCCAAGATTTCTATCACCCACTCCCTAAGGCTGTGGGACAGTTAAGACTTGCCAGACCAAGTCAGTTTCCGCTTAAGACTTTTCGTGAGAGTGGCGAGCTGGATCTCTTTTCGGCAGTTCTGTCCAGTATGGCCAAGCTGCAGGAGGGTGACGAAGCCGTCATTCAGCTCGTGATTCGCAAAAGTCGCGATCACTGGAAGCATGGCAGTGCGAGTCTTGCGCCAGAATCATCACAGGCTTTGGAACAGCTCTCAGCGCAACTGAATAATAAAGTGGTCTCACGTAAAATGGCGGATATGGGCTTTGAGACTGTTGTTCGTCTCTTGGTCATGTCGCATTCTCAGTCTAGAGCCGATCAGATTTTGCATACTTTGGCATCAAGTTTTACGGCCTTACAGTCTGAGTTTAATAGCCTTACTCTGGCCAAACCACTTTTTTTCAAAGAGCGTGCCACTAGGCACTTGATAGAGAGAGCAGGATTTTCTAACTTGCATAAGCAGTTCTTCTCGCCAGATGAGCTTGCGACTATATTTCACTTGCCTAATAAAGTTCTATCGAACATCAAAAATATTGCTTGGGGAAAGAATTTGTTGGGAGAGCCTCCGGAGAACTTACCAACCTACACTTTGACTCCAGAAGCTGAGTTGGCAGATATCAATCTTACCTTTCGGGCTGAGTTTAAAAATCAAGAACAAATCTTTGGCTTAAAAAAAGTAGATCGTCGTCGTCACATGTATGTCATAGGTAAAAGTGGTACTGGCAAGTCTACCCTACTTGCCAACATGATTATTAATGACCTAAAGCACGACGAAGGCTTGGCTGTGGTAGACCCTCATGGTGACCTAATCGAGACGATTCTGGACTACATTCCAAAACATCGTATTAATGATGTCGTAGTCTTTGACCCTGCTGACACACACAGTGTGGTCAAGCTGAATCTTTTTGAGGGAGGTAGTGTGGTGCATCGAGAGCTTATCGCTTCTGGCATAGTAGCTATGTTTCAGAAGATGTATGCCAATAGTTGGGGGCCAAGGCTCGAGTATATTCTGCGCAACTCGCTTCTGACCCTACTTTCTACAAATGCTAAGTTGGAAGATATTTTGCGCATTCTGACAGATGAGAAGTTCCGAGCGCAGATGGTCGAGAAAACACCCGACCAAGTTCTCAAAAACTTTTGGACCATGGAGTTCAACATGATGGAGAATCGCCTACGCAGCGAGTCGATCTCACCAATACTTAATAAGGTAGGTCAGTTTGTAACATCCCCTCTCATTCGCAATGTGGTCAACACTACTACCAGCTCATTTGACATCGAAAAAGTCATGAATGAAGGAAAAATTTTACTAGTCAATGCATCTCAGGGAAAACTGGGTGAAGATAATGCAGCCCTGCTGGGATCTATGGTTATTACCAAGATTCAGCTGGCAGCCATGAATCGTGTCTACACCAACGAGGCCGATCGACGAGATTTTTTCCTGTATATAGATGAGTTTCAGAACTTTGCTACGACTAGTTTTATAAAGATACTTTCTGAAGCACGAAAGTATCGTCTGAACTTAACCTTAGCCAACCAGTACATGGGTCAGATCAGTGATGACGTCAAGGCCGCTATCTTCGGCAATGCGGGTACGATGGCCAGCTTCATTCTTGGGGCACAGGATGCCAGCTGGATGATGCAAGAATTTGGTGATCGTTATACTCAAGAAGATCTCGTCTCACTTGCGCGCTATCAAGTGATCTTAAAGTTGATGATCGATGGCCAAGTCAGTCGCCCCTTCCCTGCTCTGACCTTGCCTCTCGCCTCATCACGTAACCAGAATCGCGAAAAAGTTCTGCGTGTCTCTCGCGAACAGTTTGGACGCAAGAGGGAGTGACTAGGATAGTGAGTAGGAAAAAATAATTCTACGTGAGATACTCCATCTAATATGAAATTAATTGTCGCCAACTGGAAGTCCAATAAAAATCGCTCAGAAGTGGAGCACTGGATGGATAAGTATGAAGAGAAACTCGTGGGATCAGACATGAGTCTAGTAGACTCCAAGCTTTCTAAAGAAGTTGAGGTTGTGATCGCACCACCAATGCCCTCACTTATGTTCGTCTCTAATCGACTGCTTAATCCAGCTTTAAAATCATTCACTAAGTTAGGTGTGCAAGACATTAGTCCATATCCTGCTGGCAAGTATACTGGTGGAGTCTCTGCCTACAACTTGCAGGGTTTTAATGTTAAGTACGCAATTGTGGGACATAGCGAGAGACGGAGGTATTTTAGGGAGACAAGTCAGATGGTGGCTCAAAAAGTGGATCAGTGCTTGGACAACGACATCACTCCTATAATCTGTGTAGACACGCCTTACTTACTAGAACAACTCAAGGCTATCTCCCCCCAGAGCTACTCCAAGTGCGTAGTGGCGTATGAACCACTGGAAGCTATCGGATCAGGCCAAAGCGACGATCCAAAACACGTAAAAACCATAGTGGAGAGAATCAAAAAACTCATGCCCAAAACACGAGTGATCTACGGCGGCTCTGCTACACCAAAAAATGTAAACAGCTACCTGGAAGTAAGCGATGGAGTTTTAGTGGGAGAAGCCTCGCTGGATGTGGGTGAGTTTGTAAATTTAGTTATGCTTTGCAATATTTAACAAAAAATAGAGGGTCAAATTTAGATTGACAAGGCGCAGTACATATTTTTAATAAGAGCTTTATCCGACTGAAGCACATTATTTGTTTCATAAGCCCTGAGCAAAACTTCTGGCTTTTCGTATCTCTCATAACTAAAAAACTCTTTTACAGGCATAGTATTCAGTTCATTTGATTCGCCTTTGCTCAAAATTACTAGAGTGTCATCATTGAGTAATGCACAAATTGGTTCCATGCCTAGTGGCTTAGATGAGGTAATATTATTGAATTTATCTAAGTAATTAATGTCGCTAAATGTTCTATCTTTCTGAACCATACTGGGGTCTATTTTCATATACCATGCTAGAAAAATTAGTTCATTGGAAAAAGTAATTGGGTTATTATGGGAAACTACTACCTTAGAGTAGTTCTCAGACCTAGGCTTTAACCATTTTGCAATTGACTGGAAGTATCCTTGAAATGAGAGTTCAGATTTTTCTGGGTAAGTTCTATAGTAACTTAGGTAATAACTAAAAAAGTTTAAACTTAAGATGACGACAGTCATTGCTGCAATAACTTGTTGGCGGGGTTTATTGGAAGTAATTGATATTATTCTATTGATTCCAACTGTGCAAAGAAAAATAATTGGGGGTAACATTATCAGAGAACGACCAGGGTGAAGTAGATCGTTTGTAAGAGCGGCTGGAATAGGAGCTATTAAAAGCCATAATATAAATATTTTAGATAGATTACGTTTGTGCAAGTCATTTTTATTTAGAATACAAGTAAACGCTCCTATTAAAAAAAATGGAAATAAAATTAAAAGTATGTTTTCTTTTTCTGTGAAACCAAGTAAATCATGAGAATGCCCATTTGGAAAAAACAAAAATTTAGGATGAAAATAGGAAAGGTAGTTTTGTGCAAATTTTCCAATTCTTCTCACAGCTAAAGTAACTCCTCCTATCGCACGAGACTCGAGATTCAAATTACCTTGATTTGAAAAATTATCTTGTGGTAAAAACAAAAAGGAAGTAGATCTCATGCGACTCCCAGCCGATCCAAAGAAAGTTGTATATAGTAGAAATAAAGAACCTATGATGAAGCTAAAGCTAGCTAATTTATTTTTTGATAGATATTTGACTATGTAATTTTTATAAACTAAAGCTAGTACGAGAAAAAATATTGGAATGAATGCTCTTTCAGAGTTGTATGCAAACATTGAAGCCAGTAGGCATACTGTCCCGACAAACCTGAGCCAATACTTAGTTGAATTTAGTAAAGCTACTCCAATAGAAAGAAGTGCAAATGAGAAGCCAGGGTCCATAGCTAATTTACTAAAGTGAATTCATACTGCTCTAAAAATGCCACCAGCCGTTTACAGAGAGCTACTAATTAACAGACAGAAAAGACAGATTGTTTAAGAAACGGGTACCTTGCCTGCAAGCGAATTTAGTAGAATCACTGGAAACCTAGCTGCTACATTCCAATCTGAAAAGATGTTTAGAAATGGAATAATAAGATAGCTCAAAAGTGCAGGTTTAAAGTCACCAAAGGATCTGAGAAGTATTGGATAAGAAGTCCCCCATTCATCCTTACCAGTAGTCATTACGGAGTATGCATTATATGCATAGGATGTTTCGTCCCAATTAAGACCATATGGCAGAATAGATATATAAGCTATGCGAATTGAGAAGCCAAGTATGAAAAGTAAGGCATAAGGTCCAACATGAGAGAGGAGATGTCTCATATCGTCGCCTTACACCACTCTACTGAGATATTGCTTATAAAATTTATGTTGGTTGAATGTTAAGAAGACAGCTAGCATAGTAAGTAATATGTTTCTAATAACTAAGATATAAAAGATATCTGGGTTGCCATTGTTTTTGAAGAAGTCTTCAATTAGCTCAGTATAATAAATAGGAAAGACAACTTGCGCTGTAAGCAGCATTACCAGAGTTGTTATGAGCAACCAGATCCTATGCCATTTGTATTTACTTGACCCTTGGTTCATGAAAAGAGGTAGGAATAGTACAAACCACAATAAGTACTGTGGTGCTAATTGACTGGAGAAGAACAGAAACAAAGTAATCAAGGTGGCTATGACACTGAAATGCATCTTTTTTATTAAGTTTTGTTTCTTTGAAAGCCAGAGATAAAAAATTGAAAGTGGGATTATCCAGAGAACGTTGTAAATCCATCTTTCACCTAGTAGTTCGTCCTGAGATATTCCCCACATTAGATAACTTTCTAATTTAACGATTTTTCCTGTAGACCAGTATTTTATAGAAGAAGCTACTACAGCTGGCACGCTTTCTATTGTTAGTGGTTTTTTAGATTGTACTTCCAGTCCACTCATAATACTCGCCGGTGAGTCCTTCAGAATAATGAAGTAGGCTCCAACTGAGAGTAGAAAGCTACCAAGCGAGAAAAGTAGAATTTTAAGTATTTTTTTGAGAGGATATGTCTGCCAAGCTACCATCAAGAAGTATGGTATCAAGATAACAGGGTAGACTTTTGTCATGATCGACCAGCCCAGAAGAAAGAGACTTAGATAAGGTTTTTTGCGATGCCAGAAGTAGATACTGCCAAATACGAGAAGGTGACAGAACATCTCAAATCTAAAAAGTAAGATGGGTCCTGAAAAGATAACTATGAGAGCGTAAGTGATAATACCCCAGTGGCCGGCATATTTATTAATAGCCTCTCCATAAAGAATGCAGAGGAGCACATTGACACCTATAAAAACTTTTAGAAAAAAATCACCAGAATTGATTATGTTTAACGCAGGTGAAAGAAGGGCAAAGTAAAGCAAGGCGCCAGGTTGGTACTCATTAAATTTGAGAGTCGCATAGCTACCTTCTTTAAAAAAATGTTGGGCTCGACTGTAAAAGACTGAAACATCGTAGCTGGCATGACCTGACCAGGCAGGATTGAAGGCAAACGTGACAATTGCTGCCAATGCGAGATATAAAAGTAGGCGGCTAAAGTACTTCATGGGCATGAAAATTTAATTTATCTGTAAAATTTGGTAATTTGTAGTTTGTTTGAGCTTAATAAGCGGTAAGGCTGGAGCAAGTTTGGGATCTTCCCAAGAGTTAATCATATCATTTTCTATTACTACATACTTTACTTTGTAGCTGCGCAGCAGTTCAAGATTTTGCAGTGGCTGTTTACGCATGAGCTCGACTTCTTTCTCTTGAGTTTGGTAGCTGTAGCCATAGCTCCACAGCCAGCCAGGATAGGTCATGATGACTTGCCTTCCCGTGAGGTTGTAGAGCCAGTTGTTATGACGTGTGTTGGTCAGCCAAACTCCTGATGAGGGCGTGTTGTTTTTGACCCACTCTGCTAACCCAAGCTCTTCAGAACTGTACAAGGTATGCTTGTGGTCTTTCTTACTTAGCATCTTAAGCGAGTCTATGAGTCCAGTAAAAATTAGAGATATGAACAGCAACAGAATAATCAGCCGGAGCAGTTTGGAGTAGATTACTCTAGATATTCTTAAAAAAAGACCCCTCTTTGATTTTTTAGATTCACTTGTGTTGTTGATCTTTTTTGTACTTTGCCAAGCTTGGCTCAGGGCATAAACAGCAAAGCCACTAATCCCCAATGAGCTCCAAGCAAACAGCTTGGTGTTGTCCCAGTCCCAGGGTTGAAAAACAAGTAAGTTAGCCAGAATAAAAAGCAGAATGAATGGTCCTAGAAGTGTAGTGCTGCGCCAATCACGTTTTCGCCAAGCAAGGGCTAGGCCTACAGCAGCTAAGTAAGGTGTGAGACCCCAGTTCTTAAACCAATACACTAGCCAATTCTCATGTTTAACATTTGCTAGCCAGCCAGGAAGTAATCGAATTTCGGTGGTAGTTTTTCCCCAGAAGAAAACTATCAGCAATGGAGCAGCTATCAGGGCAACACTCAAGCTTAGAACTAGCCAGGAGCCGATGAATCTCTTTCTAGTGGTGAGAAGGGAGATGACAAGCCAGGATGTACAGATCACCCCAGCTGCCAGGAAGGAGTGAATGTGGATGATAGGAAGTGATCCTAGAGTCACACCAGCGAGCAGGAGAGGAACAAAATTGTGCAGTTTTAAAACTTCTGGCCACTGTTTTAAGTTTATTGATTTGGAAGCTCTGGTTTCTGTTTTTGTGGAAAGAGTTATTTTTTTCTTTGTAAAAGAACCTTCCATAATCTGGTGCCAAAGTATCATCAGGGCTCCAAGAGTGAGGGGAAATCCGAGAGCTAGAGCTCTTTGGGGAAAAAATAAGCTTCTAGTCACGAGCATCCAGTTGATATTTATGTCCAGAGAGGTGTACCAATGTTTAGGATTTAAGGCAGCTTCGATTAAATTTGAGCTCTTCCAGAGTTCGTTAAGGTAGAAAATTCCACCTACTCCACCATTGAGTAAAAAAAGTGTGGCTGAGAGAGCTGCCAGGGTTGGTGAGCGAAAGACTTTATAAAAAAAATAGTAGAGAGCAATGACTAGAAGCAAGCTAAATATCAAGCTAGGAATCCAGAAGGCAGAAAAAAATGGCACTCCAACTCTGATGAGCATGGCAGAGATCCAGTTGACTAAAAATGGATAGTTAAAGAATTGTCCAAGTAAAAAAGGATTACTCTGAGGCCAAAAATCACGGTAAGCAAGCATAGATCCCATGGTAAAGTGAGCTGCGAAGTCGCCCCAGATCTGACCATCAACGAGTAAGTTTCCGGCATCATCCAGACGAATGGCTTGTAGCCAATAGCGTCTCATGAAGAAAAACCAGCAACCAAAGTAGGTGAGTGGCGACAGGTACTTAAGCTGGAAAAATTGATTCAGTAGTGATCTCAAAATACTCAATCTCACTCCACTACCTCGCTAAATTTGCCAGAAATCCAGCCTTCTTGATCCTCGATCTGGATTTTATGCCAGCCTTCAGAAGAACTTTCTACAAGGTTGTAGACATCTCCTGTGAGGGCAAAGTCGAGCTCAGTAGATGAAGAATCAGGCATTTCTCGAACCCTCACTCCTTCTTTGGCATTGCGAAACAAGCCAGTTTTTAAAATTTTTAATTTCTTGAGGGATGGGGACGGACTCTTCTGATCGCTTCCAAGAGTTGATTGAGTCTCCAAACTATTGAGATCTTCTTCCTTGGCTAGCTTTACGGTGATGCGAGTGTGGTAACCCTTAATCAAGTCGATAGTATGTTTTTGAGTCTCATAACTGGGTAAAGCCACCTGATAGTCGTGATGCTCTGGCAGGAGATCCTCAAGAGATAGAGGCGTGAAGCCACGCTGAGCACTGTCGATCTGAACAATGGCTGTATCGGGGATAGAGATTAGAGTTAGCTTGGTATTATTGCCATTTGGTAGAGGCTCAGCCTCGTAGGTTACTCCCCCACTAGTTTCAGGTGTTTTACCTGGCTTCCAGGCAATTACCGTGAGAAAACCATTGTAGAGAGATATTCTTGTGGAGTAGGGAACGTACTCAGGATCGTCAGGCTGAATCTGAAGCAAGTACTCGCCAGGCTTTATTTCTTTGTTGATGTAAGGTGTAGTATCAAGAAGAACTCCATCCAAAAAAACAGAAGAACGCACGTCATTAGTCACCACTTGTAGACCGGACTTGGCTTTCCAGTCTAAAATTGAGCAGCCTGAGGTGAGAAAAGAAGTCACCAACAACAATACGAGCAGATATCGTCGCATAGCTGATATAGTGTACACCATGGAAGGATATTTTTAAGCTATGGCGCAGAGACATTCACTTTTGAGAGATGCCATCATGTCACTTCTAGTGACTCATCATCTGTTGACTGCGCCTGAATTACTGATTCAGCTGCATAAAGTAGGTCGAAAAGTCAACAAGACAAGTATGTACAGAGCTCTTGATCTACTTCAAGCTCAACATAAGATCTGTAGACATAATTTTGAGCAAAACGATCTCAGATATGAGGTCACAACAGATCACCATGATCATCTTTACTGCAGTAGTTGTGGCTCCGTCAACTCTATTGAATGTGCGCTGAACATCACGACAGAGTTGAATGGTTTTAAAGTAGACCATCACCACGTTACTATTTTTGGACTGTGTGAAAAGTGCTCTTAAGGGTGCAAGAGTAGAGCCAAGCAACTTCGGAGCCTTAAGTCAAAGCTATCTTTAGAACTTCCTCAACATTGCTAACACCGATAAACTTAATTTCTTTCTTCACAACATCTGGAATTTCTACCAAATCTCTCAAGTTGTCTTTGGGAATCAAGATAATTTTGATGCCTGCTTGATGGGCTGCAATGCTCTTCTCTTTTAATCCGCCAATGCGCATAACTCTACCTCTAAGCGTTATCTCGCCCGTCATAGCTACATCTCGTCGAACTGGTCTTTTGGTGTAGGCTGAAATAATAGCAGTGCAGATAGTGATGCCGGCCGATGGTCCGTCTTTGGGGACTGCGCCTTCTGGCACATGGATATGAATGTTTGTTTTAGAGAGCACGTTAGGTGGAATCTTAAGTGAAGCTGCGTGAGACAGTACATAAGTGTGTGCGGCTTGAGCTGACTCTTTCATGACGTCGCCAAGCTGGCCAGTGAGCTTTACATCGCCCTTACCTGGTGAGAGCGCGACCTCAATGAATAAAACATCGCCCCCAACTGAGGTCCAAGCTAGACCTGTGGCTAGTCCGATCTCACTTTTTTCTTCAGCAAGAGTCGTATCGTATTTTTCTGGTCCTAGATACTTTTGGAGAGACGTCGAAGTGAGAGTGACACTTTTGTGTTTACTTTCTGAGATCTCTCTGGCCACCTTGCGCATGATTTTGTTGAACTCTCTCTCAAGATTACGCACGCCAGCTTCTTTGGTGTATCGCTCTATAATTTTGCTTAAGATTTGGTCAGAAGTGGCTAGATGCTTGCCAGACAGACCATTAGCTTTTCGAACTTTTTCGAGAAGATGATCCTTGGCAATGTGGAACTTCTCATCTTGTGTATACCCAGCGTAACGAATGACTTCGAGACGATCGAGAAGAGCTGGAGGAATTGTATCTAGGGTGTTGGCGGTGGTGATAAAGATGACTCTCGAAAGATCAAAAGGCATGTCTAAGTAGTGATCCTCAAAAAGTTGATTTTGTTCAGGATCTAGGACTTCCAAAAGTGCTGCCGATGGATCTCCTCTAAAGTCCTGGCCGAGCTTGTCGATCTCATCGAGCATAAAGACTGGGTTCATACTCTTGGCTTGCCTCATGCCGTTGATAATTCTACCTGGCATTGCGCCTACATAAGTCCTTCTGTGGCCTCTAATCTCAGCTTCGTCACGTACTCCACCTAAGGAAATTTTGGCAAATTTTCTACCCAAACTTTCAGCTATCGATCTACCAATGCTAGTTTTACCTACCCCAGGAGCTCCCACAAAACATAGAATTGTGGGTATATGCCCAGGCTTCAGCTGTTTCTGCTTCATTTTGAGAACTGCAATGTACTCGATAATTCTATCTTTAACATCCTTGAGTCCATAGTGATGCTTGTCTAGAACTTGAAGAGCTTTTTTTAAGTCGATGTTCCCTTTGGTGTAACTACCCCATGGCAGCTCGAAGATGGTATCAAGCCAGGAGCGGATGTAGCCACCCTCAGGATTATTGACAGACATCTGTTTAAGTCTTTTTATTTCGCGTACAACCTTGGCTCTAGCTTCAACTGGAAGTTTGGAGTGCTTTAGTTTTTTTTGATACTCGTCTAGAACTTCTTCCTCGTCATCTATCTCACCTAGCTCTTGCTGAATGGTCCGCAGACGCTCACGAAGAATATTTTCTCTCATGTTTTTATCAAACTTTTCTTGGGTTTTACTGACAACATCTTTCTCGATCTCAAGAATATTGATTTCCTTATCCAAGAACTTAACGACAGACTTAAGTCGATCTTTGACATCCAGAGTTTCTAAAAGACCTTGTTTTTCAGAAGTACTAAGGTTGAGAGTGCTGGCAATTTGGTCAATTAACTCACTATCATTGACGCCGCTCATGAGCTTCATGAAGTTGAGAAACTCCACTGGCTTTCCCATGTGGACAGACTTCTTGAACTCTTTCTGGAGATGGCTCATCAGGATATGGAACTCTTCGTCTTTGTGCAGATTATCTTTAAGTTCTCTATACGTTCCGACTAAGAATGGTTTTACGGTGATGAGATCTTCAATCTTAATTCGAGAAATACCTCTTACTAGGGCATTTAGTTGACCATCCACATTGAGCGTTCTCTCGATTGTGGCAAGGGTTCCGACTTGATAGAGGTCGTTTTTAATCGGCCTGTCAACACCTGACTCTTTTTGAGCCAAGAGAATAACTAGATTTTTTTGCTTCATGCTGGCTTGAATTGCTTGGATGGCTAAAGTTCGCCCAAATGTCAGAACTGACTCTGTACTAGGGAACAAAACTCCTTCTCTGATAGGAACTATAGGCAGAATTTGCAGAGGAGATGGCTTGAAAACCCGTCCTTCCGGGTCTTCCACAATAACAGGTGCCTTTTGATCAAAAATTACTTCAGATGGCGACGTGGTGATAGGTGGAGACGCTGTGGAGGGAGCAGCTGGTGAGGAAGGAGCTGTGGTAGAAGAGGTTTCAGAGGCTGACGCTGGTGACGAGGATGCTGGTTGAGATCCTAGTTGGGATTTAGAACTAGGTTTTTCTTGGTTTGGATTGAGTGGTTTATTTTTTTTGGAGTCGTCATTCTGATCATCACTACCTGACGAACCACCAGATTTGGGAACGAAATTTAGGGACATAACTTAGCATTGTAGGTGCAAGGCTGCTAAAATGCAACACCCTTTATATGTGCTAAAATATCAGTTGTTCAAAAGCCAAAGTGAGGGCGTTTAGCTCAGATGGTTAGAGCGCTGTCCTGATAAGACAGAGGTCTATGGTTCGACTCCATAAACGCCCACCCTACACTCAGCAACAAGATAGTACTTTTTATCTTTTGAAGAACTGATTAAAAATAGAAGGTATATTTTATTTAAAGATAGAAAAATTCATGAATTTAAATAGTATTTCTGATCAAGTTGCTCAAGTTTCTTCTCACTACGCTAAAAAGTTTAAGATCAAGCGCGATCATGACTGGTACATGTTAAAACTCCAAGAGGAGCTTGGAGAGTTAACTCAGGCATACCTTATGCTGACAGGTAGAGGTCGTCAAAAAGGCAAGTCTTTGGCCGAAATTAAGGAGGAGTTTGAGCAAGAGTGTACTGATGTTTTTTGTCATGTTTTGCTCCTAGCCAGAAATAATGGCATAGACATGGAAAAGCAGCTGAACGATAAGTGGTTCAAGTACCTGCAAAAAAAAGAAGACGAAATTGAAGAGATTCAGGATTAAGTTGTGATTCTCAGGAACTCCAAACTGATTTTACATTCACAAACTCTTTTACTCCCCACTCTGATAACTCTCGACCAAAACCTGATAACTTGACTCCTCCAAATGGCATCCTAGGGTCAGACTTGACCATTGAGTTGATAAAGACACAACCTGACTGCAGCTTCTTGATGAAAATCTTGGTACGACTACTGTCGGTTGTCCAGATAGAAGCCCCCAAGCCATACTTTGTATCATTGGCTACTTTAAGAGCTTCTTGATCGTTGGTAACCTCTATAACTGCTGCCACTGGGCCAAAAGTTTCCTCTTCATAGATAGCCATACCAGGCTTGACGCCTCTTATTAGAGTTGGAGCAAAGTAGAACCCCCTGCGATCAAGTCTAGCTCCACCGGTAACTACTACTGCTCCTGCAGTCAGCGAGTGAGCAACTTGCGCTTCAAGTGTTTCTAAAATTTGTTGACTGGCAAGTGGTCCTAGCTGTGTATTTGTTTCGAGAGGATCCCCTACTCTGATCTTTTCAAGCTTAGCTTTAAAAAGTTCACAAAATTGAGCGGCTATTTTCTGATCGACAATGAATCGCTTGGCTGCAATGCAAGATTGACCATTGGCAATAAGTCGTGACTCGACAGCTGCAGTTGAGGCTTTTTCTAGATCTGCATCATCCAGAACTATAAATGGATCACTGCCACCAAGCTCAAGGACGCATTTTTTGAGATGTTTACCTGCTAGGGAAGCAACGCTACTTCCTGCTTGTTCACTACCTGTCAAAGTGACGGCAGTTACTGCAGGGTGAGAGATGAGTAGCTCACTATCTCGCGAAGAGATAAAGATACTTTGAAAAACTTCTTTTGGCATATCAGGGAGAAGTGAAGAAGTAAATATTTTTTCGATGGCAAGAGCGCAGGCAGGGACAAGTGATGAGTGTTTTAGAATCAACGTGTTGCCAGAAATAACTGCTGGTGCCGCAGCTCTAAATACTTGCCAGAAGGGAAAGTTCCAGGGCATGATAGCAAAGATAACACCAAGTGGTTGAAACTCGACGAATGATTCGCTAGCTTCAGTTTCAATCGATTGAGTCTTGAGGAGTTGTTCACCATGTTGGGCATAGTACTCACACACCAAGGCGCACTTCTCAACTTCAGCTAGGTTGCTACTCAAAGTCTTGCCCATTTCTTGAGCGGCAGTGGTTGCAAGCTTTACTCTTTCGAGACGAAGAGCTGCAGCAATCATTAGTAAGTACTGACTTCGTTGTGAAAGTGGAGATTGTGACCATTTTTCAAAGGCTGAAGAAGCCAACTTAATTTTTTCTGCGATCTGAGCAGGAGTTACTGTGACGTAGGTGGCGATGTCCTGATCCAAAGTAGGGTTGTGAGAAGTGAAGTTCATAATCTAAAACTACTCATCTAGGTGCTGGACAACTATCTGCATAGCCTTTTTTTGAAAAAACTTTGAGATTTTCACTGTAGTCTACGGGTAAATCAATGACGTGAACACCTGGTGTTCTCAGAGTTTTGTTGAGTAAAGGGAGCAACTCGTCAGTTGCGCCTACGCGGTGGCCATGGGCTGAGTAACTTTGAGCATACTTCACAAAATCAGGGTTGTTATGCTCCAAACCAAAGGGAACAAACTCTTTTTCTGCCTGTTCCCAACGTATCATGCCCAAACCTTCATCGTTAATAATTATAACTACTAGGTTAAGCTTGAGTCTAACAGCAGTTTCTAGCTCCTGAGAGTTCATCATGAAGCCGCCATCTCCTGTGACTGCTATAACTGGAAGATCAGGGTACAAGAGCTTGGCTGCAATTGCTGAGGGTAAGCCAGCACCCATAGTGGCTAAAGCATTATCAAGGAGTAAAGTATTGGGTGAGTAGGTAGGATAGTAACGGGCGAACCAGAGCTTGAACATACCGTTGTCTAGACAGACAATGCCATTTTCAGGCATGCACTGGCGCACATCGGAGACAATTCTTTGAGGCTTGGGAGGAAAAGTACTGGCATTGGCATTAACTTTAAGATGAACATCAAGAGCATTCTTTACCTTGTAGAAGTAATTAAAGTCCCAAGTGTCTTGTGGAGTTAAAAGTTGATCTATTTGCCAAATAGTATTGGCTATATCGCCAACTACTTCTACTGTGGGACAGTAAACTGAGCTGATGTCAGTGGCGCTAAAATTTATATGAATTACTTTTTGATTGCGCTTCATGATGAAGGGAGGTTTCTCATCGTGGTCATGACCAATGTTCACAATAAGATCTGAGTACTCTACGGCACAGTGAATAAAGTCATTCTGAAGTAGCGCAGCTGTTCCAAGATGCTCAGGTAGTCTTTCGTCAAGTACGCCCTTGCCCATCTGCGTCTCAAAGAATGGTAAGTGGAATTTTTTGATGAGCTTGGTGAGAGTGTTGGAAGTCAGCTTGCGATTGGCACCTGCCCCAATCAGAAGCAGAGGGTGCTTGGCTTTTGAAATCAGCTCTACAGCCCTCTGTACGCCCTTCGACTCAGCTACGGGACGGCGTGAGTAGGTGACTTGATAAGGCTCGTCATCTACCAACTCAGTGGCTACATCCTTAGGTAGCTCTAGATGAACTGGGCCAGGTCGCTCACTTGTGGCGATACGGAAGGCTTGGCGGATGGTGGAGGCAACCAACTCAGGGTGAGATATTTGGGTGGTAAACTTGGTGACTTTATCAAGTGTTCCAACCATATCTAAGACTTGAAAGTTGCCTTGAACTCTATTTCTAATGGGTTTTTGGCCAGTAATCATAAGCATGGGCATGCCGCCCAACTTGGCGTAGGCCGCTGCGGTCAGAAAGTTGGTAGCTCCAGGACCAAGTGTAGAGAGACAGACGCCGACTTTTCCAGTCAACCTTCCTTGAGTTGCGGCCATGAAACCAGCAGCTTGTTCATGGCGCACCGGGATGTATTTTATTTTTGAAGCTCTAATTGAGTCGAGAAGATCTAAATTTTCCTCGCCACCCAGCCCAAAGATAACTTCAACTCCCTCATTTTCAAGACACCTAACGAAGAGATCTGAGACTTTCATGGGGCTACTTTACAATGAAGAAAGGGTGTTTACAACAAGCTCATCTGAATGCCAGAAGATTTTTTAGAGTTAAAGCTGAAGTCTACTTGACACTCAACTACACGCTGCCATTTATTCTTGAAACGTACTTTGCCATTTTTTAAACCAAAATCATAGAGATCGCGCGTGACTTTTACATCTTGTTGACAGTACTTGGCGAGTAGATCAAGTTGGCCTGATTTGTAGTACTTTACGGCGTCCAATCCAGATCCATTTTTACTAGTTCCTAGAGTATCTTTTGCAACAGCATCTAGTCCGATGCGATGACCGCAGCTCTTTTTGATCCGCGCCATAAGATCTAGGGATGGAAGCTTGTCAATTTTACCTCGATAGTGAGGTGCGAGAGCAGGTAAGTCAAAGTTGTCACTATTGAAGCCGATAATGACATCGGCTTGCTCTAGAAGCTCAAACAGAGCATCCAACTGATGCTCAAAAAAACCAGTCATGTCCCCTGCTCCAGCACTCCCGTCTCTAACGCAAACGCCCACATAAGAAATACCCAATTTATCTGGAAAGTAACCTCCAACCTCCTCAAAAATTTGTTTGGTCTCGATATCAAAAAAAACTTGCAACATTAGAGCTTCCCGAGCCTCTCTTCGATGCTTGGCCAGTCAAAAATAGACCAGAGTGCCTTGACATAATCAGGTCTTTTGTTTTGATACTTTAGATAGTAAGCATGTTCCCAGACATCTATTCCCATGAGAGGCGTCTTGCCATCCATGAGGGGGGAGTTTTGATTTGGTGTGGAGCATAGTTCTAGTTTTTTGTTTGGCGTATACACTAGCCAGGCCCAGCCTGATCCGAAGTGATTGAGGGCCGTGTTGGTGAGAAGTTCTTGAAATTTTTCAAACGAGCCAAATGTAGAAGTGAGTTGAGAGTTAAAGTTCGCCGAAGGTGAGGACTTTTGTGGTGAGAGGGTGCTCCAAAAAAGAGTGTGATTGGCGTGACCTCCTGCGTGGTTGGTGACCGCTGTTTTAAGCTCTGATGGCAGAGAACCTATTTGAGCAAGAAGTTCTTCTGCAGTTTTGGACTGCAGCTCTGGGTGGCTGGCTAAAGCAGCATTTAATTTATCCACGTATGTTTGGTGATGTTTGGAGTAGTGGAGCTGCATGGTAGCTTCATCGATGTATGGCTCAAGAGCATCGAGTGAGTAAGAAAGATTGGGGAGTGTGTGCATAGTTGCCTTTGTGGAGTTACTGTCACTCTATCAGGTAGAGTCAATGATTTCAATTATTTCCTTCAATCTCTCTACTCCGGTCGTCATCAAGAACTGCTGAATGGCTGCTATGTTTGGTCCGCCTTGACTTAGCTGGAACTGACCAATCTCTTGCCAAATAGTTCTTCCAGCGGCGAAACCAGAGCAACCGTTGTCCATGCTATCTTTAAGCGCATCTCGAAACTGCTCATACTGCGTACCTCTGGATAATAAAATCCATGGAATATCAAGCTCAGAGGTAACTGTGGCACAAGCCAGAGAATCTCCAGGATACTGAATTTTGATGATGTCGCAACTACTACGAAACTCTCGAATAGTTTGGATCTGAATTTCTTGAAAATCAGGCAACTGAAGCTCATCTTTTGAGAAAGGATTGTAAACAATTGGCTCAAGCATGAAGGAGATACCTTCATATTGGCAGGATGAGTGGAGCTCCATCACCATTTTTTTCTTCTGGACAGCGTTAGGCTCATCAGGATGAAAGAATATCAAGAGTTTGGCGACAGCATAGTTTTCTTTGACACTGTGGACACTCCAGTTAGGAATAATATTGGGAACAGCAGACTCACTTCCGGAGTAGCCTGAGTCTTCAAGTGTCAGGATTAGGCCACAGCTTTGAGCTTTGTAGTCAATGCTCTCAAAACCATAGACTGGATCTACCAGAACCCCAGAACAAAGGGGTGAGAAAGCTTGCATGAAAAGAGACTTGACCTGCGACAGTAGTTGCTTACTTTCAGGCTTTTTCTCATCAATCTGCAAGAGCTTGGCTAGGGATGCCCTATGATCAAATGGAGCAATGCAGTAGCGACCAGATTGAGTTTGGATAGATGACAGAGTCATACACTCATTGTGAGTGATAAGAGGCACTTACGGCAATGGTGAAAAATTGCCTGACCTTATCAATCTAGAATCTCAAGCTCAGTGGGTATTTTTTTGCCCTGGCATTTATCTTCGTCCACCTGGTCGGAAAGGAGCTCTTCCTCCGCCATCTCGGCTTCCTCCATCATCTCTTCTCCCTCCGCTAAAGCCACCTCTTGAGCCTCCTCCAAAACCTCCGCCTCCTCTACCGCCAGAACTAGAACCTCTCTTGGCTGCTGCTTCGACTTCTTGCTCAGGAGTTAGCATGGTTAGCTTGATCTTACCGTCATCTTGGAAATCGCTAACTCTGACGTGGACTACTTCTCCCATCTTGACGATCTCACTGGCATCGTTGACGTACTCAGTTGACATGGCTGAAACATGCACTAGGCCATCCTTGTTAGGTACGATGTTGACGAAGGCACCATAACTTTCTATTCGGACAACTTTTCCATCAAACTCATCGCCAACTTTTATTTCTCTCATCATGTCTGAAATTATTGCGAAAGCTTTGTCTATAGCTGCTTGGTCAGGGGAAGAGATGTTGACTCTACCGGTATCGGTAGCTTCATCTTCTTCCACATCAATCTGAGCACCAGAGTCTTCAATGATGCTTCTGATCATTTTGCCTCCTGGACCTATTAGCTCACCTATTTTGCTGGCAGGGATGACTATTTGCTTTATCTTAGGAGCATACTGTGATAACTCAGCTTTTGGTTCTGAGATACACTTGAGCATCTCGCCCAAAATATGAAGTCTGCCGGTCAGGGCGTGAGTGAGAGCCTTAGCCATCACGTCATTTGGGATTCCTTTGATTTTGATGTCCATCTGAAGAGCTGTAATGCCATTCTTGGTTCCGGCTACTTTGAAGTCCATGTCACCGATGTGGTCTTCAAGTCCTTGAATGTCCGAGAGAATTGCGTACTTGCCTTTTCCATCTGTGATCAAGCCCATGGCGATTCCAGCTACTGGAGCCTTGAGTGGGACTCCGGCTGCCATGAGAGACATAGTGGAGCCACAGACTGAGGCTTGTGAGGTGGAGCCATTGGAGCTAACAACTTCAGAGACGACATGAATGGTGTATGGAAAGTCATCCTGCGCTGGGAGCATTGGGAGAAGCGCTCGCGAAGCGAGCGCACCATGACCTATCTCACGTCTTTTTGGGTAGCCGATACGACCTGCTTCACCTGAGGCATAAGGGGGCATGTTGTAGTGGTGAATGTAGTGGCGAACTTCTTCACCGGTCATGTCTTCAATCATCTGTCCAAGAGAAGGTGAGCCAAGAGTGGTGACAGAGATAACTTGAGTGGCACCACGTTTAAACATGGCAGAGCCATGAGTGCGTGGTAAAAGATCTATTTCACACCAGATTGGTCTAATTTCCTCAAGCTTGCGACCGTCTGGACGTAGAGAATCTTGGATGATCATGCGACGAGTTTCGAGCTTCATTAGCTCGTGAAAGACCTGAGAAACTTTGCTTGCATCACACATCAGAGATTTGGTCTCTAGATCTTTCTCTGCTTCCATGGCTTCGGTTTGAATTTTTTCTACTAGAGTATCTAATCCAGTTTTTTCAAGTCTTCCTTCTTTGTTCACCATCTCTACAATTTCTTTTTTATATTTTTTGGAGAGGGATTCATGTAGTTGATCAAGCTCAGGATTGAGTACAACCTTGGGCAGAATATCTGCCTTTGGCTTACCTATTTCTTTGGCGATTGACACTATATCGGCACAGATACGAGCAAACTCTTTCTGAGCCATCTCAAATGCTGTTAAAACGACTTCTTCTGGAATTTCGTTGGCGCCTGACTCAACCATCACGATGGCCTCACCTGTACCAGAGACTATTAGATCCATATCAAGCTTGGCGCGCTGAGTGTTGGTAGGGTTGATGATGTACTCAGATGAGGATTTGCTGTAACCCACGCGTAGTCCTGCTATCGGTCCATCGAAGGGAATTTCAGAGATTGCTAGACCTGCTGAGGCAGCGATCAGGCCAATCATGTCCGCATCGTTTTCTTTATCTGTCGACAAGACTGTTAAAACAACCTGAACTTCGTGAGTCATGCCCTCTGGAAAGAGAGGTCGAAGTGTTCGATCTATAACTCTAGCTTTGAGGATAGCATCATCAGTGGGTCGACCATCTCTCTTGACCCAACGAGAGCCTTTGATGACTCCACCAGCAAAAAGTTTTTCGATAAACTCGACTGAAAGTGGGAAGTAACCTAAGTTAACTTTTCTACCTAAGGCAATAGTAGCCATAACCACTGTCTCGCCACAAGTGGCGAGGACTGCTGCACTAGCCTGTTCTGCTACTCTACCCACCTCTAGAGAGATGAGCTTGTCTCCCACCTTGATATCTTTTTTAAATGTCTTGCCATAGCTTGGGTATGACATACGAGACCTTTCTTGTCCCATCAGAAGGTTGGATCTATATTTAGCAAAGTATAATTTGGGAAGATGTAGAAGCTCAAAAAATGTCAAATTTCAAATTTCAACGGAGGCTTTTGATTCCTGAAATTTGACCTTGAACTTCTAGTGACACTCCTGCTGCTGCAGGAAGGCATTTACTCAATTATTTCTTTACCAAAACCAGTTGTGCTGGGACGTACTTAAATATGTCCTCATTATAGCACTGTTCAGTTACTGTTTTTGGGAGTACATTCAAACTCAGCACGTGTCTCAGGAGTTGAAGCATGCCGCTAGGGCAAGAAACTACATCTGAGGATTATCAACCGATAGGATTTATATATCAAGCAAAAGGAGAAAAAATGTCACTATCTGCGTTTGCTCAAGCAACTACTCAACTAGAGGGGGTGACGACGAAGCTACTACAGCTTTTTGCAGAATCAGAGAGGAGTAGGGTCACGAAGGCTTTAGCCATTTTGGCAAAGCCAGACAGAGTAATAGAAGGAGAGCTTGAGATTGTGCTAGATTCTGGTAAAAAGCAAAAGTTTAAAGCTTTTCGCTCTCAACACAACTGCGCTCGTGGTCCTTACAAAGGTGGCATACGCTTTCATCAGGATGTCTCTAAGGATGAAGTTATGGCACTTTCGATGTGGATGACTTGGAAATGTGCTGTCACTGGTATTCCTTATGGTGGAGCTAAAGGTGGGCTAGTCGTGGATCCTAAGCAACTTTCACAAGCTGAGCTGCAGAGATTAAGTAGAGCTTATGTTGGTTTAATCGGTGAGTCAATTGGACCCTGGACAGATGTGCCTGCACCAGATGTAAACACTACGGGTCAAATTATGGCTTGGATGGTAGATGAGTGGGAGTTGCTGGCGCGCAAAAAAGGTGGAGTAATCAGTGTCAATCCCCTTGCTACTTTTACAGGCAAACCTCTGCTCTTAGGTGGATCACAGGGTAGAGATGAGGCGACTGGCTTGGGTGGCGTCTATGTTTTATCAGCCTTACAAAGCCAGCTTGGTTTTGCAAAAACTGACGAGGTGTCGATTGCAGTTCAAGGTTTCGGCAATGTAGGTTATTGGTTTGCTGTTCATGCTACCAGGCTAGGTTATAAGGTAGTAGCTGTGTCTGACTCTAAAGGCGGCATCTACGATCCAAATGGTTTAGATCCTGACAAAGTTCTCACAGAAAAAAAACTAAAAGGCTCACTCTCTGCGACAAACATTGGTAAAAAGATTAGTAATGCAGAGCTGTTGCTCTTACCAGTTGATGTCTTAGTACCAGCTGCACTCGAAGGAGTGATTGATGAAGATGTGGCTAAGAAAATAAAAGCCAAGCTGGTTATCGAGATGGCAAACGGTCCCACCACGGTTCAAGGCGATCGAGTTTTATTTGAGAGAGGTATTGAGCTGATTCCAGATATTTTAGCCAATGCTGGAGGTGTGACTACTTCCTACTTCGAGTGGGTGCAGAACCTATCTGGTCAAACATGGAGTAAACAAGAAGTACTCTCCAAGCTCAAGCCACTGATGGAACAAGCAGCATCCCTCATGTGGGGTGTGAAACAAAAGTCTAAGACTGATGGGCGAACGGCTGTTTACTTGACTGCCGTGAAGAGAGTGATAGATGCCATGATGCTACGCGGGGTGGTGTAAACTATGGGCATGAATCAAGTTCAGGAAGTCAAGGCTGCTACAGACATTGTTCAGCTGATTGGTGAGCGCATCTCATTGGTTAGAGCTGGGACTAATTGGCGAGCGCTTTGCCCATTTCACTCAGAAAAATCTCCTTCTTTTTACGTCAATGAGTCTCTACAGAGGTATCGATGTTTTGGTTGTAGTGAGAGTGGAGATGTTTTTACTTTTTTGGAAAAAATAGAAGGCTTAACTTTTTATGAAAGTCTTAAGACTCTAGCTCAAAAATCCGGCATTCAGCTTCAAGACCATCATGCAAATAGTGATGATAAGCAACGAGAGGTAGTTTTAGAAATTCTTCATCTCTCGGCTGAGTACTACCACCACCTTCTCGTCAAACATCCTGTGGGTCAGGTAGCTAGGGAGTATCTGGAAAATCGTAGAGTGAGCCACGAATCTATCAAGGTTTTCCAACTAGGATACTCACTCCCAAGCTGGGATGGTTTGATCACTTATCTTTGTGATAAAAAAAAGTATCTGATTTCAGACTTGCTTGCTGCAGGTCTAGTAGTTCAAAGCAGTGGTGGACGCTACTACGATCGTTTTAGGGGTAGAGTTATGTTTCCACTGACTGACAGTCGTGGGCGTATTGTGGGTTTTTCAGGCAGAACTCTTGACGAGGCCGAAAAAACTGCCAAGTACATCAACTCTCCTGAGACTACTGTTTATCACAAGTCTCAACTGTTGTACGGCTACTCTCAGCTATTCCACAACATACGCAACTCTAAGGAAGCAGTGGTTGTAGAGGGCGAGTTCGACGTGATTGC
Source organism: uncultured Pseudomonadales bacterium (assembly GCA_964447075.1). Classification (GTDB taxonomy): domain Bacteria; phylum Patescibacteriota; class Microgenomatia; order UBA1400; family PJMF01; genus CAYUQY01. The sequence continues at coordinate 8,480 of CAYUQY010000002.1, read as the reverse complement.
TTCGTCGCAAGCACATGTGAATAATGTGGTGGGTGTGAAAGGATCTGCCCTCACTCTAGACCACATCAAGCTTCTGCGAAGGACAGTAGCTACTGTCTTGCTTTCTTTTGACAGTGACTCCGCGGGAGTAGCTGCCTGCCGTCGAGCTATAGGGTTAGCTAGAGGCGAAGGTGTAGAGATAAGAGTCATAGTTTTACCTACTGTCCTGAAGGCCAAAGATCCTGGAGAGTTGGCAATTTCTAATCCAAGTGAGTGGCGTAAAGCTGTTCAGTCTGCGGTAAGCGCATTTGAATTTTTGATAGATGTAGCTGTGAAGTCATGGGACACTCAAACAGCAGAAGGCAAGAAAAAAATTGTCAACGAGGTTGCGCCGTTGTTTGGCTTGATGACACACGAAATCGAGAGGTCGCATTATCTCGGATATATCTCAAAAAAGCTTGAAGTTAAGGAGAAAATAATCTTAGCTGACATCAATAATTTATTAGCTGCAGGCAAACTTCTTAAATCTCCTACGCTGAAAAATGTCCCCCCTACTCCAGAAGTTGAGGTAGCTCAAAGCTCCTCTCGCCTAGAGAGACTGGAAAAATTTGCTCTTTTTTTGATACTCCACAGTGAAAGTAACCTGATCCTAGAAAAAGCTGCCCAAGTTGCTAAGTTGGGATCAGTAAACTTGTCTGTGAAGTATATTTTGGAGAGTCTTCTGAAGACATCAGGTGGCTTTGAGCTTAAAGCTTGGAGCCAACGTTTACCTGATGATATGCAGAAATTTGTAACTGAAATATTTCTCCAACCTGAGGCCATGCGTCTGGCAGTGAAGATGGATCACTCCAAAGAATGGTCTAAGATGATTGAGAGCTACTCTGACTTGATCAAGCTAAGACAAGTTGCTTCTTTGAGTCTTGAGCTAGAAAGATTGGAAAAAATTCAAGACGATCAGAAATCAGAGAAGGATAAATTTCGCCAAGAAGAACTTTTAGAGCTGATTGTCAAGCTTAGGTGAAGATATTTTTTTCACGAAACAGAGTGACTGACTGAACTTTGTTGCGAATGTGTTGTTCAGACAATATTGAGTAAAAATTAAGTGTAAGATTAAGTATCAATGACTCATTTATCACTCCAAAGGGCAAATTCAGGTAGAAGTCGGTCTGCAGGAATTGTTGTGGAAGAAAATCAAATATTATTGATGCATAGGCATAAATTAGGTAAAGAGTACTGGGTGATTCCAGGTGGTGGCATAGAGCCTGGCGAGACTCCAGAAGTAGCTATGGTCAGAGAGCTGATGGAGGAAACGTCACTTAAAGTTGAGGTGACAAGACTAATTTACCAGGATGATTTTTATCATGGTGAAACTCTTTTCTACTCCAACTACTATTTTTTGGGGAGTAGTCAAGGTGGTGAGCCTACCTTGGGGAACTCACCAGAGAAAGAGATAATGCTTGTCTCAGAAAATTGGTATCAGCCAGAGTGGGTTAGCCTTAGTAAAATAGATCAGCTAATGATAAATCCTCCAGAGATAAAAAAAAGACTTCTTAGGGATCTGTTTAGCAACTGGCCAAGCTTCACTCAGAAGAGTGCTTTGTCTCTAGATTTTTGAGTAGACCCTGACTAGAATGACAGATCCTAAGTGATGTGAGACTACTTTTAATTTTATAAAATTTGGAGGATCGATTTATGACAGGAAAAAATTCTACTTTAGGGGCAGTCCATCTCACAGCTTCATCACAAGCTGTACAGTTTGAAGCTTTGGTCAAAGGAGACATGCCACTAATGGTTGATTTCTATGCTGATTGGTGCGGACCATGTAAAATGGCAGCTCCTGTTCTAGAAAAATTGGCAATCAAACACGCAGCCAAGCTGACCGTGGTTAAAGTTGATGTCGACGCGCTGCACGATATTTCATCTTCATATGGAGTTATGAGCATTCCAACTGTGATCACTATGGTGCGAGGCAAAGAAATTTCTAGAGAGATAGGTTTTGTAGGTGAGGCTAAGTATGAGCAGATGATCGAAAAAGCCATCAAGGCCGCCAACTAGATTTATTGATGAAGATTCTATAGATCAATTTTCTTGGCAGCATCTCGCAGTGCAGCTGCTAGTTCGAAATCCATATCTTGAGCAGCTAGTCTCATCTTGCGTCGCAAGCTTAAGTGAATTCTTTTGCGGTCTGCTGGGGTAAAAGACTCTGGATCAATGGCTGTGATATCAATTTCCCTACCTTTTCCCAATGAGATCATAAACTGTTCTTGCTTGATGGTTCTTGGATCTATATCTTTAGCGCCAAGTCGCGAAGCTCCAGTTTTGTTGGCAGCTACCATTCGCTTGCGAATTGGTTTAAAAATAGTTTGAGGAGAAATTTGGTTGAGCTTGTTGTGCTCTAGCTGCTTAGTTCTTCTTCTTTGAGTCTCTCCTATCGCCTTCTGCATCGACTTTGTCAGGCGATCGGCATAAAGTATCACGTGACCTGATTCGTGCCTGGCAGCTCTGCCAATGGTTTGGACCAAGCTCGTCGATGAGCGCAAGAAGCCTTCCTTATCAGCATCTAGGATTGCTACAAGCGTGACTTCGGGTAGGTCAAGACCTTCTCTTAGGAGGTTGATGCCCACGACCACGTCATAGACTCCTTGTCGAAGATCAGCGAGGATGTCTGCTCGCTCTAGAGTCTCGATGTCAGAGTGAAGGTACATAACTTTTGGATAGTTTTCATCTGGCAACATCTCGCTATTTGTGTTGTTTTTCTCAAATAAACTGCTATCTAAGAATGAGTGAGTGAAGTAACTAGGATCAATCTTATCTATAGGCATTTCATCTATAGGAAAGTTGAGGCCTGACTGGATCAAAGTTTCTGGATTATCTCCAGCTGCGTAGGCATCATTTTTTTGTTTAGCATTTATGAGGAGTTGGTCAATTTTTTGTCGATCGTTGAGATACTCAGTGAGACTCTCTGCCATTTTTTTGGTAAGAGTTGTTACTAGAGCTCTTTGGCCTGACTTTTTCCTCTTAATGATCTCAAGGATAAGATCCTCTATCTGAGCTGTGATGGGACGAAGATCTATGGTGGGGTCGACAAGGCCTGTAGGTCTAATGAGCTGTTCGACTACTTGGTTGCCAGATTGTGAGACTTCCCAGGGTGCAGGCGTAGCCGAGACGAACAGCATTTTGTTCATGCGGTTCAGGAACTCTGTACTGGTAAGTGGCCGATTGTCGATAGCGGAGGGCAAGCGGAAGCCATACTCGATGAGAGTCTGTTTGCGAGATTGATCGCCATGATACATGCCGCCTACTTGGGGCATGGTCATGTGGCTTTCATCAACTATGGTGAGAAAATCAGGTTTGTGAAATATTTTGGCATTTTCTTTGAAGTAATCTAAAAGTGTAAAGGGTGGTTGTCCTGGTTGGCGTCCATCAAAGTAGCGTGAGTAGTTTTCAATGCCGTTCACAAAGCCTACCTCACGTATCATGTCTAGATCGTAGTTGACTTTTTGTTCTAGACGATATGCCTCAACAATTTTTCCAGTTTGTCGCAGCTCAATTAAGCGTTTTTGTAGATCAGATTCAATGTCTGCGATTGCTTGATCTTGGGTTATCGGATTGGTAGTGTAGTGCTTGGCAGGATAAATTATCTGACGTCTAGATTTGGGAGTTTCAGTTGAGTAGTTGGGGGATGTTAAGTATTGATTGGGAGTACTGAGTGGTCCGCTTGGTTGTGGCTGAGATTTAATCTGAATTGGTGAACCAGAGATTGGATCTATGTTTTTGATAGTGATTATTTTATTTTCAAGAGTTTCAATATTGATGGCTGTATCAAGGTATGCTGGCCAGAGCTGGATGGTGTCGCCTCGCAATCTATAAGTCCCGCGAAGTAGGTCGTTATCTGACCTTTGATACTGGAGATTGGATAGTTGAAGAAGAAGAGTTTCACGCGCGATAATTTCTCCTTCCATAATTTCGAGCGTATTTTTGCCGTACTCTACTGGTGAGCCAAGATTGTAAATACAAGAGACTGAGGCTACGACAATGCAGTCCTCTCTTGTGAGTAAATTTGTGGTGGAGGCCAAGCGCAGCTTGTCTATTTCATCATTGATAGTTGCCTCTTTTTCTATGTAGGTGTCAGATGAAGGAATGTATGCTTCTGGCTGATAGTAGTCGTAGTACGAGACGAAGTAACTGACGGCATTTTCTGGAAAAAAATCTCTAAATTCTTGATAGAGTTGTCCGGCTAGAGTTTTGTTGTGAGCAATAATGAGTGTGGGTAGATTGAGTTGTTGGATGACATTGGCCATAGTAAAAGTTTTACCAGAGCCTGTGACACCTAGAAGAGTCTGGCGTTGCTTGTTGGCTTTGAACTGGTCGAGTAGCTCTTTAATAGCCTGTGGTTGGTCACCTGCTGGCTTGTAAGGTGACTGGAGGGAAAACTTCATAGCGTGAAGTATACCAAGAGGAATGGGCGGTGTTACAATCAGTCGTAGATGAAAATAACTGCTATCAAGACTCCAATAGTTAGGTCTCACGATACTTTAAATGAGGTAATTTCCTCAAGTATTCCAGCCTTGGCTGAAAACTGTGTCTTGACCATAGCTTCGAAGATTTTTGCAACCTGCGAGGGTAGATTTGTGCCCAAAGTCACTGGTGAGAAGTCAGAGAAGTTTGAGCTAGTCAAGAAAGAGGCGGATTTATATCTTGATGCCGAGTTTTCTAAGTATCAGCTGATGCACACTATCAAGCGATCAGTCATGTTTGTCAGTGCTGGTATCGATGAGTCTAATGCTGATAATCAGTACATTCTCTGGCCTAGTGAGCCTCAGGAAGCTGTTAACTCAGTTTGGAGATTTTTGCGTGATCACTATCATCTCGAGAATGTGGGAGTGATCATGACAGACAGCACTAGCAGACCTCTGACTTGGGGTGTCGTGGGCGCTGCTGTAGCCTACTGTGGTTTTGAGCCTCTCAAGAGTTATATTGATAAGCCAGATTTATTTGGCAGAGTTATGGTCATGGAGCAGGTAAGCGTGGTTCAGTCGCTGGCTGCTGCTGGTACTTTTGTGACTGGTGAAGGTGACGAGTCGACACCAATAGCTGTTCTTTCAGATATTCCAGCTATTGTTTTTCAGAATCATGAGCCTAGCGATGAGGAGCTGTCCAAGCTGCAAGTTAGTCTCGAAGATGACGCTTATGCTCCACTACTTCAAGCAGTTAAGTGGCAAAAGGGTGGCGGTGGAATAAAGTTCTGAGTTTTTTGTTTTTTAAAATATATACTTTAGGAGAGCGATTAAAGTCATGACCTTTCTCTTTATATTTGCCCACCCTGATGACGAGAGTATTTCTTGTGCAGGTACTATCAAGCTACTTGTTGAGGCTGGTCATAAAATTGTCTTAGTGAGTGCTACAGATGGGAGTGCTGGAGAGGTCTTACCTCAAGCAATGGAGGCTTTAGCTCGCGAAGGAACTTTGGCAGACCTGCGTCGCCAAGAACTGAAACATGCTGCGCAGTTCCTTGGTGTTCACGAGCTTTTGATATGGGAGTTCGAAGATGGAGCTATCACTAATGCTCAGGTTTGGGGTGTTCTGCGTGACAAAATTAAGAATCTGATAGATGAGCATCGTCCAGAGTTTGTGGTTACATTTGACCATTCAGGGTGGTACTTTCACTTAGATCACGTCGGGGTCTCTATCGCCACTACTTTAGCATTCGAGAGTTCTTCGCATCGACCTGAGGGTCTGCTCTTGTCTCACGTGAGAGTCAAAAAATCTAAGTGGCCGTACATTATCGCTCGCGAGTTACCGATCACTCATGTGGTGGATGTTTCTACGCATCGCGAGCTCAAGCTCAAGGTGCTAGCTACTCATGCCTCACAAGATACTACGCCGATCGACAAGAAAGTTATTGAAGAGAAACCCCACTATGAGTTGTTTGAGCTGGTTAAGTACAGCGAAAAAGCTCAGCAGTTTCTCACAAGGGTGGGAGTTTTTAAACACTGTTCAAAGAAGTTGTGCAATCAGCTGGCTGAATAATGTTTTCACAAATGAAGTGTCAGGGCTTGTTCGACTGAAAAACGATACTTAGTTACTTTAAGACTATAGAAAATAAATCATCTAGATATTTTTAAATCAAAAATAGGTCTATCAATAGCTCCAAATCTATACTTATACTCTTCAGTGCCTCTTAAAAAATCATAAAACTTGAGACCTGACTCTATCGCCGACTTAATAGTAAAGGCTGTCAAGATAGTGCCGACACTCAATGGATAAAAATTGGGATTTATGCCGGAGTTGTAGAGATAGTAGGTGGTGTTACTTGAAAACCCAAGCGTAGCTGCTACTCGTTCGTCATCTATTGTCAGGAAAGAGAGAATGGTTGTGGAGTAAGTGTTTTTCTGAGAAAGCAATGTATTAAAAAAGGCCGTATTTTGATCGCTCCAAAACTCGTTTTTTTGCTCGCTTGAAAGCTTGTGGAGTCGAATAAAATCTGCAGTATCTTTTGGTTCGATACTTTCAGACAAAACTTGAAACTTACAGTTTGAAGTGGTTTCAAGGTTTTTCCATTTACGTTTTATTTCATGACGTTGTTTACGGCCTACTTGAGATAAGTACTGCTCCCAAGTGGATGGAAGTGAGATGATGGGACAGACGTTCTGTTGATGTTGCTTGATCAATAAATCTGTGTTTGGAGTTGAGTTCAATTTTGTTTCTGATGAAGTAAGAAACTGTCTGAAGGGTGAGTTCTCTGGCATGGAGATTAATTCGCAGTGAGTCCAATTTAGCTCGCATATGCCACCCCAAAGTAGGGATATTACTTCTGTCGCATACTTTGGATTTATTAGAAAGTCACAGTAGTCACTCAGCTCGTGGTTTGCTATGAAACTAAGTTTTTTGGAAGATTGCTCAGTGGAGATCATCAGTGGCGCTATGCCAACTAGCTCCCCATTATTTTCAACCGTGAGTAGTGAGAGTAACTGACCTGGATGTGATGCCCACCAGGATTTGAAGAACTCTGGAGACAGGCAAAAAGATTGACAAGAAGACTTTTCTAGTAAGACATGCCATTGAGATTGGAGTTGATCAAACACCACAGGATCTGAGGAATGGTTTAGTAGCATATTGTTCTCTCATTCAAGATTGATAGATTTCAAGCTATCGTAGCTGCAGTTTAGTTTTGAATCATCGATATTTTCAAGTTGCTGGTAGTATACTCAAGCATATGATCTCGATCACGACCAAAACCGGTGACAACGGAGAGTCGGCCTTGGCCAATGGGCAGAGACTGGCTAAGGATTCTAATTTCTTTGAAGTCATCGGAACCCTGGATGAGCTCAACTCCTGGCTGGGGCTGGTGGCGGCTAAGTGGTCTGATAGATCAAGCTCTCACTTGGATTTTATTTACAAGATTCAAGATACTCTCTTTGTGGTTGGAGCTGAGGTAGCAAAGTCTCCTAAGGCAAAGTTGGTTGAAGCTGTTCTCCTGGATCTAGAGCTCCACAGTCAAAATCTTCAGAACTCCCTGAAAGAAGATTGGCACACCAAGTTCTTACTTCCTGGTGGCACTGAGTTGGCTGCACATCTTGATATAACTAGAACCGTCTGTCGTCGTTGTGAGAGGTTGATGGTGAGACATAACAAAGAGTGTTCTCTATCGCCCACTTTGCTCCAATATATCAATCGCCTCTCTGATTATCTTTATTTGTTACGCTGTGTGGTCAACTATCAGCTGACGTACAAGGAAAAAAAGTTTGAGCTGAAGAAGTAAAAATTGTTTTAATTTAGCGGGAACTTCTCGACTGAAAGGTCTGGGAAGTTTATAAATTTTTCTACCTAAGAATATATCCCAGTAGTAATCACTTTCGTAACAATATTTAACTTAGATGTTACTCAGGTGGCTGGTTTTCTTGGGTAAAAGGCAAGAGCTGTTGAAGTTTATCTTGTAAGTTTTGTGGCGCTTTAGCTGCCGTCTCTTGCATATTTTGGATCGACTTAAGTGTGTCTTGGTACGACTTGAGGATTGGCTCGATCTTGGGCCAGACAATCTGTAAAAAGATCATATAGATACTGAACATAGCGATTATGTAAACTGCTACATGACCAAGGCCATTGAATAAGCCAGATAAAAAGTTTTTGGCCATGACTTCCCAGACTGAGGCATCGTAGATTGTTCGGCCTTTTTGAGGCTCTGACATTCTGGAGGATGTTTCTTGGATAGAAGCATCTGGAGTAAATTGAGTTGATTCCATATTTTTTTGATGTAAAAGCTTTGAGTAAATGATATCACGAATTGAGGGTTGGATAGCCTTTTTTTATTCTCTCGCAATCACTCGCAATGAAAATAGGCTGAAAAGTTACTTGTTGATTTGCCGTTTTAGCCTGGAAAATCGACTTTTTCCAACTTCTCTCGCAATCTTTCGCAATTAAAAGGCCAGTTCGTAGCGGGTTGAGCTTTGACCCCTCCCCCATATATTAGACACACTGTCTGATGAGATAATTGATGACAG
>CAYUQY010000001.1:40629-105435 GCA_964447075.1 uncultured Pseudomonadales bacterium | reverse complement strand
TGCTGTCATCAATTATCTCATCAGACAGTGTGTCTAATATATGGGGGAGGGGTCAGTTCTACTAAATGAGATGGGTGTTGGTGTAGGGAGATTTGAACTAGAAGAAGCTCAAGTATCAGCTATTCATTATGGTAAAAATGTAATTCTCACCGACCATAGTTTGCCAATGAGTTATATTCAGGAAATTAAAAAAGCTGACATCAACAATATTTATGATGCTAACCAAACTGATTTTCGCAATAATGGTCACAGCTATAAATATCACAGCAATACTTTTGAATTCATACTCTATGACAAGCTCAAAGACTTGGCAAAGGCAAAATTGAGCCCAAAAAGATCAGTAGAAAAAGATAAATTTATACAGAGTGGTCTCTTTGACTTACTTGAAAAAAGTGAAAAAGACCCATTTGAGGTACTACGCTTAGAGTTGCGGCTTAACAGGAGACACAAGATCAAAAGCGAATTAAACAAAATCGGTATTCCGTATAAGCTACCAGACTTAACATTTAAAAACTTATTTTCAGAAGATATTGCAAAAAGAGCATGTTTAAGCCAACTTAAAAATATTGAACAAGCATTATCTCTTGTGTCAGAAAAAAATTCTGATTCATTTACTACGAGAGCAATCAATCTTATTGCAGATAATCCACACATAAAACCTCGAATGATTCTTGAATTTTTAGCTTTTAACGAGATCGTGGCAGAACATGATATACGAACTGCCAGGCTACTACTTGATCCAAGGGGAAAACACTGGTTTCGCATCAAAGACAAGTATGAATCAATCAAAATTGATAAGCGTAAAGATAATAAGATTGATTTACTTATAAAAGCAGTTAATGAATTTAAAACTGTAAGATTGAAAGACTATCCACAATTAATGTTAAATAATGTAAACTAGAGTAATACCTATGAAAGACGATTTTTACACACTACATGAAATTGCTCAGCTCCTTAAGGTCTCATATATGACTGTTTTTAGGTGGGTCAAAAGTAAAAAGCTAGAGTCCTCGAGAGTTGGCAGACAGTATCGAATCAAAAAAGAAGTCTTAGAAGCATTTATTGAAAGTAAGTAACCAATATGGCAAACATTTTCAAACGCAGTACTGTCAAGCAAAAAATTGCTGAGTTAAAGGTTCCTGACTTTGATAAAAAACTGGCAATTATTCAACAATGGCATAATGCCTATCTAGACGGAAGCCTGTTGAATAAAACTGAAGGCCAATGCGAACAAGCTTTTAATGATGATATTTTTAAGAAAGTCTTGGGCTATACCGAGTACCCATCTCAACCCCACACTATCATCCCCCAACTCAGTCCAGACAAGGGCGGCCAACGGGCTGACGCAGGCCTAGGCTGGTTTGATGGTAAGAAGCAACGTGTCTTTGCAGTCGTGGAAATCAAAGACGTAAATAAACCGTTAGAACGATCTCAGCAACGTGAGGGCAACCTAACACCTATCCAGCAAGCATTTAAATACAAGCCATTGTTTAAAGACTGTCGATTTGTTATTGCTACTAACTTTTACGAGATTCGCCTATTTCAAGACAATCAACTCGACTATGAGCAATTTACCTTAAAATCACTGTGTGACCCAGCCAATGACTACTTTGAACTCAAAAAATTCATATTACTTCTGAGTGCTGAAAACTTCGTTTCAGGCAGAGGCAAATCAAGAACTGAAGAACTACTCTCTGAGATTCGCATTGAGCAAGAAAAGATCTCGAAAGACTTTTACAACGAATATAGTCATTTGCGATTAGAGTTAATGCGGGACATCTGGAAAAACAACAAAACAAAACGTGATATCCACTTTGTGACCGATAAGGCTCAAAAACTCTTGGATCGGATTGTTTTTGTGAGTTTCTGCGAAGATTCTGGATTACTCCCCGACAACACACTGCATAAAGTGTTCATGCTGTCAGACAGTAGTAATAACTTTTCTTCAGTGTGGGATACATTAAAAGGATTCTTTAAAGCAGTTGACTCAGGCAGTGAAAAGCTAGGAATACCAGAAGGATACAACGGCGGATTATTTCATGAAGATCACGAACTAGACTCACTCACTATATCTGATGGCGCACTCAAGGCATTAAGTAGCTTCGGCAGGTATGACTTCGAAAATGAACTGACAGTTAATATTTTGGGTCATGTTTTCGAACAATCCATCTCTGACTTAGAAGAAATAAAACAAAAAGTAGACCCAGATGAAGCGAGTATCAAGTCAAAGAGAAAGAAAGACGGTATTTTTTATACCCCTGAATACATTGTTGACTACATCGTTCAAAACTCACTTGGCAAGTACCTCAGTGAAAATCAAGAAAGAATTTTTGAAAAGTATGAGCTCACCAAAGCAAAGACCGAAAAAGGCTATCGAGAACGAGAAAATAAAGCTCTAATAGAATACCAAGATTTTCTACATACGGTTAAAGTCGTTGACCCTGCTTGTGGAAGTGGTGCATTCCTAGTTAAGGTATTCGATTACTTGCTAGAAGAAAATAGACGTGTTGGTGAACTAGTAGGTGGCCTATTTAGCCAAGATCAGGTCTATAAGGATATTCTCCGAAACAACATTTATGGTGTTGACCTCAACGAGGAATCCGTCCGTATAACTCAGCTTTCGCTTTGGCTCAAAACAGCTCAGAGGGGTAAAAAGCTGACCTATCTAGACAAGAATATTAGAGTAGGAAACTCATTGATTGATGACCCCAAAATAGCAGGCTCGAAAGCTTTCAACTGGAAAGAAGAATTTAAAGAGGTTTTTGATAATGGTGGTTTTGATGTGGTGGTGGGAAATCCCCCCTACACTTATAGAAATGCAATAAGTAAGGATGAAAAAGATTATTTTTTAAGTAAGTACTCTTCAATTGAAGGGAACTTTGACTTGTATAAGATATTTATTGAAAAGATATCAGAGCTAGCAAGTAATTACTCTACAAGTAGTTTTATAATTCCAAACACATTCCTTTCTGCAAAAACATATCAAAAGTTAAGAAAACACTTAGTAGAAAACTACTGTGTAAAAGAAATTTACTATCTTGGTTTGAAAATATTTGAGGGAGTCGTAGTGGAAAGTGTAATCTTAACTGTTTCAAAAAATCCTGCATTTAAAAATACACTAATTAGAATTCAGACTGACAGAAACAGGGGTATTGATATTGCACAAAACGAATATGAAATTGATTTAAAGAAAACATTCAATGAAGAAGGCACATTTAATATATACCTAACTGGCTCAAGACATGAAATTGTAAAAAAAATTAAAAGAGATTCAATTTTACTTGGTGAAATATCTTATGTCACAGTTGGTATTAACACTGGGTACATAAAAGACAAACTCGTTTCAAAAAATAAGCTGAATGACAAATATCACAAGCTTTTAAGTGGTAAAGATATATCTAGATATTCATTCAATTGGAAGGGTGACTGGGTTATTTATGATAAAGATTTAGTAAAATCCTATGGTGATTTAGGCAGATCTCTACCCCCAGAAAATATTTTTATAGATAAAAAGATTCTAGTTCAAAGAACCAGAAGGGGCATGAAAAGAAAAATCGTTTGCTACTATGACGAAAATCAATTTTATAATCTCAACAGACTTTCAAATATTGTAATTACAAACAATAGTTATCAACTAAGATATATATACGCACTTTTAAACTCAAAAGCGTTAGATTACTACTTTAATACAGTATTTAATGAATATGAAGTAAAGCCATTGCATCTTTCTATGATGCCAATAAAAAGTATTAATGCTAAAGAACAAAAAACAATTGGCGATTTAACTATTGATATAGAAAAACTAATTAAAAAGCGATCTTCAATTGCTCACAGTTTTATAGAAATAGTGCTTTCTCAACATGAAAAACTTCAACTAAAACAAAAGTTTAACTTGTTTTGGACTCTTAACTATAAAGATTTTCTTAAAGAGACGGGTCTCAAACTGAACATTAATGAAAATGCTGACTTGAATGGACTTTTTAATAAATATCAATTTGACTGTATTAGCTTGTCAGAAGAGATTGAAAATATTGATAAATCAATTGAAGATTCAGTTTGTGACTTATATTCACTTTCTGAAATAGAACGTCAAGAAATCTTTGATTACTATGTATAAACATATATCCAAGCAGTAAAAGTTGAGAGATCAACCCCAAAAACAGTAACTGCTAAAAAGTTTAAGAAAATACAAATAAAAATATGAAAAGAGCAGTACTATTAGCTCGAGTCTCTACAAAAAGACAGGAAGAAGAAGGTCTGTCTTTAAAAAAGATTCAATTGCCCGAATTAAGAGAATATGCGGAAAGAATGGGTTTTCAGGTAAATGAAAGTGATGAATTTGTTTTTCAAGAAAGCGCCGATAGCAAAATTCGCAAAAAGTTTGATGAAATGATTTCTTATGTTAAAAAAAGAAGTGATATTTCAGCAATTATTACTTTTAGAGTAGATCGAATAACAAGAAATTTCAGAGATGCTGTGGCAATGGATGATTTAAGAGTAAAGCATGAAAAAGAACTTCACTTTGTGAGTGACAGGTTAGTTTTAAACAAAAAATCTGTTGGTAGAGATATACAAGAATGGGATTTAAAAGTTTTCGTGGCAAAACAGACAATTAACAGGCTTAAAGAAGATGCTTTCAATACTGCTGAAACCAAACTTGATAATGGTGAAATGCCAGGATGTGCACCATTTGGCTATATCAACTTTACGAGAGAAAATAATTCAAAATGGATTAAACCAGACCCAATAAAATCTTTAGTTTTAAGAAAAATATTTGACTGGTACGCAAGCGGAAATTTTTCATATCGAGAAATTTCCGTCAAAGTAAAAAATGAGTTCGCCATTCATTTACCTCAAAACAGCATTCAGCAAATCATAGTAAATCGCTTTTATGAAGGTATTATTGAACATTCTAATCGCACCGTACCTCATAAATATGAACTTGTCATACCTGATGACATTTACCAGAAAGCTCAAGAAGTAAGAGTTTCTAGGTCTGGGGATAATAAAAGAAGGAAGCTTAAAGGCGAAAATAAAAACCATGATTATCGAGGCTTATTAAGCTGCTATCAATGCTCAGCTGCAATAACCCCAGATCCAAAGAAAAAGAAGCTAAAAGACGGTACTGTGCGGATGCACAAATACTATCACTGCACGAACCACTTCAGAGCGCATGATAGAGTCATCAGTATTAGTCAAGAAAAAATTGATGATCAGTTTGCTGATGTATTTAGTAAAATGAAAATTCCACAAAGCGATCTTGAGAAAATTACCCAGAAGCTCGAGGGAAACCACGCCCAAAATCAAGACTTTTACAATAAACAATACACTCATCTATCGACTGAGCTTAAAAAGGTCGAAGCTGGCCTAACAAAAGGCTACAAGGACTATGCTCGTGGGAGCATTACTGAAGAAAGATACCTCGAATTTGAACGAAGCTCTAACGATGACAAGCAAGGTATTCAACAGCAGATTAAGAAACTTGAAAAGCTCCAGCAGGACTACTATCTCAGCACTGCACATCTGGTAAAACTAGCTGCACGCATGGCTGACATTTTTCGTGGTTCGATAATGGAAGAAAAAAGGATAATTCTCAATTTTGTATTCTCGAACCAAAGTCTTGATGGCAAAATAGTGCGATATATCGCTAAATATCCATTCGATGAGGTGCTCAAATATGCACCATGTTCAGCTTGGCTCCCCGGCTAGGATTCGAACCTAGAACCTTCTCGTTAACAGCGAGCTGCTCTACCGTTGAGCTACCAGGGAATGGCTTCAATCACCAGGTATTTTAACAGCATCAAGGCTCAAAATCCAACTCACGTGTGAAAAAAATTAAAGAGTGCTATCTCCAACCTACTCCAAAAAGTCCTGCAGTCTCTTGCGTTTGCTAGGATGGCGCAGTTTGCGTAATGCCTTGGCCTCGATCTGTCGAATACGCTCGCGTGTGACGTTGAACTTAGCGCCCACTTCCTCGAGCGTCATTGGCCTTGAGCCAGATAATCCAAAACGCATGCGAAGAACACGAGCCTCGCGGTCGGAGAGGGCACTGAGTACCTCATCTACGTTCTCTTTAAGCATCTTCTGACTAGTTGCTTCATAAGGGGAGACTTGTGACTCATCAGCTATAAAATCGCCCAAGAATGTGTCTTCTTCGTCACCGATGGGTGTCTCTAGAGACGTCGTCTTCTGGGAAATCTTCAAGATCTCGCGCACTCGATCCGGCTCGATCTCCATGGCTGCACCAATTTCTTCAGCTGTTGGCTCACGACCAAAGTCTTGCATCAGCTTGCGACTGGTACGCATGAGCTTATTGATCGTCTCGACCATGTGGACTGGGATGCGGATAGTACGAGCTTGGTCAGCAATAGCGCGAGTTATGGCCTGACGAATCCACCAAGTAGCGTAGGTAGAAAACTTGAAGCCTTTGGTCCAGTCATACTTCTCGACAGCGCGAATTAGACCTTTATTACCCTCTTGAATCAAGTCCAAGAAAGTCATACCGCGACCGATGTACTTTTTGGCTATAGAAACTACCAGACGCAAGTTTGAGGAAATTAATTTCTCTTTGGCCAAAGCCTCACCACCCTCTGTACGCTGAGCTAAATCGATCTCTTGTTCGCGATTGAGTAGGGGAATGCGGCCAATCTCCTTGAGATACATACGCACTGGATCAGTGCCAATCTTGGAGTCAAGTGAAGTCAAGACATCTAGCTCGCGCTGAATATCAGACAAAACCTCATCAGGACCTTCCTCAGATACAGACTCGAAAATGTCGATATTATTCTCTAAAATCTGATCGTAAAAGTCATCCAGATGCTCAACATAGAGCTCTGGCTCGACTACTACCTCTAGCACCTCTTCTTGTGTCACAAAACCACGAGATATAGACTGCGCCAAGAGATCTTTAAGATCTTTCTGCAGAGTAACGGGAAGCTTGTGTTTGGAGGATGGCATAAAGTAGAAACAAAGCGGGTAGGATTATACCTCGCTTTATCTCAATTTGATAACACATACTAAAAAAGGCTTCACCGTTAATTCGCGTGAAGCCTTTTCCAAGAATTTAATACTTACTTCAAAGCTGCCTGAACGGTAGCTTCTAGATCTGTATAACTATAAGCTCCAGCGAAGTTGGACTCGTTGATAAAGAAGCCTGGAGTGCCATTGACACCCAAGGTTCTACCTAAAGCCTGATCTTCTGTAATTCTGGCGGCGTACTTGCCACCCTCCAAGCAGCTCTTCATGAAGTTGGAGTCAACTGCTCCTTTTAGAAAATCTGCAATCTTGCCAGACTGAGCTTTGTCATTTTTAACAACGTCATTTACTAATTTATAACCCTCATTGTTCATCAGTAAGTCATGTGCTTCCCAGAACTTGCCTTTTTCATAAGCACAGTAAAGAGCTTGGGATGCCAGCTCACCATTGCCATGGCCATTGGAGTACATCCAGACATAGCCAGCAGTACCATTATCTACGAGCTTCTTCATCTCTTCCACAGGAGCTATGTATGTCCCACCATCTGCCTTGAGCATAAAACGCTCACCCATCTGCTTATTGATCTCTGGATTCTTGCCAGACGCTACGTGACAGAAAGGACAACTTGGGTCGGAGAACTCGACGAACAGCACTTTACTATCTTTCTTACCAAACATGATATTTTCTGACTTAAAAAGCTCTTTGATCTTGTCCAAGCTAACCTTCACAGGAGCAGGTGGAGCTTGTTGAGCTGCAGCTGGTGCCGCTGCGGCTGGCGCCGCTGGGGCTGCAGCAGTGCCACCGTTGGTAACAACACCTTTCTTAAGCAAGGTGTTTTCCATCCACATTGAACCAGCCAAAAATCCAAGGATAAAGATAGACAAACCAATCAAAACTAAACCAGCATTGTCACCAAAACCTTTGATCAAAGAGTAGATAGAGTATGGTGAGCCTGCATCGTATGAAGGATAAGTAGAGACATCAACGGCCTTTGGGTGACGAGCAACTACTGGAGGCATAGTAATCTCGGCAGGTGGTTGATAAGAGGCCGAGGAAACTCTAGCGGACTGCTGTGATTTGCTAGCAGCAACTGATTTAGTAACTTTACGCAAAGACATAAAATCCTTTCTTACAAAAAGAAAACTAAAAAATATTGAAAATACTTACACAACACCATACACAAATTTTGGCACAATGCAAGGGGGATTGAGTACTTTAGACTCACTTAATAATCACTATAACTACCTATTCTCCAACCATCTCTCAGCATCAATTGCAGCCATACAGCCGGCGCCAGCTGCTGTGACGGCTTGCCAGTAGCGAGTATCTACGCAGTCACCAGCTGCAAAAACCCCTTCCACAGAAGTCATAGACGGAAAAGTAACCAAACCCAGATCACTCAAAGCTGTCTGCGCCATCTTCACTCCCTGAGCCGACGGACTCTGACGTGTCACTATAAAGCGATGTGAGTCCAACTCCAGCTGACCAGACACAATCTGAGTCATAGGGGAGTGACCAATGGCAATAAAAACTCCATCCACTTGCAAAGTCTCTTGAGAATTATCTTGAGTATTTTTAATAACTACTTGCTTAACGACACCCTCGCCCATAATCTGGGAAATACTCGACCAGTACCTCACTTTCACTTTGGGATGATTCTTGACCCTCTCTTGCATAACTTTGCTAGCTCTCATCTTGTCACTTCTAACCAAGAGTAAAACGCTTTTGGCAAACTTAGTCAGTGCCAGTGTATCCTCACAAGCCGTATCACCTGCACCCACCACGACAGTGGTTTTTTCTCTAAAAAAAGCTGCGTCACAAACAGCACAAGTACTAACTCCTCGACCTAGAAATTGTTGCTCACCCTCCACATTTAGCATCTTTGAAGTAGCTCCCAGAGCCAAAATCAAACTATCAGCAGTATAAGAGGCTAGCTGAGACATGATGTTTTTTCTCAGAGCCAAGCTCTCATCTGAACTCATCTCAGCCCCAAACTTTCTAACATCAAAATCATCAGGTAAGTTGCTCCACAAGCGAAATGGCCTAGACGACAGATCAACTGCAGTTATAAAAATATCTTGAACCACTGTTCCAAATTTTTCCGCTTGAGACCGCATGGCCATCATCAGCTCAGGACCATCCTTACCATCCGGAAATCCTGGATAGTTCTCTATCACCGTGGTGTTCATCAGCTGACCGCCGCTACTTTCTCCAGCAAATAATAGAGGAGAAAGAGCAGCTCTACCTGCGTAGACTCCAGCCGTGTACCCACTTGGACCTGATCCAATAATTGCTACTTTGCTGTGCTTCATCTTGAGTATGCTAACATGACAAACATGTCTAGTAAATTATCACTACTCTTTGACGGACTCAACGAGCAACAAAAACAAGCCATAACTCACGAGACAGGCCCAGCTATGGTCCTTGCAGGCGCAGGAAGCGGCAAGACTAGAGTTCTAACTACAAGAGCTGCTTGGCTAATGGCCGAAAGAAATATTCCAGCCGAGAGTCTACTACTCGTTACCTTCACCAACAAAGCTGCTAAAGAGATTTCCGATCGACTACTTCATTTAAGCAACCAATCTCTCCCTTTTGCTGGTACTTTTCACAGAATCTGCGCCAAAATATTGCGTAAACACGGCTATTTGCTGGGCATACCAGCCAACTTCATAATCCTGGATAGTGATGATCAGTTGGATCTTATTAAAAACCTCTACAAACAAAAAAATTGGAATGAAAAGGAGTTCATTCCAAGAGCTGTCAAGTCTGCTATCTCTGATGCTAAAAATGAGTTACTCCATCCTGATGAATACTCTCAAACTGCTAGAGGAGCGTTTGCTAGTTTTGTGACTAAAGTCTATCCACTCTACCAACATGAACTACATGAAAATCACTCCCTAGACTTCGATGATCTGCTAGTAAAAACTGTCCAACTACTTCAGAACTATCCACAGGTTTTACACCAGTATCAAGCTCAGTTTATCCATGTCCTCATAGACGAGTATCAAGACACCAATAAAGTCCAGTATGTACTTAGTAAGCTCCTCAGCTTGCCTCAAAATAATTTATTTGTGGTGGGCGATTTTTCACAATCTATCTATGCCTGGAGAGGAGCTGACTACCGCAACATGATGTTGATGACCACCCAGTTTCCTACGCTCTCTACCTATCGTCTAGAACAAAACTACCGCTCAACTCAGACTATACTAGATGCAGCCACTCAGGTCATTTCTAAAAATACCACACATCCCGTTCTCAACCTCTGGACAGAATCAACTGGGAACGAACCATTGACTCTCTACGAAGCAAGTAGTGGTGAGGATGAGGCAAATAAAATCGCCCAGTATATTTTGACTCGAGATTTTGAGTACGACTACAGTGACAGGGTTGTTCTCTATCGCACCAATGCTCAGTCCAGAGCCTTTGAAGAAGCCTTCATACGTCAGGGCATTCCATATCGAATTGTAGGTGGAGTAAAGTTCTATGCCCGCAAAGAGATCAAGGATCTCTTGGCATACTTAAGACTCTGTCTCAATGAAAATGAACGGCTGGCAAAAGAGAGAGTTCTCAAAATAGGCAAAAGAAAATTTGAAGCTTTTATTGCCTGGGTAAAGCTCAATCAAGTCCCAACCAACTCTCTTGCACCTGCACCTGCTTTAGAGAGTATTCTCGACCAAACAAAGTACAAAGCAAGATTTGACCCCCACGATAGTGAAGATCTCAGTAGACTAGAGAACATATCTGAGCTCCTAGCCGTGGCCAGTCAATTTGACTCAATTACCAGCTTTTTAGAAAATGTATCTTTGATCCAGAGTGAAGAGATGTCTGACGCACCTCAAAAGGACCTCCAAAATGTCGTATCTTTGATGAGCCTTCACTCTGCAAAAGGATTGGAGTTTCCCATCGTCTTTATGGTAGGCCTGGAAGAAGGCTTGTTACCTCACTCCAGGTCACTTCTAGATAACGATCAACTCGAGGAAGAAAGACGGCTGTGTTATGTAGGCATCACCAGAGCTAAGACCCACCTTTATCTCTCTCACGCTAGAAAAAGACTGGTTTACGGAAGCATTACCCCCAATCTTCCTAGCCGTTTTTTGAGCGATATTCCAGAAAAATTAATCACAAAAGAACTCTCAACCCTGTATGAAACAAACTCCAACTTTGGCTATGCTGCTTCACGCGCAAACTCTCCCAGCTGGTATAACTCTAAGCTAGGAACTGCGAACCGTACTGCAAATAAAAATAGGTCCCAGAAGTCTGATTCTCAATCTCAAGCCCAAGTTCAAGCCCAAAGTAACTCTAGGCGCTACGTACCACTGGATGAAGGAGTACTTGATGACCTCTTGAGTGGCGAGCTAGATATCGCCACCTTCATAGAGCAGTAGTAAATTAGTGTATACTTTCGCCTGAGATTACCCATATTTTTGGAGCTCCAGTACTGCAACTTATGCTTATTCGACCCATCGATGAGTCTCAACGTGTTCTCTACAACCAAATAATCACTCACCCCGTCCAATCTTGGGAGTGGGGAGAGTTTCGCCAAAAAAGCGGACACACTGTAGAACGGATTGGTTTCTTTCAGGGAAAAACTCTCAAAAAAGCTTATCAGGTATTCTTTCATAAGTTGCCTTTTACTAGCTTCACAATTGGCTACTTTCCTAGAGGAATGATGCCGGACGAAGAACAACTTAGTACCCTCACCCAACTAGCCAAAAAACACAAAGCTATTTTTGTCAAAATTGAACCAAATATAGCTGCCAAAGTAGGGGAGCCTTCGGCGCACGCACAGATCTCCAAGTTTCTCAGAGACCATGGCTGTGAGCCAGGAAGACCATTCTTTGCCAAACATACTTTTTTTATTGATTTGAGCGGTGACGAGGATGCTCTGTTTTCCCGACTGAACAGTAAAACTCGCTACAACGTAAATCTAGCCTTCCGCAAGGGAGTCCAGATTGTTGAAGACACATCAGAACAAGGAATGGAAGAGTACATCTCTATTCTGCAGGAGACTACCTCGCGTCAAGGTTTCTATGCTCACACTCCTGAGTACTTTAGAAATATCTGGCAAGTCATGGGCAAAAGTGGCATAATCAGAATTTTCCATGCTGTCTTGGATGGTAAGCCACTAGTTTCCTGGGTGATGTTCATCATCAATGACGTCCTGTACTATCCCTATGGAGCTTCACGCACGATAGGTAGAGAAGCCATGCCCAGCAACCTCATGATGTGGGAAATGATCAAGTTTGGTAAACAGAATGGCTGTAAATTTTTTGATGTTTGGGGCTGTCTTGGGCCAGATGCCAAGGAAAGTGATTCTTTTTTTGGCTTTCACAGATTTAAAAAAGGCTATGGTGGCGACATGATGGAGTTTCTAGGTACTTATGATTTGGTTATCAATCACTCACTTTACCCACTCTATCGCTTCCTCGAAACTTATCGCTGGAAATTTTTGAAGCTAAAAGCTAAATTTCATCTTTGAGATGGCATATTTGTAAATATGATATATATTCACTGCACAGGATTTAATAAAAAAGTCGCCCATGAGTCTAGACACACCTGAAAAAAATCTCTCACCTTTAGATAAAAAATTTTTAAAACTAGCTGATGCCGTTAGTTTTGGAATGGGCACACCTACCAATATTATTTTCTGGATACTAGCCGTCTTCATCTGGTTTTTCCTCGGATTCACTCAACAAAATCTCTTTATTCAGGGAGGCTTCCTACCAGAATGGTTTACCTCCAATGCCTGGAACTTTCCACTCAACACCATCACCACTTTGGCAGAGCTGTATATAGGCTTTCTTGTAGCTGCTGCTGCCAATAGGGCCGAGCGAGAGCTGCGTAAGCATATTACGCTAATGAAACACACAGTAGATCAAGTAGAAAAAATAAATCTTCAGCAAACCGTGATCTTAGAAAAACTTGTGAACTATCAAAAAAAAGAGCTTCATGTAGAGAACCAAGTGCTCGAAAAAATTAACAACTTAAGAACAGATAATAAATAATTCGTAGCTCCATGGACTAAATAAGAAAGGGAATGACTATGTTAAAACCTCGCTTTGCACGTATTATGCTAAAAGTAGGTGGAGAGTCACTCCTTGGAGACCGTGAGTACGGTATAGATCCTCAAGCGGCTTTGACAGTTGCTCGTCGCATCCAAGAAGCTCACTCAGAGGGAGCACAAGTAGCTGTTGTGATCGGTGGGGGTAATATCTTTAGAGGTCTAGCTGGCTCAAAAAATGGCATAGAGAGAGCAACGGCTGACTACATGGGTATGCTAGCTACGGTCATGAATGGCTTAGCCTTGCAAGACGCGCTTGAGAAAGTAGGCGTGCCTAGTAGAGTTCAGTCAGCCTTGCAAATGCCTGCCGTAGCTGAAAGTTTTATTCGACGTAAAGCTATCAGACACATGGAAAAAGGTCGAGTAGTCATACTTGCTGCAGGCACCGGAGTTCCTTACGTCACTACAGACACTGGAGCTGCACTCCATGCTCTAGAGCTTCACTGTAACGTATTTATGAAAGCCACTAAAGTCAACGGAATCTACGAAAAAGATCCTGCCAAGTTTCCAGAAGCCAAAAGATACAAAACTCTGTCTTTTGCAGATGCCATCAGCACTGGTGTAGAAGTTATGGACACCGCCGCAATAGCCATGTGTCGAGAAAATAACATGCCGGTCATGGTCTTCAAACTCTTTGATCATGACAATTTGCAGAAAGCTGTCAGAGGTGAAGATGTCGGTACCTATGTTAGCAATGATGTCAAAACAGAACTTCATTAAGCTGAATAATTACTATGGTTTGGCTAAATATCATATTTCTTCCAAACAAACTAAATAGATTATTTTATAAAACTTCAGCAGTTGCTGTCTAAAAAAAATTATGAACTATCTCTCATCATTTAATCCATCAGGAAAAAGCGTTCTACTGCGTTTAGATCTCGATCTACCACTTGTCAAAAAAGTGTTTGACCTAACCAGAATGCAGGATGCCCTACCTACGCTTGCCTACCTCTGGAAAAACAAGGCTTCACACGTCACAGTAATTGCTCATCATGGTCACCACAATCTCTCTACAAAAGTTGACAGTTTAGAAAGTATTGCCAAAAAAATGTATATATTTCTTGGCGAACAAAAAGCATTTGCCAAGTGTTCTTCCAATCAACTCACTGAGTGGCTAGATGTGCGAGAGAATCTGCGATTCGATCCACGCGAAGAGACAGAAAGTCTGGAGTTTGCTACTGAGCTTGCCAAAGGATTCGATCTTTTCGTCAACGATGCTTTTGCCACATCTCATCGACGTCATACATCCATCACTACTTTGCCTAAAGTCCTACCTACTCTTTTTGGCTTGCGTTTTGAAGAAGAAATGACAGTGATGAATAAGCTTATACATCCAGCTAAAAGGCCTTTTATTCTTGTTCTTGGTGGAGCAAAAGTTGACACAAAGTTAGAGTTACTTCAAAAAATGGAGAGCCAAGTCGAGGTCATTCTCTTAGGAGGAAAACTAGCCTCAGAAGCAGTAGCTAGAGGCATCAAGTCGCGCCGAATGATCATTGGAAAACTAACAGAAGATGGCTTGGATATCTCACCTGACACAGCGCTCCAGTTTGAGAGATTCATTGTCGAAGCCAAAACACTAGTCTGGAATGGACCAATGGGCTACTACGAGGATGGTAAACATGCAGAGGGCACAAAAAGTGTTATAGCAGCAATAGAAAGGTGTGGTGGTTATAAAGTCATGGGTGGGGGAGACACTGAAGCTGCTGTGAGTAGCTTACTCCCTGAGCAAAAAAAACTTTTCTCCTATGTAAGTAGTGGAGGAGGAGCTTTGTTGTACTATCTAGCTCATAAATCACTACCAGCTATCGAAGCTGCAGACGAGTCTAAGCTTAAACCTTAGCAGCCTCTTCCAATCTATCAATGGTTGGCCATTGTGTAAATATGGTAGGTTGGTGGTTGGTGGAGCAGCTACAGATTAAAAAATTTCTTTTGTCTTTCTTTTGCGGAAAGTGTATCCTAAACGTCATGAAAACATTTGGCATCAACGGTTTTGGACGCATCGGTCGAACCTCATTTAGAGTCTGGTGGCAAAAATATCGCGATCACGTAGAGCTCAAACTCATCAACACCTCTGGATCAATGCCTATAGGCGACTGGGTACACTTACTTAAGTACGACTCAAATTATGGACCATTTACTGCCGAAATATCTTTCACCCAACTTCAAAGCAATAAAAACTGTAGTGATCAAAATCCAGTTTTGGGCGAGCTCTACATTGGAGACCGCAAGATTATGGTTACTGCTCAGAGAGACCCCAGCAAAATTCCCTGGAGAGCTCACCAAGTTCAAACTGTCATCGAGTCAACTGGAGCTTTTACATCCTTTGAAAAAGCTTCACTTCATCTACAGTCTGGTGCTCAGCACGTAATTATCTCTGCTCCTGCTAAGGGCGGTGAGATCTCAACCAATGTCAGGTCTGTCTCCAGTCATGCCCCAAGTGGCTCTGTCATCTCAAATGCCTCCTGCACAACCAACTGTGTCGCACCTGTAGCAGCTATTATGCACTCTACCTTTGGTGTCAAAAAAGCTATGATGACCACGATTCACTCCTACACAGATGATCAAAATCTCCACGACAACTCACATAAGGACATGCGCAGGTCAAGAGCCGCAGCAGAGAACATTGTGCCCACTTCCACAGGAGCTGCAACAGCTGTGAGTGAAGTGATTCCAGAACTCAAAGGCCTTTTCGATGGCTTGGCAATAAGAGTCCCCACACCTGTTGGTTCGCTAAGTGATATGGTTTTTGTGACCGCTCGACCTACTACTGTCAAAGAAGTTAATGCCAGCTTCTCACAAGCTGCTCTCACACCTAGATGGCAAGGTGTTCTTGCTGTCACATCAGAACCACTTGTCTCAAGAGATATCGTAGGCCGCAGCGAGTCGGCTATTGTTGACCTCTCGCTGACACAGGTAGTTGATGGTGATTTGGTCAAAGTTGTAGCCTGGTATGACAATGAATGGGGCTACTGTCATAGACTGGTGGAACAAGCAGTTCTTATAGAGTAGTTCTTGATAGATTTTTCACAACTCAAATACTATTCACAAATATAATGACTGATCGTACATGTTAAGAATGTAACGGCTGGTTTGGGAGAAGTATCTTGTTCTACCCAGTTAATTATTTTCTACGCTTTTTTAAATAATCATGTGATACAAGTCTAGTTGTGTTGGCATCAGTCAAAACAGCTACAGTCGTAGGCTTGCTACCTCTACCCATTGTAGTAGAGGTAGACGGCAGTCGTGGGACACCTTGCTTGATAGTCATCGGTCTACCTTCCAAATCAGTTGATGAAGCTAAGGAAAGAATAACCTCAGCCATCCAAAACTGCTCCATCCGCATTCGACCCCAACGAACAGTTGTCAATCTAGCTCCAGCTGATGTGCCTAAGCATGGATCTGGCTTTGACTTGGCTATAGCTGTGGGAGTTTTAAAGATGTATGGAGAGCTCAAACGCGACACTTCACAAACAATGTTTTTTGGCGAACTTTCTCTGACTGGAAAAGTTAGTCACATAAGGGGTTGCTTGCCTCTGGTCATTTTTGCCAGATCACAAGGTATAGCTCGCGTAGTTGTTCCCATCGATAATGAAGCGGAGCTCAACACCATTACGGGTATCGACATTCACCCTATCTCTCATCTCCAAGAATACCTCGACTTTGACCGCTTGGACAAACCGCTTCCCAAACATGTTTCCAGTCCATACACTGCTCAAAAATCATTGACAGCTTCAATTGATTTTGCCGACATCACTGGTCAGTCACATGCAAAAAGGGCTTTAGTGCTGGCAGCAGCTGGTGGCCACAACGTCTTACTTTCTGGTAGTCCTGGATCTGGAAAAAGCATGTTGGCTCAAGCCCTAGTTTCTATTCTCCCACCACTTGAGGAACAGGAGTCTTTAGAGGTAACTACTATTTACTCAATTGCGGGCCTTTCACAGTCACTGATAAAAATCAGACCCTTTCGCAGCCCTCATCACACCACTTCACAAGTAGGCTTGATTGGAGGAGGTGCTCAACTCAAGCCGGGAGAAATATCACTCGCTCACAGAGGGGTACTATTCTTAGATGAGTTACTTGAGTTTCCAAAATCATGCCTAGAGTCACTCAGACAGCCTATGGAAACTGGTTCCATCACTATCTCCAGAGCTATAGGTAGCGCCTCATACCCTGCCTCTTTCACCTTAGTAGCTGCCACCAATCCTTGTCCATGCGGTCACTCAGGATCGCTCATTCATCGTTGCAGTTGTAGTCCCATGACTATGATTGCTTATCAAAAAAAACTCTCTGGACCCCTTCTCGACAGGATCGATATCTGCATCAGGGTTCGTGAAGTACCTCTAGACTTGATTCAACCTAACCAAAAAAAAGCACCAGAATCTGAAGTACTTCTAAACCAAGTTCTTCAAGCTCGATTACGTCAAAAACAGAGATACAAAACATCACCAAACACCACAAACTCAAACATATCCAACCTACAAATAGGGGAGTTCTGCCCTTTAACATTCAAAGCAGACACACTTCTCAAAAAAGCTGGTGCCAAGTTGCAGCTCTCAGTGAGAGGCTACTACAAGGTAATAAAAGTGGCTAGGACAGTAGCTGACCTAGCTGAGAACGATGAAATTACAGAGAACCACATCGCAGAGGCATTACAGTATAGGCAGCAAGTATTTTCTATTTAGCTTTAGATTTGTCATACCACTTGATCATCATTTTTTTGACCGTGTCCTGACCCCCCAAACCAAAGGCTAATCCCAGACCTGATGCAAAAGCAAAGACCACACCAGCGAAAAGCATCCTAATAAACTCGCTGGCTATGCCTAGTTCAGCTACTCCAGCAAGTAAAGAGATAGTTATCACCATGTAGCTAGCAACCTTGGAGAAAAACCTACCTGTATGTCCACCCCCAGCTTCATGAAGAGATCCCTTGACCAAGCTCTCTACTACTCCTGCCATAACTACACCAAAAATGAAGATAATCATGGCAGCAAAGACGTGTGGCAAGTAATCAAAGATGCGATTGAAGACTCCTGTAAGCGTCTCAAGACCCAAAAGTGACACAACAGCATGTGAGAACACAAGTAGTATCAACCAATAAGCAAGGCTTCCCAAAATATCTTCAATTTTTTGTTTAATCTCAGCATTTTTGAGAAAAAGACCCAATGGTGTTTTTTCCATTGCCGCTGAGAGCTTGAGAGCGGATAATGTTTCTACTACAACTTTACGAACTACTTTGGCTGTCACCAGTCCAACTAACCAGATTACGATCGCTCCAAAGAGTTGCGGCAAGTAGTCCAAGAGTTGAGTAAAGGCTGAAAATAGTCCCAGTGACCAAGGTTGAGAAGATGATTCAAGAGTTGGATTCATATCACTCCTTTTTGTAGAGGGTTAAGTATGAGAAATAGAATACACCAAACCTAATGCCTAGTCTACTTTATCGGTCCCCGCCGTGTAAGCCGGATTCTGTTCTCAAATTTTTTCACTCTTTCGAGCAAATAATGCGAGGGTGATGATTTCTCTAATGCCTGCAGCTTTATCACCATGAAAGGGCACATGTCCATTAAGGTGAAGTTCGTCAGTTGCAGCAGAGAGGATTGCCAAGTTCTAAAATACCTTGCGGCACTCTAGTGTATACGCCATGAAGACTTGCGTCGTTGCACCGGGCGCCTACCCCGTTCGTCACTGTTGCTCTCACTGTCCCGCTCGCCTCACGGCTCGCGGTCTCTCTCTTTCAAGAGACATCTTTTGTGCTGCTGTCCGGACTTTCCTCCCCAGACATAGTCTGAGGCCATCACCACTAGCGGAGACCAGAAGTAATTATACTCCTATTTTGAACTCTAAAATCTATAAGGGAGCTTAACCAATCAAGCAAAGCTGGATAAAAAGGCAAGTCTTCAAGCTACGCCCTGGAGGTACGGCGATGCTCTTGTAGCCAGACGCTGTACACTACTCGTAAAGTGACATAAAAGGGCACAGCTATCAAAGCTCCCATGATGCCACCCAACTTGAAGCCAGATAAAATTACCATGATAGTGGTCAATGGATTGACATCGACATTGTCCAGCATAATCTTGGGCACAATTACGTGATTCTCAAGCTGTTGGATCAAGATGTAGATCAAAAAAACCAAGGCTGCCATGCCAGGTCCCATACTTAAGTAGGCTATCACTATCGCTGGTACTGCTGAGATCGTAGGACCGAGATTGGGAAGTATTTCAAGCGAGCCAGCCAAAAATGAGAGTGGTAGCGCATAAGGAACTCCCAAAAGAGTGAGACCTACGTAGGTCATCACTCCGATGATCAACATAAGTGTGACTTCACCACGCACCCAACCACCAAGATGGAGAACTGTCTGATCAATAATCTCTTTTGCCATCCTGAAGTGAATCTTATCAGTTGTCACCCAGGCTATCTTAAGGTGTAGTCTCTCCTTATCAAGCATAAGATAACTAGCCATCACCAAGACAGTAAAAAAGGCTAAGATGCCACTGAAAGTTGAGGTTACCACTGTCAACAAAGTACCAAGAGAGTTAAAAAGTTGTTGAGCAAAGTTACCCACTTCTGAAAGTGTAAATCTCATCTGCATCAAGTTCTCAGGTATAGGAGGTAGATTGAGAGCTGTAACTAAATTAGGAAACTCTCTGACAAGCGGTGGCACTATCACAGCCATTACTATCGAGAGCATAACCAATATTCCACAGTAAGAGAATAAAATAGCTGCAATTCGTGGGACTCTGAGCTTGTCTTGCATCCAGTGAACTCCTGGAGCAATTGCTGACATCACTAATACAGCCAAGAATAGTGTCACCATCACTTCAGATAGCTGAAACATCACAACCATTACCATGGCCACACCAAACAAAAACAAAAGGTTCTTTAACTGAAAGGAGACTGAGATTGTAGGTGATTTTGACATCTAATTTCTTTATTTTTAAATAGATACATGTAGTATACAAGAGCTTTTTTAAAATCACCATCATCTTTGTGCGCACTTTTTGTTCAATTGTCTTAGCAGCTCCATCTTGGTAATCTGCAGTAAACTATATCTAGAGTAGTCGCAAGAGACTGTCTATTGCTTCTCGATCCCATCCTGGAGAACTCACACTCCACCACTTGATTTTATCGTCCTGGCGCCACCAGGTGAGCTGGCGTTTGGCGTACTGCAGCTCGCGCGTACTCCACAACTTCTTCATCTCATCTTCACTGACTTTTCCCTCCATCCATTGAGAAATCTCTTTAAACCCTGTGGCAGAAAAGGCTGGAAAATCAGCTACACCGTACTTTAATTTCAGCTTTTTTACTTCTTCAACTGCTCCTTG
This sequence comes from uncultured Pseudomonadales bacterium, assembly GCA_964447075.1. Taxonomy (GTDB): domain Bacteria; phylum Patescibacteriota; class Microgenomatia; order UBA1400; family PJMF01; genus CAYUQY01. The sequence goes on along the minus strand of CAYUQY010000001.1, from coordinate 85,080 downwards.
CTGAAGTCTCTCATTCACCCTAGATTTAATTTTATTGGCTATGCTTTCGAGCAAGTCTGTTAAACCAATTATAATCTGAGAGATCGACTCAAAGCTCGATGCCGAGCTTCCCAAAATTTCCGATTTACTCTCCAGATTTGCCTCAAAAATCTCAATAGCTCTAATCAGTCGCCTAGGATTGGATCGATCGGATGAATTTAGTTTTAACCACTTCTGTTCAGCTTTGGATTTCAACTTATTCTGTAGCTCTAAGAGAGTCATCTTAGATACTTCTTGACGTAAAATAAGATTTGGAGCCACGCGCAGCTGTGGGTCTTTGTTGACTAGACATTGATGATAAAGGCCAGTCCCGCCAACCACGATTGGCAGTCGACCCTGAGCCCAAGAATTTTCCAGGAGAGGCAGGGCATACTGTTGAAAATGAGCTACTGACCACTCTTCATCTGGTTTAACCATCGATATACCAAAGATCCTTATAAATCCATCATCTCCCAACTGGTTGTCTGTAGCTCCAGTCACAATCTCCATACCACTATAGACTTGACGTGAGTCAGCTGAAATGAGGTCAAATCCTGAAAACTTTTTTTTTGTCATGAGCTCACGACAAAGCTGAAGAGCAAATGATGTTTTGCCAGTTGCGGTGGGACCCACTATGGAGATAAGTAGCTTTTGTGCTGTAGTGTTAGTTTCTTTCATCTAAACCACCAGTGGTCTTCTGTGTAAGTTATCTTTATTTATCAATTTATCCAAAATTTGCCAACGCCTTTTTTTGACCACATGAGGAATATCGTCAGGATAGATACGCCAACTGGCAGTTCCTGGACGGGGAGAGTACATCGACACAAACCCCAAGCGCCATCCTGCTTCCTGAGCCAAAGAGACTGTGTCTGCGAACTCCTCCTCACTCTCGCCTGGAAAACCGACAATAATATCTGTACCGATCACAATTTTTTCATCCACTTGTCGCAATTTTCTCAGAACCTCTAAGTATCTCTCGCGTGTATAGCCACGATTCATACGATACAGAACTGAGTTACTTCCAGACTGCACTGGCAAATGTACAAATCTATCTATCTTGGTATTTTTACCTATCTCTGCTATCAGCTCATCATGAAAGTCCCATGGATTGCTTGTCATGAACCGAATCTTTGTGATCTCTGGATATGAAGAAATTGCTTGAAGCAAGCGGACAAAGGGTGGAGTTCCAGTAGATGTCAAATACTGAGATTGGTTGGCAGGCAGCTCATCTCTGCCAAATTCAGGTCTCTCCATCATAAGCTTGCGAAAACCAATTCCGACCTTTTCTAAACCCCATGAGTTCACGTTCATACCTAGCAGCGTCACTTCGCTAAAGCCATCTTTTATCAAAGACTCTACTTCAGAAAGAATTTCATCTTGTGACCTGGACTGCTCACGACCGCGCGAGTAAGGCACGATACAGAAAGTACAAAACGAGTTACAGCCCATCGAAATTGGAATCCAAGCGTGCTTTTTACCAGATTTGGTCAAGCTATCTCTTCTTACCGCTGTTAAGTTAAAACCCACTTCATTGATCGGTAGAATTTCATCTACCATAGGCAGCATCTTAAGTAGCTGTTGATTGCCGTGATGAGTCATACAGCCAGTCAAGATAATTTTAGGGCGCTTCTGACCTAGGGAGTTGAAGTGTACGGTCACGTTATGTAAGAAGCTGCGAGCACTATCTTCAGCTGATTTTTTGACAGCACAAGTATTAACCACAAGTTCATCGGTCGTACGCCAATCAGTAGCTAGAGAAAATCCACGAGCTTCATAGTCACCAGCCACTCGTTCTGAGTCACTCTTGTTAGATTGGCAACCAAAAGTATGAATATAGTAAGTGCCTAGCATGGTGTGGCCGATCAGAAACTAATTAGCAGTATGCGCCAGAGATAGAAATCAAGACTAAGAGAATTGGGACTAGTAACTAGTATCTGTACTGCAGTTGTCCAGGTCTAGCCGGATTTTGAATCTCTCTATCTACATCACTTAGGCTTTGTGGATAGTAGCGTGAGTCAATAGACAAGAAAGGATAGGAAAAGTCATAGAGCAGTCGCCTCTCTTCCTTTGACAGGTCCAACCTAAAGTTGTATTGACTGGCTTTAATTTCTTGCACCAAGCGGTCGAGAGTGGTGAAGTAAAGAGATCGATTACCGTTTATTTGAGAGTATGCATTCGACTCGCTCCAGTTCCAGGCCTGCCAACTCCTGATTTTTTCAAGAGGGCCGGTGCTATAAGCTATTTTTGACAAGATTTTAGTCTTATCGTATGTAGCTAAATCTGCTGGGTAGTAAGTAGAGATGACGTATCTAATATCAGAATTATACTTTGTATCCAGCTTATTTCTCATCTCTTGAAGTGAGATAGCTGCCAACTTTAGGCCTGCCAACTGGGACTTTTCTTTATCACTTAGTGATGAGCCTTTCATCTTCAGTGTGGTGAATTGAGTTTCTATCTGAGAGATGCTGTCAGACCACCCCGAGACTGCATCTGAGGATAAGTTATTGATGTAAAAATAATCAGTGTACTCATGATGTCCAGGAGCTCCTCGCACAACTAGGGCGTCTACATTTACAACATTGAGAAAAAGTACAACTACCACGCTGGCCGCAAACATACCGGTCAGGAGAACTTTCTCCTGCATCAACTTCTTGAGGTTAAGCAAGAAGAGTAGAACCAATAATGTAGCTAACCAAAGTAGAAAAATTCCTCCGATAATTCGAACACGAGTGAGTCCGTATGTGTCGACATACATCAGATCTCTTTTTAAAGCTGAGCCCAGCATACACATGAGCTCAAAAATCAAGATACCATTGACAGAAAGCAAAGTTTTCATCTTGGAGTCATCACTGACCTCACGATTCTTAAGTATGACTAAGTACGAGAGCAATCCTCCAAAAAGGGCCACAGTAAGCAGCTCCATAAAGCCTTTGGTGACATACTCAGAGTAGCTGATGTTAAAGGCAGCAAAGTCTGCTTGACCACCAAATAAGTACTTAGCTTGGACAAAGAGAAAGACACCGAAAAGAACTACTACAGCCACTGTCGGCACTATCAAGTCTTGATACCTTAAGAAACCAAACTTGTACTCGTCGTCTTTTCGAGTTTTGAGCTGAAGGGTAAGTGCTGCAGCAGTGATGATAGCTAGAATGATGGTCAGAATGGCTCGACCCATGATCTGCTCTCGAAACTCTTCGACCAACTTAGAGAAAACAGGATCGGCAGATGAGAGTAAGCCGACGAAGAAAAGTAAGACTACCACCGTGATAGCTACAGTTTTGATCAGAGATCCCACCGACCACTTCTGCTCTTTGCCAGCAATCTTGTGCTGAGCGAAAAGATTGATTACATGTGAGAAAAACTTTCCGATCATACTTATAAAGTTCTTAAATAACCAGAAGAATCTAGCCTCAAAAAGATTGCTAGATCGCAGAAAAGATAGCAATAATGAGCATAAAACTATCGTGACTATATTGACACTTTGGACAAAACCATTGGCTCTAAAGCCAACTCCGACAGCTGCTATTAAGGCGATTGCTGCAGTGGCTAGTACCAGAGGAGTGCGTCGCTGCTTCTCAAAAGAGAGGAGCATGCTCAATATCATGATCACCGCAAAGCCAGTAATACCAATAAGTGGTAATGTGTCGTAGAGAAACACATTCCAGGCAATCAGAGTAGCGACAAGAGAAACCCAAAACAAATGAGGGTAGATGATTGGTTCGGCAGGTACTTCCCTTACTGGAGTCACCGTTCCCGCCACCATTGGAGAGGGGGCAGTTTTACGACCAAAAATAAGATACAAAATCCAGGCTAAGAAAAGTAAAAGAAGTATACCTGTCATATATTTAACTCCTTAAATTCTTATTTAGAACTACCCTTACCAGTCTCTAAGTGAAGTATGGAGCTTGAAGGAGCAACTGCGATCATCTTGAGCTCTTTACCTGCAGTGATACTCACCATCACCATACTTGCCATGAATGCCAACAGATAGGGGATGCCACTTATAGATAGTCCAACAAATGTCAAAACGTAGTCGATAATCCAGAGTCCAGTGGTCAAGTGCATGCCAAACTGGAAAGTCTTGGAAAAGCCCATTTCTAGACCTTCGGCTGAAGATTTGACTAACTTCAAAATCAGCCAACTCAAAATGGAGAAAAATACTAAAGTCAGGAGATGCCAAGCTAGAGCTCCAACATAAACTAAGATGAAAACTGCTGCACCGATTAGAGGGATGTACCACTTTTGAGCTACGATGGGGTGGGTAAGTATGAGGGACTGTATTCTAGGAACATCATCTGTACTAAGAACAATAGACTCATCTTGAATCGGGAAGGCGTATGCTCTAACTTCATTACTTTTTGTCGCCTTCATGGCGTAAACTGCAGTCTCTGTCACCACGATCATCGACTTGAAGTTATTGAACTCAGCTACACCTTTAAAATCTTCGTCCTTCACAAATGTCACTACATTCTCAACATTTCTCTTGCCATAACTGCCGTCATCACCCTCAGGAATTGGAATGCTGTAGGGTAGTGGTCTATTAAGACTCAGAACTCCATCTGTCAGCTCGAACTTAAGATTTTTTGGGATCTGCTCTACCACTTCATCTAGATAACTTTCTGGATTAAAGTTAACAACTGGAATCAAGACTGTGACAGTGGTAATCAGAGCTATCAAGATATGAAAAACTAGAAAATACTTAAAAGAGAAAGAAAACTTAGCCTTGTAGACATCGGCATAGTACTTGGGAAGGAAAGAATTAACTAAAGTACGGAAAAATGTTATCAATTTTGACATGTGCTTATGATATCATGGCAAAGCAAATCCAGATGAAAGCTGGTAATGGCGCGGTACTAAAGCGGTTATAGAGAGGTCTGCAAAACCTTTTAGATGGGTTCGACTCCCATCCGCGCCTCACTTTCTACCTCTATCCCACAAGGGGGTAGCTTCACTTCACCGTCACGCTCTTAGCCAAGTTCCTAGGCTTATCAGCATCGTTCCCTTTGAGCAGAGCTAAATAGTACGTGAGGAGCTGAGCTGGCACAAAGCAAGCTATCGGAGCAAAAAGGAGATCTCCTGGCACTTTAATCCACTCATCGAAGTACTCACTATTGATCGATCCCACGCCTATAACTCTGGCCCCACGTGACTTAACTTGTGCAGCCGCATTTAGCACGTCTGAGAGATGTTCATCCTGGGCAACTAAACAAAAAACGACCGATTTTTTATCGATCAAAGCAATTGGTCCATGCTTCAGCTCACCGGCTGAAAAAGCTTCTGCGTGAAGGTAGGCAATTTCTTTCAGCTTTAGTGCAAACTCTTTAGCACTTGGCAACAACTCACCTTTACCTAAAACGAAAGAGTGATCTATTTTTGCTAAATCACTTGCTATTTTCTTGAGTTGAATTAAAACTGATTGATCATTTAACCAGATGCTTAAACTGTAACTAAAAACATTTAATTTCTCTTTAAATTCTTCCAGCTTTAAGCCATTAAATAATTGGGCGACTAGTAAGCCCCAAACTATCTGGCCTGACATAGCCTTCGTACTAGCTACAGCGATCTCTGGCCCAACACCTAAGGGAAAGTTTGTGTCGCCCAATCTTGCAATTGATGAGCCAGACATATTTACCAAAGTAATGATCTGCATACCTGAAGACTTCATCCACTCGACGACTTCTAAAGTATCTGCAGACTCACCACTCTGACTAATCACGATTGCAACATCTTTATCAGACCATAACTTTTTAAATGTCAGGGCTTCACAAGCTTGCAGCTCTACCGACATAACGCCTAACTTCCTCAATAAGTAGGCTATTTCTGAAGCTGAGTAACTAGCTCCACCTGAACCCAAACAGTAGACTACTCGTGACTGTTTGATAATTTTAAGGGCCTTCTTCAACTCCGCTTCATCCTGAACTGCGGTAGACTTCAGAGTTGTAGGCTGCTCCATAATTTCTTTGAGCATGAAGTGATCAAAGCCGCCCTTGTCTATTTTGTTGTCTGCCGTTACTTCTACTTTTTGCCAGCTAATGGTTTTCTTTTCTAGACCACTTAAATCATAAGAGGCTAGCTGCCATCTTGATTTAGATTTACTAAAACTTAGGGCTACTCCTTCACCACTTTCTAAGGCAACGAACTCTTGCACATTACTTTGCATCGATAATACGTCTGAGGAAATGACGAACCTACCTTTGTTTCTTCCCACTATTAATGGTGAACCGTCGCGTATGGCAAAGACTTCACCAGTGTTAGTCAAGACTGCGATGGTATTTCTGCCTGCAAGTTGTCTAAAGACTGACAACAAAATTTCGTAGGTTAATTGAGTTAGGTTATGTTTCTTTAACTCTCTTTCGATCAACCTGACTATGACTTCTGTATCAGTTTGAGAAATAAATTTAAAACCATCTTTTAAGAGCGAAGTTTTGAGCTCGCTCATGTTTTCTACCACACCATTCTGCACCAGTGCAAATTTGCCATCTGAAGATAGATGAGGATGAGCGTTAACCTGGGTAACTCCGCCGTGTGTAGCCCAACGGGTGTGACCAATGCTGACTTGATGCATTGAACTTAATAGTGAAGGATTGCTAATGGATGACCTGCTGTCCTTGCTTGAATCTGGAAATGAAGCGGTTGCAGGTAATTTCCCCACCTGCTTCTCAATTTCTATTTTTGAGCCTGAGCTGTCAATCCAAGCCACACCCCAAGAGTCATAACCGCGATACTCAAGCCTCTTAAGTCCTGCAAAAACTTTCTGCTGAGGAGTCGTAGATCCGATAACAGAGTAAATGCCACACATAATGAATAATCCTAATGCCGATTGGTGCTTTATGATAATTTACAAAATACAAGTAAAAAAGCTCAAATCTCCAGCCTCTTGATCTCAAATGGTGTAGCTCCAACTGGATAATCAAACCGTACGGCTGCTGTTTTCTCACTCATGTGATGCACGCGCAAGAAAAACTCAATAAAAGGATCCTCAAAACCTGATGAGCCGGCGTTCACTGCCAAGACTCCACGATCGACCGTAAAACCACCCAATGCAATCACGCCCAACATGCTCACGCCATTAAGAATCACCTGTACCTTTTGGCCCATCTTGAAACCTTCAGCTTCTAGATGAGAAAGTCTGGTAGTAGTCTTGATGTTGCCAAAACCATCAGTCCAGGCTACAAGTCCTGATGGGATATCTGGAATGAGCGAGACGTCTAGCTTTTTACCCAGAATGGAGTAGTCTCCATTGATCAGCTTAGCTACTCTCTCAGGGAAAAAATCACGCGAGCGGAACTGAGAGCCTCTGCTAGGACACTCAATTTCACGAAACTCCGCAATCTCACTTTTGACAAAACCAAAGGCAAACTCGGAGTAAACATTGACAATCTCAGCTCCATTTGTGAGCTTAACGTACTTGATGCCTTGATCAAAATTATCCTTGTGGGCTTTATCCTGAGATCGACGTGGGGCACAGTTACCATAGACCATGAGATGCTCTGGCTTTGGAGCAAGAGCATACTGTGCTGTCACAAATCCTAGAGCCATAGTATCTAGTGGGGGTACAGAAGTGCCTTGAATCACCACCTCACTAGGGTTAGCTAAGTTCAGAACCAGGCGCTGAGTAATCTCCCCAAACTCAAGTCCTCCAGCTGCGTAGTCATCAACATGATGAAGTAAGGTCATAATCAAAGTGAGTATATCATTTTAAATAGCCCTCACATATAATACAGGAGTTATTTATCAGTTCTCGTGTGTTTCACTTTTGTGATGATGGCAATGACTCTTCTTCAAGTAAGTGAGAGATATCTGTCCGCTCAGGAGCAAGTAAGTGAACTTAGAGAAAGAGGAGAAGTATGGATACTTCATCCAATCAAATGGCGGTTAACCCGGCCAAGTTATTTGTAGGTAATCTTAGTTGGAATCTTCGCACAGAAGATCTCCAAGAGCTTTTTGCTCAACACGGCACAGTCGTAGACTGTATCGTGATGACCGACCGTTTTACCGGTCGTTCAAAAGGATTTGGTTTTGTAACCATGTCCACAGCTGATGAGGCCAACAAGGCTGTTGAAGCTCTCAACAACCAAGAGATCGATGGCCGTGCCATCGTGGTCAACGTCGCTCAACCTCCCCGACCTCGCGAGGATCGACCTCGTTACGACAGTCGTGGCGGCGGCGGTGGTGACAGTAGAGGTGGTGACAGAGGTGGCAGTGACCGACACAGTGGTGGTGGCAGTCGACGTAGCTACTAAAGTTTTTTGAAACTTACAGAAACCCTTCCGGCAACGGGAGGGTTTTTTGGTTTTGTTTCCACCTCTAGACAGGTAGTCCGCGCTATATTCAATTCTGATAATGTATAATTCCAAGTTCTATGACTACTCTCCCCAAGAACTCAAGCCCTTCCAAAAACACCTCTGAGCAAAAAACTGCACCTAATCTCATCGTTCCCAATACAGTTATTACCTTTGAGCTGGAGTGGAGTATCGTTCAAAAGACATACACTCAAGTGCTTTCTAAAGCCTCCAAGCTGGTCAAGTTGGATGGATTCAGGATCGGCAAAGTTCCGCCATCTTTAGCAGAAAAGAGTCTCGATCCAGAAAAGCTCTACAATCGAGTTTTGGATGTCTTGCTACCCACAGTCTATGCGGAAGAACTCAAAAAGTCGGGGTCTCTACCACTTACACAGCCAGAAATAAATCCTCTTAAGATGAAAGCTGGAGAAAATTGGGAGTTTGAGGCCTCATTTGCCGTCAGACCGGTCATCGAGCTTGGGAAGTATCAAGATGTGGCCAAGAAAGCTCTAAAAGAGGCAGCTCATGAGATAGCAGACTTAGAGAAGAAAAATACATCGTCACCTAAGTTAGACATAAATCCCAATGAGATAAAAACTAGAGTCGTGCTCCAGGCTCTGATCGAGAGCATCAAGCCTCAGATCCAAGAACTCCTAATCCGTCAGGAGGTCACTCATCAACTCCAAAAACTTTCAGGCCAGCTAGAAAAACTTAAGCTCACAGCAGAAAACTACCTCAAGTCTCGTAACATGACAGCTGAAGAGCTACAGAGAGAGTACACCGGCTTAGCCCTAACCACACTTCAGCTTGAGTTTTTGATGGCTCAGATTGCTTTAGATCAAAAAATAACTGTCACCGATGATGAAGTTGACAAGCTACTTGATCAAGATTTTGAACAAAAATTGAGCCCAGAACAAAAACAAAATCAAAATATACGCTCTTACGTCTTTTCTACTCAGCTCAAGCAAAAGGTCTTAAACTACCTCCTAGCCATCTAGAAAGTATCGTATAATCGGACTGATCAGGGTTTTGCCAGGGTAGAATTTTTTGTATCTCTTTGAAGTAACTTGACTTATTGGCTAAAAGAGCCTATAATAATAGGCTCAGATACGCATTAATCCTCATGGAGAGACACCTACCTGATTAAAGTTATTGAACTCCAAGCCAAACTCTGCGTAAATCCTGTAAAAATACATGCCTGCAAACCACACTACTTCATCATTTCCTAGCTCTTCTACACCAGGAGCTGTTAATCCTTTTGCTAGGGCACTTGCTGAAGCCAGATCTGGTGGGCCATCCCATAATGACCAGCTTGAGAACTCAAGTGGCCTTGACCCTAATCTCTCCAAGCTCATGAATCAGTCCGGTGGTCAGTATGACCCATTTGAGCAAAAACCTACCGATATCTTTGATCAGCAGCAACAACTAGAAAAGGCTCGAAAGGCAGAGCAGCTCAAATCTAGACGACTTGAACTGCATCGTCAGATCAATCCAGTCGATGCTAGAGACGTCTTCAACGCTCGCGAGCGTCAAGTGCGAGAAGAGCTAGAGAAAACGCGCTATGAGCTCCAGGCTCTTGCACAAGAGATAGCTGCTTTTAACAAAGAGATCGATATCGTTACCTTTCAGGCAGTAGTCAATCCTGGACAAGAAGGCACAGGTACTAGAACCTTTTTCCAAAAATTAAGAGAGTGGATACAGCTTCTGAGACAACAAATTCATGCTGCTCAGACTTGGGCCACTCAGATTAAGTCGAAGAAAAAGCGTAAGCAAGGACTCTTATCTCTTGACCAAAACGTCAAAGGCTACGAGGAAACTGCCGCCGTTTGGAATAGCTTCCGCGATGAGAATGTTTTCGGTTCTCAGGGTGCTGGATAACTTCATTCCCACGAAGGCGGGAATCCAGTATCATCACTATCATGAAAATAGTCTCGCTCAACTTTGAAGGCCTCAAACATTTTCAAACTCTCATTGCACCTTGGCTGTCTCATGAGCAACCTGACGTTTTATGCTGCCAGGAGTTCCCCCAAAGAGAGCTGACCACAGTCGAAGGACTCCTAGAATCACTAGGGCACTTTTCACCCATGATCAAAGTCGTAGAATCGGGCAAGTTTGTGGGCAATCCTCCTGGGTGGTATGGGGTGGCTTTATTTGTGAAAAGATCTCTTGTCAGTCAAGATACGTTTACCCAAACTGCTATTTTTTCAGATCGTTTTTACCTCAAAGAAAATATTGATCCTGTCATGTACGGGCCCAACTCAGGCTGGAGAACTTTAGTCTGGGCAGATATTCCCACATCATCAGACAATCATAAAAAATTGAGAGTAGCCACCACTCACTTTACCTGGGCTCCCGGAGGTGGGATTAATGACCTGCAAAGACGAGACTTCATCAGTCTCAGCAAACTTCTAGATGAAGTCAAGCCAGATATCCTGTGTGCAGACTTCAATGCGCCACGAGGTGGTGAGATCTTTGGACAGCTTTCGAAAAGATTTCGCGACAATATTCCACCAGAAGTGACAACTACTCTTGATCAGAATCTCCATCGCATGCCAGGACTTCAACTGGTGGTGGACGGCATGTTTTCTAGACCAAATGTGGTGATAAAAAATGTCAGAGCAATCGACGGCCTCAGCGACCACTGCGCGCTGGTGGGGGAGATTGGCTAGATTTCAATCGACTCCAACAATAACTAAAGTTTTTACCTGATCACTCGAGTTTTGCAGTCGAAAGAATTGAATCAAATAGGAATTTACTTTTAATCAAGTTTGCTTTAGAGTCAGTTCCTTGTTGCCAGAAAGTGAATGAATAGAGGTCAGAATTTCGCTTAACTGCATACACATACTGAAATCCAGGTGGCTCTTGCACTGAATCTAAACTATCCATTGATATAAGTACTGCAGGATATCCATCCACATTCAAGTCCTCCAACTTAATATTATTTTTATTACCTCCAGGATTCTGTCCTATTTTTATAGAGAAAGCGTTAGATAATGGGGAAAGCGGTTGATCTAATATGAATTTGCCTCTATCTACACGAAGATTGAGATTACTGGCTGGCTTTAATGAAAAACTAAGACCACCATCTCCAGAACCAAGCTGGACCCAACCTTTTGGAAGAGTGAAGTAAATTCCTGCTTCAGAGCTGCCATATCTGACCATCTCGTTGGATGGTTTTGACCCAGTCGATCCTCCTTCTAAAATTAAAATTTCTGAATTAAATCTGAAAGTCTGAAGGATTTTTTTATACTCCTCAGCTTTTTCACCAGAACACTTCACTGGCTTTTCATTTTTATCAACACTATTTAACACCTCAATTTTATAATAACCTTTGCCTTCCGGACCCCTAATCACAACAACATTCCACGCTCCATCTCCCATGTTTTCTACGCCCAAGATTGCTATGTCTCTAGCAGAAATATTGTCAAACTTTACAGATAGATTTGTATCTTTTTCATTAGCAACCATCAATGCTTGAGCGGCTTGTGTAGAGTTAAGATTCGCCACCTGCATCACATACTCAGCAAGACTTAACTCTCTTTGAATAGCATCACTCGAAGATATTCTGATAGTCTGACACTCACCTTTTAGATCATTCTCTAAGCTGCCAGGATTCTTAATTGAAAGCCAATTGCTTGGATGCTTCATAGTGAAGCCATTACCAGTAAATACTTGCCAATCTGATGTTCCATCTGCTGTCAAATCAGATGATGTGGATGACTCAAGCTGAGCAGAAGGCTGTGCTCCTGTCAAGTTAGCAGACCGTCCTTGATCAGCTACAGAAGGTTTGAGTGTGCTCAAGGTGCCAAAGTAATAACCGCCAAAACCGACTAAGGCTATACCAAGAAAAACTAAGCAAATCACTAAAATATTTAAGTTTGATTTTGAGCTAACTTGAGCTACTTGTGGCTGAGGATAACTTGGAACTGGATGATTAGACACAGGATTAGCGCTTGAGGCTGATACATCAGTTGGGTAAGTACCAGACTCAGAAAAATTAGATTGATTTTCCATAGTGATTTAATTGTAGCAGACCAGAGACTCTTTTTTCTTTCTAGCCTAAGAGAAGATGCTGATTTAATTACTTTTGGCTTTTCTGAGATATATGAGAACCATTGGGATAAAGCTTAAAAGGCAGTAGAAATAAAGATCTGATGTTGACACTAGATGGTAAAGTGGGTTTTGGAGCAAAGTGTGTGTAAAACCGTGTAGGGGATATGGCAAGTTAAACACCATGACTATCAACGGCTCGATGTCGATCATCACATTGGCCAAAATAAAGATAGGTGCGTTCAGATATTTTTGAAGAGGTAGCGAGACCAAAGCACTCGGTCCAAAGTGGTAAGGAGTGATGGGCATATGGCAACTAGATGCTTAATTCCAATCCGTACTTGCAACCCAGTTTGAAAAAACTAAACCCATCAACAACATCACTACAGCCCCCATCACAAAAATCCGAGCAGTCTCGCGCCAAGTCATGACTCGGCCTAATTTTTTCAGAGTAAAAGAGTTGATTATGGTGCTCACAATCAGAGGAAATGTAATAGGCATCAGAGCATACATATAAAAATTCAGTGCTCCTCTATATTTGCTAGTAGTAATCAAGTCAGATAAAATAATTACAAGTACGTCATGTAAAGCAGATATAAAATTTGAAACTGAAAAGATAATAAATACACTGTACCCAAGGGTATCCAAAACATAAATGAAAAAAAGAACAGCAGCATAAGTCAAAACTAAGATCATACTCATCACAAACGCAGCCACTACTGGCAGCTCTAGCACTCTCATCCACTTAGGCAGCTTTTTGATCGCTTCGTCATGGCTTGGAGCAAGCTCCAGCGACTTAAAAACAAATAAGTACAAAAACATAAGTAAAATGAAAAACACTAAGCCTGTGAAAAACAAATCTAGAGGAGAACTAGGAACTGGAAATAACTGAAATAGTACAGATAAAAAGCTGTCAAACATGTGGACCCTACTGGACTCGAACCAGTGACCTTTGCAATGTCAATGCAACGCTCTAACCAACTGAGCTAAGAGTCCATATATATAAGTTAAAATCCCGAAGCAGTATTGTATCTCACCACTTGCGGTTTGGCCACCCTGGACGTAAGATGACGATCAATTATGTCTCAACAATTACTCGATGAATTAGCTGCTTTACGCCACTCCTGCGCCCATCTCTTAGCTAAGGCAGTACTGACACTTTGGCCGGGCTCACACAACGCCATCGGACCATCGATAGAGAATGGCTTCTACCAAGATTTTGATCTGGGAGATGTAAGGATTGCAGATGAAGATCTTGCCAAAATCGAAGCAGAGATGAAGAAAATTTTGCCAAGTTGGAAGCATTTTACTTTTCAGCAAGTCACACTCGATGAGGCAAAAAAACTGTTTGCCCATAATCCCTACAAGCTTGAGTTAGCTGAAGAGTTTGCCACTGAAGGCAAAAAACTAACCACCAACGACCCAGGAAATTTCTTAGATCTCTGCAAAATGGGACATGTAGAAAATCCCTCCAAAGAACTAAAACACTTCAAACTTCAGTCGATAGCTGGAGCATATTGGCGAGGTAGCGAAAAGAATAAAATGCTAACTCGTATCTACGGAACTGCCTTTTTCACACAAGAAGAACTAGATGCCCACCTCCTAGCCTTGGAAGACGCCAAGAATCGAGATCATCGCAAGCTAGGGGCAGAACTAGGTCTTTTTGTCTTCTCTGATCTAGTGGGCAAAGGACTACCTCTTTGGACTCCCAAGGGCTCTATCATCCGCCGAGAAATCGAGCAGTACATCGTAGCTGAAGAGGTCAAGAGGGGCTACTTACACGTCTACACGCCCGACCTAGCCAAAGTCGATCTCTACCGCACCTCAGGACACTACCCCTACTACAAAGACACCATGTACGCTCCCATCAAGATCGATGAGGAAGAGTTCATGCTGCGACCCATGACCTGCCCTCACCACTTCGAGCTCTATAAGTCCTCACCACATAGCTACAAAGAGCTGCCCATGCGCATAGCCGAGCTAGCCCAGCTCTATCGCTACGAAAAGTCTGGTGAGCTCACGGGTCTGATGAGAGTACGCTCTTTTTGCCTGGCCGACGCACACATCATCGCCACCAAAGAGATGGCAGCCAAAGAAATCCACAACGTCTTAGACCTCATCGAAGACGCAGCGGCCGTATTTGGACTCAAGACAGGTGAAAACTATCGATTTAGACTTTCACTAGGCAACAGAAGCGATGCTAAAAAATACTTCAAAGACGACAAAGCTTGGGATGGGGCAGAAGAGGTTCTCAGAAAAGCTCTCCAGTCTCGTAAAGCCAACTTTTTTGAAGCCGCTGATGAAGCTGCTTTCTATGGTCCCAAGATCGATGTCCAGATGAAAAATATTTCTGGTAAAGAAGACACTGCCTTCACCGTCCAGTATGACTTCGTCATGCCCAAGCGTTTCGGTCTGAAGTACGTCGACCAAGACGGAACAGAAAAAGAGCCCATCGTCATCCACCGCTCCTCAATTGGCGCTATCGAGCGCATCATGGGCTTCCTCATCGAACACTACGGCGGAGCCTTCCCACTCTGGCTCTCACCACTCCAAGTGGCTATCGTGCCCATTAGCCAGGATCAAGATAAGTACGCCCACAGTATTTTAGGCAAACTCAAGGCTGCTGGTCTGAGAGTCGAGAACTGGAATGAAGCCGAAAGCATGCAGAACCGCATCCGCAAAGCCGAAGCCCAAAAGATCCCTTACATTGTCGTCGTCGGAAAGCGCGAAGAAGCCGATGAAACCATGTCTGTCAGGCGTAGAGGTCGAAAAGACGACGGACTCTGGGCGATCACCGAATGGATTGAGAAGGTTAAAAAAGAAGTGGTGGAGAAGAGGATTTGGTGATTACCATGATTCTCTCCAGCTCAAACATACCAAACTCAATCAGCCCGCTTGCCTTAAGACCCTTCCCATGTGATAATACCCACCTCTCCATGTCTCGTGGAGCACAAGTTACGTCAACATGATTAGAAAACGACCATTTAAGCGGCAAACAGACTTCGTAAAAGTTACTGCCAATCACATGATCCGCGCTGAGACTGTACGTGTGCTTTCTGAGATGGGTGAGATGGTTGGAGTCATGAGCACTCGCGAAGCGCTCAACAAAGCCCATGATGAAGATAAAGATCTGGTGTTGGTGACTGAACATTCCGACCCACCCATAGCCAAGATCATCACGCTGTCCAAGCATCGTTACCAGATGCAGCAAAAAGCAGCTGAAGGCCGGAAAAAGAATAAAAAGCAAGAAATCAAAGAAATTCGTTTCACTCCCTTCATAGGTGAGGCAGATTTCCAAGTTAGACTCAGAAAAGTTATTGAATTTTTGAAAAAAGGTGATAAAGTTCGACTCTCGCTAGAGTACAAAGGTAGAACTATCACCAAGCAAGAGTTTGGCAGAGGTATCTTTGAACAAGTGTTCGATGGCACACAGGATATAGCTAGCATCGAGATGTCGCCCAAGATGATCGGTAAAAAAATGATTGCCCAAATCATGCCCATCAAAAAAAGTAAAAAAATTGAAAAACCAGAGCCAATAGCCAAGCCTACAGAACTACCAAGTAACACTAAAGTAACTAAACATGACTAAATACAAGTACAAACAAAAAACTCGCAAAGGTGTAGCTAAGCGCTTCAAGATCACAGGCACAGGTAAAGTCCTTCGCCGTGCCCAGAACATGCGTCACTTACGCAGACACAAAAGCAAGCGCGCCATTAGAGCCTATCGCAATCCTATCGAAGTCACCGGCAAGTTTGCCAAGAAGATTAAACAAATGTTGGGACTACAGTAGTTAGCTCAACCTTTAGTTCGAAAGAGACTTATGCCACGCACAAAAACTGGAATCGTCAGACATCGTCGACACAAAAAAGTTCTTGAAAGAACCAAAGGCTTCAGAGGTGCCAATAATCGCCTCTACAAGCGCGCTAAAGAAGCTGATCTTCACGCAGGCCAATATGCTTACATTGGACGCAAGCTGCGCAAGAGAGACATGCGCAAGCTCTGGATCATTCGACTCAATGCAGCTTTGACTCAAATGGGCGATACCCTCAAGTACTCCAGATTCATCCAAGGACTTCATAAAGCCAATATCTTGCTAGATCGTAAAGTTCTAGCTGACATTGCCGTCCACGACTTTACCACCTTTACCAAGATTGCTAAGCAAGCTGGTGGGTAAGAGTCAAACAAAAATGAAACTTTAACCCCACCAAGCAGGTGGGGTTTTTGGTTTTAGGGAGTAGAATGAGCCATAAATACTTGAGACACAAAATCAAAAAATTATAATGTGCCCGTAGCAATACCTCAATAAAGGTCAAATATGACAAAATCAGATCTAGTTCAATCTTCACAAATGATTAAATCAGAGTTAAGTCAAGAACAATCTGCTAGTGATCTTCGTCAAAAATACTTAGGTAAAAAGGGTCTTTTTAACCAACTTGCAGATCAACTCTTGTCATTTAGCAACGATGACAAAAAGGAAGCTGGTCGCATTCTCAATGAGCTCAAAATCTCTCTTCAAATAAGTATCACCAACTCCGAAAATACGACTAAAAAAGCCAATCAACAAATTGATCTCACCATGCCTGGAGCCAAATCTAAGGTTGGTCACATGCACCCAGTCTCTCAAGCCATGGAAGAGATCACTCATATTTTTGAAACCATAGGATTCACTCGCGTGCGCTATCCGGAAGTGGACTGGGACTGGTATCCATTCGAATCACTTAATATGCCTCCAAATCATCCAGCGCGTGACGACTGGGAAACTTTTTTCATCGAACAAGAAGATAAATCCCAACCAACGCCGTACGATGCTGCCAATCCCAGAAAGCGCCACCCAGATCTTATAGGTGGAGGCAGGCTAGTCCTCACTCCACACACCTCCAATGGGCAAGTCCGTGAGATGGAGAGACTCAACAGCACACCACCTATCAGAATGATCAACATCGCTCGCTGCTATCGCCGTCAGCAAGACGCCACACACACTCAAATGTTCCATCAGTTCGAAGGCTTGGTCGTAGACAAAGGCATCAACATCCAACACCTCAAAGGTACTCTGGATTACTTCGCCAGCCAGTTCTATGGACCAGGCACCAAGAGTCGCATTCGCCCCTTTCACTTTCAGTTCACCGAACCCTCATTTGAAGTCGACTTTAGCTGCCACATCTGCTCAGGTACCGGCAATACCAAGAGTGGAAAATGCAAGTTCTGCAAATCAGGCTGGCATGAAGTGGGTGGAGCAGGCATGGTCCATCCCAATGTACTAAAAGCCGGTGGCATCGATCCAGAAGTATATACAGGCTTTGCTTTTGGCTGGGGAATTGAGCGCACCTACACACTCAAAAAAGGCCTTAACATAGATGATATTCGCCTCATGTATTCTGGTGAAGCTAGATTTTTGGAGCAGTTTTAATCATCACTCATCATGAAGCTCAAAACCATCATCACTCCAACAGTTAGATCGGACATGTTCAAAATCAAGCTGGTCGCTAAGCTCATTGGCTCTATCGTAGTTTTGCTTCTTTTTTTGGCTGTCACAGGAGTGGATGCGAAGTGGCTTAGAAGGGTACAGGTGGGAGTAAGAAATTTTCCTTCCTTAGTCCAACCTTATCTTAGTAAAGAAAAACTGCCAGCCGTCCAGCAGCTACCCAACCCTGACGCAGTACAGCTGACTCCTCCTGCTACCTACATAGTGATGGGTGATACAGGCTCTGGGGATGCCAATCAATACACTGTTGCCAAGACTATAAAGTCTTTCTGCGATCAGGTAAAAAACTGCCAAGCTATTTTTATCGCTGGAGATGTTATCTATGAAGAGGGTGTCAAATCAATCGATGATCCCATCATAACTGAGCGCTTCACCAAGCCATATAAAGATATAGATCTGCCTTTCTACATAGCTTACGGCAATCACGACTACCTTGGCTGCAGAGATTGCTACCTCCAAATGACTGGTAAAGTGACCAACTGGCAAATGCCAGCTGCTTACTACCTCACCTCCTTTGGTCTGGTTGAGTTTTCCACCATCGATACTGAATCCCTCGATCAAAAACAGCTAGACTGGTTGCTTGATACCCTCAAGTATGATCATAAAAAGTACTTTACAGCTCCAGAGTTCAGAGAGTGGCAAATAGTCATAGGACACAGACCTATGACCAGCAATGAGGAGTCTAAAGTTAGTGAGAACTTCACAGGTAAAGATGATTTAAAAGAAGTACTATGCGCTCATGCTGATGTCTACATCTCTGGCCACGCCCATCTCATGGAAGACAACCAGCTCTTAAGTAATAACTCATCAGAGTGTAAAACTAGACTCCTAGTGGCCGGAACTGGAGGAGCGTCGCTACGCACTTCAGTGGACAAGTACCCTGCAGATTTCACTGCAAGTGAGTATGGTTTTCTCGCCCTCACGCCGTCAGAGCGCGGACCAACTGAATGTCCTTTTTCAGATAGTAAAAAATGCTTAGCACTCACATATGAATTTATTTCTACTACCATCGATCCAGCAACCTCTCGACCCAAAGTTCTTCATCAAAATACTATTTACAAACAATTCATCTCTTACCAGAAGTAATTAAGGACAAATCTATGAACATCCTCATCCCAGACTCTTGGCTACGCGAGTACCTCATCACTGAGGCTACACCTCTGCAGATCCAACAGTATCTTTCGCTTTGCGGGCCTTCTGTAGAGCGCATCTACGAGCGAGAAGGGGAGAGTGTTTACGACATCGAGGTCACAACCAACCGCGTTGACAGTATGTCTGTCATGGGCATAGCTCGAGAAGCGGCGGTGATACTCAAGCAGTTCGGCATCAAAGCTCAATTTTCAGCTAAGAAACTAGAGGTTGCCAATACTACTCAGACTCAATCAGGTAGGGAACTTCCTCTTCCTAAAATTACCAATGATCCCAAACTCAATAATCGAACTTTATGCGTAGTTTTGAGCAATGTTCAAAGATCTTCAACTCCAGAGTGGATGGCCAAACGTCTACGCCAAATTGAGATCAATGTCCACGATGTCGTGATCGATATTACCAACTACATCACACACGAGTTGGGCCATCCTTGTCACGCCTTTGACTATGACTCCATCATGAGCTTGGGTGGTGAAATAAGAGTCGTCGAAGCAAAAAAAGGACAAAAAATGACGACTTTGGATGGAGCAGAGTACGCAACTGTGGGTGGGGAAGTAGTGTTTGAAAACCAAAAGGGAGAAGTAATAGACTTACCCAGCATCAAAGGCACACTCAACTCTGCCATCCAAGACTCTACCAAAAATGTCTTACTTTTCATCGAGTCTATCAAGGCAGAAAAAGTGCGTTTCGCCTCGATGACGCATGCAATTCGTACCGTGGCCGCACAACTTCTTGAAAAGAATGTTGATCCAGAACTAGCTCTACCTACTCTTCAGCTTGGAGTAGAATTTTTTAAGCAACTAGCAAAGGCTCAAGTCTCAAGTAAGGTATACGATGAGTTCCCAGGTCAAAAAGTTCCACAGCAGCTCACTGTTCCTCTTCAAAAAATCTATGACTACATGGGACTAGAGTTACCTACCTCAAAAATAACCTCCATACTTGAAGATTTGGGTTGTCATGTGTTAGCTGAAAAAAATGAGATTCTGGTTACACCCCCTACTTATCGAAGTGAGTTGTGTATTCCTGCAGAAGTTATAGAAGAAGTAGCTCGCATCTACGGTTATCACAACTTACCTAGCAAAATCATGAATACACCTATACCGGTCATCAAGCCTACAGGGACCAGCTTTGTGATCGAAAATAGACTCAAGAGATTCTTGTCTGCCATAGGCTGGCAAGAAGTCTACACCTACTCTATGGTCAGCAGCGAGCTTGCCCAACAATCTGAGTACTCACTCGACTCTCACCTCAAGCTCCTCAATCCCCTTACTTCAGATAGAGAGTATCTTAGACGCTCTCTCGTACCTTCTCTGATAGAGATACTCTTAGCCAACCAAGGTACAGGAGTCTCAGCGCTCTGTGATGTTTTTGAAGTAGCCAACACTTACGAGCCTCTCGAAAATAAATTACCGTTAGAAAATTTAAGTCTTGTTCTAGTCTCCAAGAGAGAGTTACCTCAAGTACGAAGCGACCTCAATGCTCTTCTCAACCAGCTTTTTATTCAGAACTTTTCCGTCGTCGTAGATTTAGAAGCTAAACCAGGCTACTCCCAATCAGCCAGACTCATCGCTCAGAATAGCAAGAGCTCCCTAGGAGTTATTGGCATTTATAGATCTGGACATGTCGTAGTTGAGCTCTCAATAGGCTCACTAGTTTCTCTATCAAAAACTCATCCGGCGTACAAACCTATCCCAAAGACTAGTATGGTCCTTGAAGATCTTACTTTTACAATGCCAGAGAAGACAAATATTGGATATCTAATTGATGATTTGTCACAACTATCGCCATTACTCTCTAGTGTGACATTTGCTAATTCTTATGCTGCCAATGCTTCCCTCTCCCTCATTTACCATGATCCAGAACAGAATATTGCCAGTGACCAAGTAGCAAAAATTCGAGATGAAGTTATCAAGAGAGTTGAAAAAAAATGGCAGGGCAAACTAGTAGGTAAAGTTCCATCTTTACCTAACTCTTAGAGATACTTTTCATCATGTTTGACCTAGCCTATCTACCAGGCTACAATACCTTAAGATGCATCGCAACACAGTTATTTTTCTTGTGGTACTCTTTGTAGTAGCAGTAATTCTCATTGCCCTCAAGTGGGTAGCTATGCACTAAGCTATCAGAGTCAGCAATAACCAGACTGCCTGAAGAAAAATATGCAGTTACGACAACTGTATGTGTACTTTGTTAATTTATTGATCTGTTCAGTCATCTTTCTCACGCCTTCCAATCTTTTTTTAACTCTCTCTGAAAGCTCTGCTTATGTCCATGGCTTGCGCGTAGATTATCTAATTCCAAAGCTGTATGCCAGTGACTTACCAATACTGCTCTTGATAGTCATATGGGTCATAGAAGAAGTTTGGCGGGGGAAAAATCGTGAAGTCAGATTGCCATCTAAAAAAACGAACCTCTTGCTTATCTGCCTAGCAGCTCTTGTAACTAGACAGATCTGGAGTCCTACTCCAGTGGTCTCAATTTGGTACTTTGCCAAAGTTTTGACTCTGTATTTATTTGGCTATCTTAGCCTCTATCACAAACAAGTTTTTAAACCCAAATTATTAAAGTGGGCTGTAGTAATCACCATGCTTTTCCAATCAAGCTTGGGTATTCTGCAGTACCAACTCCAGAGAAGTGTTTTTCCATCCTACTCCTACTTAGGTGAAACTCGCTTGGACGCATCTGTTGGAATTCAATTAGCGCAGATTGACGACACCTACCGTATTTCTCCCTATGGCACGACTCCTCATCCTAATATTCTTGGAGGTGTCCTGGTTATTTATCTCCTAGTTTTTTACCTTCTGACTCAACAAGACGACTCGACAGTAAAACTCAGCAGAGCTGATGATTCTGACAACTTGCTTGTTACGATCCGAAACCTATTAGTTTGGTCGCTTAGTCTTATCACTCTCTATCTCACCCAGTCCATTTCTGCCTGGATATCACTTGGATTTGCCATAGTATTTATTTTTTTCTGGAAAGTATTCCTAAACCACATCAAAAGAAAATACCTCCAACTTATCTTGTACTTAACTCTCCACTTATACTTACTTGTTCATCTCTTGTCACCCAATGTTTTAAAACTTATACACTCTTTGACCATTGGGAACTTTCTAGATCAGACATCGTTCTCAAAAAGAATTTTCTTTAACGAAGTTGCCTGGAAGATGTTTCTCTCTAACCCAACCTTTGGAGTCGGACTTAACTCATTTACAGCCAAAATTGAAGATTTTTCCTCAAGTATGAGCATCATCTGGCCTGACGCTATCAGATTTCTACAGCCAGCCCATCATGTGGGTCTTCTGCTCCTAGCTGAGACTGGAGTCTTAGGGATACTGACTTTGATAACTGGAACAGTAGTCATGTCAGATGCCATAACCAAGGCATTTCAAAAAGATTCATTAAGACATAATAAAATTGAGCTGGAAGATTCAAATTTGCATCAAGTTAAGTCAGATAATCTAGGCTCAGAAATTAACTCTTCTAGATCACTCAATTTCCATCGTGTTCTCTTCCTGTTAGTTTTCTTGCCCCTCATCAGTTTGGACCACTATATTCTCACCCAACAAATTGGTTTACTCATCTTACTTCTGCCAGGATATTTTTCTTTAAGGAGCAGGTGAGGCCGGAGGAGTCGCCGGTGGTACTGTGGCTGGCGGAGTCGGTGGTGGAGTCGGTGGTGGAGTCGGCGAGGGTACTATGGATGGGCTAGGTGGAGGTGGTGGAGGAGTAGGTGAGGGTGATGGCTCTGGTTTCTTCCAGTCCTGACCACCAGTGCCTATCTTCATGATTTGGGATGAAGCTTCTTTTCCGCCTCGGCTGCGAGCCTTAGCAAAAATCTCATGCTGACCACTATTTATGCGCAACTTTCCTCGATAGGTACGACCGCCAACAGTTTCCCTAATCGAGCCATCAACCCAAATCTCAATTTTTTCAATCCCATCACCAGAATCGGCATCGACTTCTACCTCAATCTCCTCACTGTCGTACTTGCGCTCATTTTCTGGACGACTCATTCTGACTGAGATGTCACTGGAGTCTCCGCAGTACTCAGTGGGCAAGCGATACTTCTCATCTTGTCCTGCCGCCCAGGCATCGATCCCGATCTGCCAACGATTGACGCCGTCCTGACTAAATGGGTCAAGCTCCTGGAGGATAATCATCTCTTTTTCATCGTAGTCTCCAGCATTGATCTTGGCATCAGTCGCAAGCTTGCGCTCGCCACGACAGAGCTTGACCTTACGATGAATCGGGTCAGGTGGAGCAGGTAGAGTACCCTTGATCACATACTCTTCATAACTAGGAAATTCATCATGTTTAGAGTATCCAGAAACAACATCTACTTCTACTTTTTCTACACCTTCGGGCATCACCCACTCACTCGTCTCGAAGCCATTTTCTATCAGATGCTTCATGATCTTGCGCCAAATCGGTGAGGCACCAGAGACACCTGAAGCCACTTGTTTCATCTGGGAGTTGTCATTATTTCCTACCCAAACAGTCACCAATGCTGACTTACTCCAACCTACTGTCCAGTTGTCTTTACGATCGTTGGTCGTTCCAGTTTTGACAGCCACACCTGTTCCAGCATTCAGCAGGGAGCTAGCTCCGAAAGCAAGAGTGCGAGCTGCGTTGTCAGATAACATATGATTAATCAAAAAAGCTTCTTCTTCACTCATGACTCTTCTACCAGTCACGCTGTGGTGCTCAAAAAGAATGTTGCCGCTTCTATCTTCAACTTTGAGAATCGAGACAGGCTCGACTCTGCTCCCACCATTGGCAAATGACGAGTAAGCCGTAGCTGTCTCAAGAGGATGAACTTCGGCGCCACCCAAAGTTACGGCCAAGCCGAATCTTGATAAGTTCTCTGGAGTTGGTGCCAAGCCTACAAAACCCATATCCTCAGCTTGAGTTAAAAAGTCGGAAATACCCACTATAGCGAGCGACTTGACTGCAGGAATATTGAGAGAACTGGCAAGTGAAGTTCTTAGATTAACTAGACCATTGAATTTACCGTTGTAGTTCTTGGGCTCGTATTTTTTGGCCGAGTCATTAGGTGTAAATATAGTGGGCACATCAGCCAAAACAGATGCTGGCGTATAACCTTTGCGCAACATCATTAAGTAGGTGAGTGGCTTGATCGAAGATCCTGGTTGTCTACCTAGATCATCGTTGGTGATCACGTTGTACTTACCACCAATCTCATCATTGTTGTAGTCAGCACTCCCAACCATTGCTAAGATCTCGCCTGTGACAGGGTTGACTACTACAGCTGCTCCATTTGTGATGTGAAAAGGCTCACTGACTTTGGCAATCTCGTCACTCACAATCTGTTGAGTGTCGTTTTGAAGATTTAAATCTAGTGAGGTAGTTACTTTTAGGCCACCCTTAAGTACCATGTCTTCGCTTCCTAGAAGCTCAATCAGCTGATCGCGCACATAGTAGACAAAGTGCGGGGCCTGAAGGTCATTGGCTTGGCGCTTAAACTCAACTGACTCTAAGTCTATTAAGGCTTGATCATACTCAATTTTGCTGATGTGCTGATCCTCAAACATTCTGCGCAGAACTCCCTTACTCCGCACTTTCCAGAGAGGAGTACCGTCGTCGTCAAGCTTACCACCGTAGGGAGAGTAGGCTGTAGGTCGCTGGGGAAGTCCCGCTAGAATGGCTGACTCCACCAAGCCCAGCTCAGAGACAGGTTTGTCAAAATAAAGTCTGGAAGCGGTACCAACTCCCCATGCAGTACCTCCATATGGGGCTTCATTGATGTACATCTCTAAAAGCTGATCTTTGGTATAGGTCTGTTCTATCTGTATCGAAAGAACTAACTCACGAAACTTGCGACCGAAGCTTCTCTCGTTGGTCAGAAGAACATTTTTAACCAACTGTTGAGTCAGTGTTGAACCACCAATTACTTTACCGTCCTTAAGAAAGTAGTAACCCATGCGCAAAGGTGTGAGCGGATCAAAGCCCTGATGCTTGTAAAAATCTTTATCCTCAACACTTATAGTGGCCCACTTCAAGTACTCCGGAACTTTGTCCAGAGTCACGGGATCACGTCTCTGATCTGCATGAAGATCATAGAGCAGAGCACCATTACGATCAAAAAGCTTGGTAGAAAAACCATCTTTTCGCACAACTTGGCCAGGTCTGGGTAGATCGCGAGAGAACCAAGCAAAGAGAAACAAGAAAGCAATGAAAGCTATCACTACCCCAAAAACTAGTAAAATAGAAAAAATGCGAAAAATCTTGATCCACTTGAGCTTCTTGAGCTCAGGATCTGTTGAGGATGACTTGCGCACCTTGTACGAGCGATGAGATCGATACCAGCTCCACCTGGAGCTTAGTTTCTGAAGCTGCAGCAGAAACCATAACTGCAGCCTGTTAAATAATGAGAGCATGGCCCTATTGTACCAAGTACTGCCTCCAGATCATAGTTAGGTATTGAGACCTAAGAATTAATGCTTGATTTGTAACCATTTATCAATATAATAATCTCCACTCAAATGTCGACACAACAACACTTTATTAAATCCTATCTTCTTACCTCTCACAAAAGAGGCGGGGTTTAAGTTGTTGTAAAAATAATAAAATAAACACAATCAACCCCCGCCACAAGCGGGGGTTTTTGGTTGTGAGAAAGGATGGGTATGAGTGAAATTCCGAACTGGGCAATAGATTGTGGACTAGATAGTAATTCTTATGCCAATCTAGCTCCTATAGATGCTTATAATTTGATGATCCAATGGCAATTAATCTTTGGTGCAGCAGAAGTTGCATCACATGAAGACAATATTCAATGGGGAGAAAGTAATACGTCAGGCAGAAGCGCGTTTGTTAGATAATAAAAAGTGACAAACAAGAAAAATTAAGTACTACTTAATTACACTGAGTATTAGTATTAGGGTCATCCTACACTATTGCTAAATTGCGCTTATAATTGTCCTGCTAGTAATTTATATCTATGCCAAACTCCCTCCCCACCATCCTGACTCGCGGCGTGACAGAGGTCTTGCCTAGCGCCCAGTCTCTCGCTGAGCTCATGGCACAACGCAAAATTCGCCTCTATCTCGGGATTGATCCCACAGGCGCATTTCTCACTCTTGGTCACTCGGTCGTGCTGCGCAAGCTCCAACAGTTTGCTGATCTTGGTCACGAGGTGATACTGCTAATCGGCAATGGCACAGTCAAAATTGGTGATCCAACTGGGCGCGACAGTACACGACCAGTTTTAACTGACCAAGTGATCGAAGCTAACTTCAGAGACTGGGCTGCACAAGCTGCCAAAGTCTTAGACTTTAGCAAAATCAAAATCGTCCATAACGGTGACTGGCTTGATAAGCTCAGTTATGTAGACATCATCAAGCTGCTCTCCCAAACCACAGTCCAACAACTCATCGAGAGGGATATGTTCCAGAGTCGCATCAAGAGTAGCCAGCCTATTTTTGGTCATGAGATTATCTACCCACTCCTTCAAGGCTACGACTCTGTAGCTCTCAACGTCGATCTAGAGATAGGTGGCAGTGATCAAACATTTAACATGATGATGGGTCGACAGCTTCAGCGCTCCTACAACAACCATGAGAAGTGGGTGCTCACCACTCCAATCATCAACGGCACCGATGGACGCAAAATGAGTAAGTCATACAACAACTACATCGCTCTGACTGAAGCCCCAAACGACATGTACGGCAAGTTGATGTCGATTGATGATACTCAAATCTTAGAGTACTTCACAGTTTTGACTGACATTTCAGACAGTGATATCAATAATATTTCTACCTCCATAGCCAAAGGTGAAAATCCCATGTCGGCCAAGAAAATGCTGGCCCTGACAATTACTGCTCAATATCACTCAGCCCAACTAGCTCAACAAGCGGCACAGTACTTCGAAAAAACTGTCCAAAATAAAGAATCTCCAGATGAAGCTACTCTTGTCACGGTTCCCAACCATCCAATAACTATCCTGGAGCTCTGCAAGCTTTGCTCTCCCAAGACTGGCTCCAGTGAGCTAAAAAGATTGATAGGTCAAGCAGGAATAGAGATTCAACCATCTGGAAAAAGACCCCTTAACGTACTAGAGATGCTCGACCCTAAGACTGTCTCCACTCTTAAAATAGGCAAGAGACTATTCTTCAAACTTAAGCTAAAATCTTAAATTAATTTACAATAAATCTAGCTGAACACTCAGAAAATGACCCAAAAAACACGCCATCGCCTGCTAGTAGTCTTTGCCATCATCTCTATTATGAGCATGATGTTCGGCAGTCTCTCATCTCTGTTTTTGCTAGCTAGATAACGGTTAGGCTTGACAAGAGCGCTCATATTTCATTTTCACAGATCACAACGCATGATAAACTGCAGATACTTATCCAATGAACATACTCATTTTCCATTTTTTTGATACACTTCTCACGGTTTTATAACCATGATATCACCAAAATCTGACACAGAAATTCTCCCCATCATCTTGACTGGGTCGGTAGCTTTTGACCGCGTTATGAGCTTTGATGGCTCATTTGCTCAGTTGATCCAACCTGACAAACTACATGTCCTTTCTATCTCACCCTTAGTCGACAAAATGGAAGTCTCTTGTGGTGGAACTGCTGGAAACATAGCCTACAATCTTGCACTACTTGGCTCTAAATCAATTTTATATGCCAGTGTGGGCTTAGATGCCACTGAGTATTTGAAACAGTTAGAAAGTATTGGTGTAAATACCAAGCATGTTCACTTCTCTGAGAAGCTAACTGCCACTTTTAGTGTTTTAACTGATAAGAAAAACTGCCAAGTTGGTGGGTTCTATCCTGGCGCTATGAGTGACTCATCTCAATTAAAAATTGCCAAGATTGCTCAAAAAGACTCTCTAGTAGTGATTAGCGCTCACGATCCTGAGACCATGATGAATCAAGTAGCTGAGTGCCATCAACATAAGCTAAGACTCTTGTTTGATCCCGGACAACAGTGTCACATCTTGACAGGAGAACAGCTTAAGCTAGGTATTTCTACTGCAGAAGTTATGATTGTCAACGACTACGAAATGGGAATGATTGCTCAGAAAACTGGCTTGGATATAGAATCAACGCGTAGTAAGCTTAAAACTCTTATTATTACCTTGGGAGATCAGGGAAGTAGGGTTTACAACTCTAACGAGAGCCACTCAACACTCGTCCCAGCAGCCAAAGTTACCCAAGTTATCGACCCCACTGGAGCAGGAGATGCTTTCCGAGCTGGCTTTTTGTTTGGTTACATCAGAGGTCTCAGTACCACGATCTGTGCCAGACTTGGCTCCAGTTGCGCTACCTATGCTATCGAAAAAACAGGTACTCAAAATCATACTTTTACAGCTCAAGAATTTTTTAAACGATACCGTGACAACTATCCAGCTAGTGATCTAGCTGCCATAGAAACTAAACACTAAAAATCTTGAGTTGAGTTAAAATAGCAAAATTAAAATCCAAAGGATAACCAATGTCACTCACTTCACTCGCTCTCTCCAAACTGAGAAGTTTTCGCGACTACAAAGTCAAAGACATCAAGCTAGCAGAGTGGGGCCGCAAAGAAATCAACATGGCTGAGAAAGAGATGCCAGGTCTGATGGCCATACGTAAAGAGTTCGCAACCAAGAAACCACTCAAAGGAGCTCGGATTGCAGGCTCACTTCATATGACTCAGCAGACTGCGGTCTTGATCGAGACTCTAACTGCCCTGGGAGCTCAAGTTCGCTGGTCCAGCTGCAATATATTCTCAACTCAAGATCACGCCGCTGCCGCTATAGCAGTCTCAGGTGTACCAGTGTTCGCCTGGAAAGGCGAAAGTGAGAAAGACTACTGGTGGTGCATCACCCAGACTTTGCAGTTCTATGATGAAAAAGGCACTTCGTGCGGACCAAATCTACTCCTGGATGATGGGGGAGACCTAACTTGGTTAGTGCATGAAAAACACCCCAAGCTTCTCGCAGACATCAAGGGAGTGTCTGAAGAAACAACCACTGGTGTCCACAAACTTTATCACGAGCACCTCCACAAAAAACTGCGCCTACCAGCTATTAATGTCAACGACTCCGTCACCAAGTCCAAGTTTGATAATCTTTACGGCTGTAGAGAGTCACTTGTAGATGGTATCAAGCGTGCGACAGGTGTCATGATTGCCGGCAAGCGCGTCTTTGTAGCCGGATATGGCGATGTGGGTAAAGGCTCAGCTCAAAGCATGCGTGGCTTTGGTGCCAGAATCTTCATCTCAGAAGTGGATCCAATCTGTGCTCTTCAAGCCTGCATGGAAGGCTATCAGGTAGTCAGAATTGAAGACATAGTCTCAGAAGCTGATATCTTCGTGACGGCTACAGGCTGCACAGACATCATCACCTTGGAGCACATGCTAGCTATGAAAGACATGGCTATAGTCTGCAACATCGGTCACTTTGACGTGGAAATTCAGATGGATAGACTCAACAAACACCCTAAAATCAAAAAGACTCAGATTAAACCTCAGGTAGACATGTATACTTTTGCCGATGGGCATCGAATTATCATCTTGGCAGAAGGTAGATTGATCAATCTTGGTTGCGCCAACGGCCATCCTTCATTTGTCATGTCCAACTCCTTCTCCAACCAAGTCCTAGCTCAAATTGAGCTCTGGACCAAGAAGCATGAGGTGGGGGTTCACCGCCTTCCCAAGAACCTCGATGAAAAAGTAGCCGCCCTTCACCTAGCTCAGCTAGGAGCTCGCTTGACTCGCCTAAGCAGTGATCAGGCTAGCTATCTAGGCATAGACCGCAGTGGCCCTTACAAGGCAGAACACTATCGATATTAATCGCCTTGGCGAGGCTCAAAAACTGTAGCTCCAAGCTAGCTTTGTCACTTACCAACTGTCATACTTCGCCCCGATGAAGTACCTCCTAACTACTGCCCTCAAAGATGTAAAAGGTATTGGTAGTATCTCTGCTCAATCTCTGGAAAAAAAAGGCTTCAGCCTTGTTAAAGATCTCCTCCTGTTCACTCCTCTTCGCTGCGAGGATCGATCACTCAGGAAAAAAATTGACCAGCTCATTCCAGGTGAGTTAGTGACGCTGGAAGCGAAGCTCAATTCTAGTTCTCAATTTTTTCGCGGTCGCAGATCAATTCAACGAGCTGTAGTCAGTGATGACACAGGCAAGCTCACCCTCATGTGGTTCAACACCCCCTATGTACTTAAAATGCTGCAGAAAGATCAACTGTACTTGATCAGCGGAGCGCTTAATGAGAAAAAAAGCATGATACATCCGACTATTGAATCATCATCCTCAGATACGATTCACACTGATCGCCTAGTACCGATCTACTCAAGCGTCCAGGGACTGAAAATTGGCTCGCTTAGGCGCACTCTAAAACATATCTTGGATAATCTTGAAGTTCCTGAGAATGTCTTATCAACTTTTAAACAAAAAAATAAATCCCAACTTTCCTCACTTGCTAACGCCCTCTCTCAACTTCACTTTCCAGACAGCGATCTTAAGCTCATCGAGGCTAGAGAACGTATTGCCCTAGAAGAGCTAATTTCTCTTATCCAGCGCTCTCACCAGATAAAAAATCAATGGTCAAAGAGTAGTCACTCACTCTCCATCCCAACTCTAAAGTATCTGCCGCCACTCCCCTTTGAGCTGACGGCTGCTCAAGATAAATCTCTCAAAGAAATTGCTTGCGACTTACAAAGCAGTACTCCTATGAACCGACTTTTGGTAGGGGACGTGGGCTCTGGCAAAACCATCGTAGCTGGTCTAGCCATGCTCTCGGTCTTAAAGTCTGGACACTCAGCTTGCCTCATAGCTCCTACCAAAATTCTAGCCCAACAACATCTAGACAGCTTCAACAAGTTTTTCCCAGATCTTCCAGTCTGCCTCGTGACTAGTCTCACCACTCTCAAAACTAAAAAAGTAAAAAAAACTACTTCAGCTGGAGCTTGTCTCTACATCGGGACTCACTCTCTGATTAATAGGCTTACTTCGATCGCACCTGCTTTGATAGTGTATGACGAGCAGCATCGTTTTGGGGTTGTCTCGCGTTCTGCTGCTTACTCCCTCCAACAGTTCCCGCATCTCCTGACCTTGACCGCTACGCCCATTCCACGCACCCTCATGTTGACTATTTTTTCTCATCTCTCACTTAGTCTCATAGATGAGCTGCCTAAGGGTAGAGTGCCTGTCAAAACTTGGGTTGTAACCAAGCAGAAGAAAGACCAAGCCCTAAATTGGGTCGGAGAGCAGCTTCTACAGGGTCAAACCGCAATCCGTCGTCCGCTCTGTATCGTAGTCTGTCCTTTCATCGATACTTCTGAGAGTGAAGGCTTGGATCATGTTGCCTCAGTCACTGATACCTTTGAACTTCTCTCTTCCAAATTTTCAAAAAATTTTAAACTTGAGAAACTACACAGTCGTCTGTCAGCCTCAACTCAAGCTGAAGTTATCGCTAGGCTGTATGAGCAAAAAATCGATATTCTAGTCACTACTCCTATCGTCGAAGTAGGAGTCGATCTGCCAGCAGCCGACATCATGATCATTGAGAATGCTGAGAGATTTGGACTGGCCAGCTTACACCAACTTCGAGGGCGTGTAGGTAGAGCCAAGACTCAAGCCTTTTGTTTGCTTTTTTCCAGTACAACCAGCACTGATGTTCGCCACCGCCTAGATCAATTTACTCAAATTCAAGATGGTCAAAAACTAGCAGAGTTAGATCTGAGCCGTAGAGGAGCAGGGGATATCTTTGGCGCAAGTCAGCATGGCTTTGACTCGCTCCAGTTTGCCAGCTGGACCAATCTGGAGCTGATCACCAGAGCCAAGCAACTCACCCTAGAGCTAGAGGCCTCCCATACTCCCTATTTTTCACCACTTTTTGTCAACTTTGTGGAAAATGATGTCCCCCTGGCGAATTAAAAAAAATTTGGTAGGATATACCAACCGATGTCCCACAAATTTTGGCCACGAGGATTGGTAAAGGATATATATGGCAGGTCAACCGAAAAACAAAATAACTAGAGCTGAGCAAGGCAAGCGTCGCCGCGGCAACACTCCTCATCTACTCAAGAATCTCAAACAAGCCAGTACGCCTCTTCACAAGAGAGCGCTCTATGCTCGTATTTCGTCTCTGCTGACTACCAAAGGTTTAGCTCAAGCCAAAAAAGCCGTCCAGACCAAAGATGCAGCTGAGAGCACATCCAAATCCAGCGCAGTCTCAAACCCTGCCAACTTGGTAAAAAACACTGCTTCATCAGCAAAAACCGTCACTCCTATCAAACGCGTCCCTCAAACCCAACACAAAGGTGGTTAAAGATGGGTATAGATCCTAGACATGCCCGGCGAATTTCTCTGATGCAGGCGCTTTTTGCTTTAAGTTTTCCGCACCATCTAGAGCCAACGCAGCCAGAATCGGCAGGCGCATCGATAGATCTCCAGTCAGAGTCATCTTCAACCAAGCCTGGCACTTCTTCACCAGATCTTCAATCTCAAGACTTGGCCGAGAGCCCTTTAGATGTCACTGTAGATGAAACTCAGATAGCTCCAAGCAGTGAGTTAGATGCCGAAATTATCAAAATCAAGTCTGAGCTTCCCCAAATAGATTCCCTTCTCCAGCTTCATGCTCCGCAACGACCTCTCAAAGACATCAATAAAGTCGACCTTGCAATACTGCGCCTAACTATGTTTGAATGGAACAGTAGTCAGACTCCCAAAAAAGTCTTGATAGATGAGGCGGTCGAGCTAGCCAAGGAGTTTGGTTCAGACACATCATCTAGCTTTGTTAATGGAGTCCTAGCCAAGATCTACACAGAAAAAGGCTCCACATGAAAAATCTGCCTAGTGAAAGAAAAAATATGACTGCTACTCAGGCAAACACTGCCAAAAAATCGCTCTCAACTCACATGATTGTCCAACAAGTCATCTCTGATATTACAGGTAATGATCTGGAAGACATCACTCTTGATGCCTTGATAGAGGATGATCTGGGTGTCAACATGATGACAGAGTTTTTACCCATCATCAAAGGCATTCAAAAACAAGTGGATGTGATTTTACCTATCAAAGAAGTCAAGCACTGTCTAACTATTGCTGAGTTGGTCGAGCTAATCGACGAAGAGAAAGATCTTTGAAGCTACCTACTTTCACCAACCCATCCCTCCTAACTACTGCTCTCACGCATCGTAGCGCTCTCAACGAAAAGCTATCAGATTCAAGCAGCTCCAATGAGCGGCTGGAGTTCTTGGGAGATGCTGTCCTTGAGCTGATCATCACCGATCATCTTTACAAAGAGTTTCCAGATGAGCAAGAGGGTATGTTGACAGCCTTCAGAGCCTCTCTGGTCAAAACCACGACACTAGCTGATGTAGCAACTCAATTGGAGATAGGTGATCAACTTTTTATGAGTAAGGGGGAGGAAGCCACGGGTGGACGAACCAACACTGGACTTCTGGCCAACTCCGTTGAGGCAATCATAGGAGCTCTCTACTTAGATCAAGGTATATCTGCAGCTCAAGCTTTCATTTCTAGCTACATTTTACCCAAGCTCAAAGAAATTCGCTCCAAAAAACTTTATAAAGATCCCAAGAGTCAGCTACAAGAAGAAGTTCAAGCTCTAGGCTTACTAGCCCCTGAGTACATTGTCCTCTCCCAAGTTGGTCCCGATCACAATCGCGAGTTTGAGGTAGCAGTGATGATAAGGGACAAAAAAGCTGGAGTGGGCAAGGGAAAGAGCAAACAGATTGCTCAGTCGGTCGCAGCCCAAGCTGCTCTTGACCATTTTCCCCTCGAGCAGTGATGTTCTCTCATGATATAATGCTCGTCCTATGTTGAAAATCAAACTCTCACGTGTTGGTAAGAATAAACAGCCTCACTATCGCTTTGTGGTCAATGAGGCCAGAGACAAAAGAGATGGTCAAGCTGTCGAGATTATTGGACACTACGCACCTGCTCAACAACCAAAAATCCTAGAGATAGACATGCTCAAGTATGACTCCTGGATCAAGAAAGGTGCTCAGCCTACCGATACAGTTAGAGCTTTGATCACCAGACTTAAATCAGGCAATCCTTTCCCACCCAAGAAAGCCAAACTCTCCAAGAAAGCCATCGCCAAACGCGATGCTCCTAAAGATGCTGCTCCAGTTGCAGAAAAAACCCCAACACCATCCCCAGAAACAGCCCCAAAGTCAGAAGCAGCCCCAGCAGCTACTCCTGAAGCCTCGGAAGCTACTGCTCCCCTTTCACCAGAAGCAGCCAAAGTAGAGTAAACTAAAGTATATTTTTACTTCAAAAAAGACGTTCCTATGAAAAATCTTCTTGAGTTCATTCTTAACCACATTGTCGATCATCCAGATGATGCTAGGGTAGAGGAGTCTCAAGATGATCGTGGCTACACTTATATTCTCCATGTCCACCAAGAAGACATCGGTAAAGTCATCGGCAAGCAGGGTCGAGTCATCCAAGCCATTCGCTCTCTCGCACGCGTTCGCGCAGTCAAAGAAAACATCCGTGCTTACGTCACTTTGGCAGAAGATGCTCCAGCTGGGATACCTGCTCCATCTGATACACCTACTTCTCCTATTTCTACTGTTGAGGCTTAATCTCTAGATCTCCAAACTGGAGTGTCGAACCACCAGCAGCGGCTGGGAACTCAGATTGGGGGAAGGTAAACTCAGCAAGTCCAGAGATAAACTGAAGCTCTTTTTCACCAGGTAGAGGCACCGCTTCATCCTGAGATATTTCAGCCTTGTCCACAAAGTAGTTGCCAGTAACCTCAAAGGCTGCAGTCAGCAGCTCATCTTCATCTGTAGTATTGGCAGGACCATCTTGGTTAGTTGTCGAAGCAGTCGAAGAACTGGTAGAACTAGATATTGGAGAGAAGTTATCTGGCACTTTTTTGGAAAGCCTGATCTGGGTTACAACTGACATAGGAGCACTTTTCTCAATTTTATTGATCAGCTCATAAAGCTGAGAAATTTTTCCTGAGGTCTGAAAAGACATCATTATTTCACCTTTAACAGCCTGAGTATTCTGCAGTTGAGCTGAGCTTGATCTAGAGTCAACCGCACGCAACGAATTGAGTCTTCCAGGCGTAATACTCATGTTGCCCACCGGCAACTCCATCTGAGTCACAACAAGCGAAACTCCACTCATAAATGGCACTACTGGTTTTTCATTGGGAAGTAACTCGTCTATCTGATCTTTGTGAGTGAAACCAGGAACTGATGCTAACTCTCGGACTTGAACAACCTTTTTTTGGAGTGTCTCAAGCAAGACGCTCTCGCTACTGAGTCTTTCACGCGTTTCAAAGATACCCATGAACTCAGGTATGCCCACCATCAGAATCATAGCGATACCTATAACAGCTCCACAGATGCCGCTCAAGAGCATGCGTCTCTGTTTGAGCAATAAGCGAAAGTTGATGTGGGCTAGTTCTAGAGGCATAAAAAAGTTACTGTCTAAATCTTTACAAAGGTACAATCACCTGCAAAATATAACTGCCATCTGCTCCTCTGACTAAACCACTCAAAGCTACTGATGTCAGTTTTTTTTTGGTCTCAGGATCGTTGGCCAGACGTATCACCTCCGCTAGTTTAAATACATCTTTTGTTTTCAGACCAAACTTCATCTGACTCTGCACAGGCATCACTGTCATCTCATCAATCAGCGCCACCGGTCCAAAAATAGCCTGAATTGACTCTATCTGGGCAGTTTTATTTTTCTTGGTTGACTCAAGCTCGACCAACTTCTTGAGCTTCAACACAAACACTGTAATTGCATCTATGTTGGAGCTATTCTGGGCGATCTCTGATCGGGCAACTTCTATAGCTGTTGTGGTTGCCGTAAGCTGGGTGTGAAAATAGCTCCTAACCGCCACCACACTTACAGTCAGAACTAGACTCACAGCAAAAAAAATACTCCCAATCAGAAAATACTTTTTATCCTGAAGTTGGGTACGGGTGACTTTCTTGCGCTGATGGCTCAAAAAATTGATAGTCTTGGGCATATATGTGACTTAAAAAGCTTGAACGCTGACTACTAGATACTGAGATCTCTCATCAGTAAGCCCATGCAGACACTGTATTGAGTCACGGCTCCAGTAGGAATCTCACCAGTGGCCATACCAAATGAAGCTCCCATCAGCACTTCCACCCCCATCACTTCTGCCATGTGCTGTACAAGTCCTGGCAGCTGTGCTGACCCACCGCACAAAACGACTCTACCTACTTGTGTCGTGGGATGAGCTGTCACAAAAAAGTTGAGGGCTTTGCGCACATCCTGAACTTGATTCTCCACAACTGGCATGATGACCTCTCGCAACTTACCTCCCAAAGCTTGAGGATCCAGACCGTACTGACGCTTGTACTCCTCGGCCGCTTTGGCTTCTTGCTGAAGAGTCTGCATGATAGTGCGTGTCAAGATCTGGCCACCTTGACCGACTGTGTACACAAAAGCCATCTCTCCCTGAGCCACGACAGCCATATCTGTAGATGAGGCTCCCATGTTGACCACCATAGTAGCTGGATCTTCAGGAGTGAACTGCAGAGAACGGATAGTCGAAAGCACTTGAGTTTCAAGTAACAAAGGCTCAATGCCAACTTGATAAAAGATCTCTAAGTAACTATCGATAATTTTCTTGCGGCTACCGATCAACAAGACACGCATCTGCTCACCTCTTTGGCCTCGAGCTGGTCGATAGAGCACTTGATACTCTAGAGCCAACTCATCAAGTGGAATAGGTATGTGTTGTTCTGCTTGCCACTGAATAGCTGAGGCTAACTCGGCATCAGAGAGGGGAGGCATCTCGATTACTTTGGTCGAGACTGCTGATTCTGGCAGGGACAATCTCACGTCAGCTCGAGGAATTTTGTAGTCGTTGACGGCGTTGCCTATCAGCTGGATCAAGTCATCACGACTGCGATCGTCGGTGGGCAAGCTAGCGCCGACAGTGTTGAAAAGCTCGACCACTCGTTCTATTTTAGGGGCGTAGCCACTATGTCCGACAACAATCTTGATGGCATAGCTACCTATATCAATAGCAGTAGTAGTAGACATAGGGCAGGTCTTGTTATTTTTTTTAAATCTAAAAAATTATTTATTGATTGTGCTACCTGATAATAATACATAATCTAAGACCGATGGGGCAATAGGTAGAGTTTGATCAAGCTGGACGATTCGAGTCTCATCACCTCTGGTAGAAGTACCAGTGGAGCGGATACTGTAGCCTTGAGTGTTGGGCGTAGATGAGGTGAGTTCGGCATGAAGACGAGTGCTAGTGTAGACTGGCCTGATGCGAGCGACTGTTGAGCCAGGAGGCAGTGCGACTGTTGTCATTCTCTTGAGTCCTGCACCAGTCGGGTCTACACCAATGACGTCGGAAGCCGTATTAAAAGCAATGCCATCAGTTCCTGAGAGATCACAGCCAGCATGTGCAGTGTGTTTAGCTGTCTTGACCCCATCCGTATCACCGTAAATAGTGACCACAAGACTCGCCCTACCTGAAGGTGAACTGCAGATCTCAGACCCCCAGTAGACAGTAAGAGCTGTGCCTCCAGTTACATTTGCTTGCGCAGCAGCACCCTCTTCAAGTCTAGGGATGTCGAGATTAATATTCTGAGTCACAGTGACTTGATTGATAAAATCACCGTCACTAGTAACTGGCTCAGGTGAAGCGATATAGGTTCTAGCTACATAGTTAAGCGTCCCTAAATCTAAAGCCAAGTAATCATTGATACCAGTCTCAGAAGCAGTCAACACTTGAGTAGTCTCAGTCTCTTGGGTGGCTATCTTGAGCTCCTTGCTTGTGCGTGCCACTAGAGACAGACCGATCGTCAACATCACCACCATCATCAGGAGGAGAATGAGGCCGATTTGGCCTGATTGAGTCGCAGAGCGAAAGAAAACACGTCCAGAGGACATATATGTAAGTATATGAATAATACAGTATGTAAGTCAAATAAATCGCAAACTCTCAAAAGATGGCTTCTAAAGCTTATTCTGCGACTTACGGCTTCTGCCAATTGTTGATATATCCAGTATAATCTCATTCTGTGCTTTGATGTCTGCCAAATCATTCTAATCGAGCCCTATCATATATACTCAGAAATTATGAAAAGTTTTTTCTTCAACCAGTGGCAGCCTCTCGCCGAGCTTTATCATAATATCTTCGGAGCTACTGGTGATGAATTGCACCAAAAATTGATAAATCCTCTAATTCTAGAGTGGATTGGTGCGTATGAAGGCAAGAAGATTGTTGATTTAGGATGTGGAAATGGCTATCTACTTTCAATGATGGCTCATAAGGCAAATAGCATAATCGGACTCGATGCTTCTTCAGAGATGATAAAGTATGCGACTGAAAACTGCTCACCTTTCCAAAACATTAAACTGTATCTTGCAAACTTAGAAGAACCTTTTGAATTAGCCTCCGAATCCTCAGACATAACCTTATCAATTATGGTTAATCAATACATAGAAAATACTGCTCTATTTGTTAAAGAAGTAGCAAGGACTCTAAAAAGAGAGGGCATATTCATTATGATAATCCATCATCCAGCAGAAATGTTAATTGCAAATATTAATGCATCGTTGGGCCAGAAACATCCCAAGTTTTTGAACACTTGCGACTACCTAGAGCAAGCTGTCATTCGAAGAAGTATGTTTGAAAATAAAGTAATAGCCAATTACTTTCATAGACCAGTTGAGTACTACTTAAGAGCATTTAGTCAATTTCTTTGTTTAAATGAGATTAAAGAGATATTTGATTCTCGAAATAACCCAAGACTGCTAGCCATTAAATGGACTCTGGGTAAATAAATCAAAACTAATTAAAGCACCTATGGGACTATGGTTCCAAAATTACCAGGATCAAATTAAAGCCTCAGGATCTGGTGAGGCGTTTATCAAGCTTAAACTCACTTAAAATGCCACCAGCCGCTTATGCTAAACAGTACTCACGCAGTCTGTCCTGAAATATGGGGGGTTGACAGTCTCTATCAAGTTAAGACTAGGTGGTCATAAAGTAATCGGGATTGATACCGACCCAGATATGGTCATACTCTCAAAGAAATTGAATCAAATCTTACAAGGTAATGCAGTTTTTTTCAATGATTCCATTAGGAATCATCAAGTCAAAGCAAAACATGAACTAGTTTTCAGTCATGGATTTCTAGAGTACTACCAAGATGCTAAAATATCAGAACTTCTTATCCATGAGCTACTGTTGGCAGATACGGTTATCATCCCTGTACCTTCTGACTCATTCAATAAGTTTCCAGTAACTGAAGGATTAGTTAGGACACTTGGTGACGAGCGCTTTCTAAGCTTTAACAAATGGCTGCAACTAATTACACAATCTGGTGCTAAAGTGGTAGAAAGCTTTAGATTGCCCTGCGGTGTATGGAATTATTTTTTTGTTTTTACCATTCAAAGAATATGAGCAAGCATACTAGTAATGAGATTGAAACAAGAATAAAAATCTATGACATTTCATATAAGGTTCTGCCTGAATTCAAAAATACTTTCATATTAGAACATCCGACTAATATCGAACAACTTTGGGCTAACGTTGGTGGAGTAGGATATCGCCTAGCATTGGCTACTCAAGGTAAAGAACTCTCCATTTTGATGAGGTCGAGAGTTAAAAGATTTCCCAAATTGAGTGTTGGAAATCGGGCCAATGATTCTAGAGAACTCATCCTAGGTATGCCTAGAGCTGGACTAGCAACTGCCGTTGGTGTCGCATGTGTGCTTGATACTAGTGAGCTCCATATTGCAAACTGTGGCTTGTATAAGAATACCTCACTACCAATCTTTCCAAATGATATTCATCTTTATGAAGACTATCATCTTGTTGTAGTTGATGAAGGTATCGCAACAGGACAATCACTATCTGAATTGCTACTTGAGCTTAAGAGTCGTTTTTCCAAAAACATGCCCAAAATCGATCTTATTGTGAACTTCGCTAATAGACAGGGATTAAAGTTCTTGAACACTCTTCACAGTGACATCATTAATGGTATTTACTGTGCATATTATCTAACTGACAGTCAATATTACTTCCCAATAAGAACTTCTGTTACGCAAGCTCCAAAATATCTATTTATAGATAAACCCAGAGAATCAGGTGAGGCAGGTATTGGTGATTGTGGGGATATGGTCGAAGAGGGACTTGAGCATTTTCTTCATTCTGACTCAACAGAAGACAAGTCTACTTTACTTTACCAGGCTATTAATTATGAAATCCGAAAATTAATTTAAGATTATTGCAATCTATATTTATCAGATTTTGATACTTGGTGTTAGAATACTCAAATATGAAGGTATATTTTCACGGTACTCCAAGAGCTTTTAAAGATCTGTTAGCTGAACATATGGCTATCTACAAAGCCGTAGAAAGCTTAAGGCATGTTCACCTCTCTAAAGTAGCCTTATCTGAATCAGAAAAAGTATATGCTGCTGATCACGAAGAAGTGATCAAGATGTATGAAGAGACAATGCGAAATCTACGCCAAGCAGATTTGCTAATTGTTGAAGCTTCCACAACTAGTGTATCTATTGGCTACCTGATAAACAAAGCGCTAGAACAAAGCAAACCCGTAATCGCACTGTATCTTAAGGATCATGCACCATTTTTCCTATCTGGAATATCCAGCGAGAGACTTCAACTTATCGAGTACTCGCTTGAAAACATATCTGAAGTTCTTAGCGATGCCTTCGACTATGCCAAGGACTCCACTGATGTTCGTTTTAACTTCTTTATTTCTCCAAGCCAAGTCTCATACCTGGATTGGATTGCACAGAAGAAAAGAATACCCAGATCTGTTTACTTGAGAAAACTTATAACTGAGTCAATGAGTGCAAACAAAGAATATAGTGAAACTTCTAAAACAACCTCTGGCGATTAATTAAAAAGACTCAGTAGCTTTTCCCATCAAATAAAGTAAGTCTTCAGCGCAAACTCACACTAGTTCATCAGCAATCTCTTGACGTGATAGAGGATGTGAGTCTCGTAAAAACGGAGTATGGCTGCTTGGGAGGTCAATTCTCTCGACTCATTACAGAACACTATCGACTCAAAATGAGTCGGTCAAGTTCATCTTTTCATGTTCGAGCCACTCGTTACACCCTCACCTCCAGACAAAGTAGTGTATAATTTCTCGATTCTTGAGGTCGGATGGTAGATCGCTCTTGCCAAAAAGCCAAAAAAGCGCGATCATACACATCAATTACACCTTGAGAAAAGCCGATAGAAGCCTATAATGAACAAATTGGAGACGTTGGTTGGGCGGCCTCAAATGGCTGCTCACAGTAAGTCAAAGTAAATATACTGAAGACGTTAGATTTAATTTTATAAATAATCAAAACTCTGAAAGAGGAACAAATGAGCGGAGCAGCATCTAAGGAAATTACTTTTTTTGAAAGACTCTCACGTGAATTAGATACTTTATCTAAAGCTCCAGAGAGTTGCGCGAAAGTCTTGATTAACTTATTAGACCAGGCAATTGCAAAATTGCAGCTAGAGTTGTCTGTCGAGTGGCATAGCCCCAACCGTTTAGGCCTGAAGGCTCGAAGCTTTTCCAATGAAGATCTGAATCGACTCAGGGTTTTGCTTCAAAATCTCATCACACTTGAAAATCCAGCAGGTAGAAAAGTAATAGGTGGTCATACAACTCATCCAACTGAAGAAAAATACCAGATTCTCGCAGATATTTTTCAACTTCTGCGTCCTGACGCAAGCCAATTAGCCACTTCATTACTTCATTTGCTCCCTGTCAGCGAGATCACTCTTGAGACACTTGAGTTTTTATCAGCAGGACTCGTGAGATCCACTGAAGTTACATCATCTAATAAGAGAATTCTTCACACTATTCAAAACTTAGCAAGTAAGATTTTTAATCTGAACTTAAATAGTCGCAAGCAGAGGTTGACAAACTCACAAGGCACCTTAGCTTTAGCACTTCAATCTGAGGCTGGTTATGGAAAAGCTGAGTTTAACGTTTTGATGGCATTCGTCGTTCT
Source organism: uncultured Pseudomonadales bacterium (assembly GCA_964447075.1). Classification (GTDB taxonomy): domain Bacteria; phylum Patescibacteriota; class Microgenomatia; order UBA1400; family PJMF01; genus CAYUQY01. The sequence continues at coordinate 43,093 of CAYUQY010000001.1, read as the reverse complement.
AATACTCTTATTTTTAACAGCATGCGCCAATGCCATTGGAACCCCAAATCCCACTGATAGTCAGAATGACAGACCCACCGATCGCCCGCCAGAAGTTCCAACCATCGTGTCTCCCTCTGAAACGCCAAGGGTAGCTACCCTCACTGAACCACCCAGTACAAAAGCTCCTCCCACAGCAACTCACTTTGCCCCTCCAACTCCTGAACAATTTGCCGCCTACTTTCCTCCAGCTGCTTATAACCCAGAAGCAAGCATTGGCACTAGAGCAGTTAGCCTGGTTGAACTAAGGCAAGCTTTGAAAGATGGGAACGGAATCGACCTATTAGTAACTGGTACTGAAAATTATCATGCATCTCCAGATCTAGTAAAGATAATGGCTGCTGATATGGAGGCAAAAAAAACTCAAGCTGAAGCTGATATCGATGGTCCAGTGTCTGTATATGGCTCAATCGATCCTAAGACTGGACAGTACTCTATTTATATGACTCACAATTTAGGATTTGTGTGTATAGTGATTCTCGACAAAGAGACTGACACTGAGTACGCCTCACTAGACTGTGGAAATGGTACTCCTGCAGTTGGAGATCCCAGAGAAGGCTTGGCCACTGCTAGCTACCTTGAAGGTAGAAACTGGAAGTTCGCAGTAATAGACTCATTGAATATAAATGTAGATGTAGTTATAGACCCCATTAATAGGCTTCGAGTTGCATTTTATCAAGGAAGGCCCTACTACGTTCAAGTCAATGAATACGGAATGGTCGAGTTCTCATCTGCATTCTCAGATGTGCCAGTAGATTACCTAATCTCAGGGCAAATAAGCTCGTGGATCTCTACTCCATATGGAACAGTAAATGTAGGTGAATTAGTCAAAAAATATGGTAATCGAGCTCACCTCTTTTTAGCTAGATATAACTCAGAATCAGGATTACCAGAAATTTGGTATCCCATGGGAGAAAACAAGCCAGACCTGTTGGTAGCTCATTGCGAGCCAGTAAGAAACATAGAAAACTTAGCCACGCCTACAACAGCTTCAAACACCTGGCAACCTGAAGCTAGAGGATGTCAATTGGTCTATGATGCCACTCCACAAGAAGTGCGGAATGGTCCAGCTACTGCTACGCCAGAGGCTACGGCGAAGGCGACGAGTACGCCTGAGGCGACTGCGACATTGACTGGGACTGAAACTCCAGCGGCTGAAGTTTCACCGCTGGTGACTGTTTTTAATAATGATGCAAAGTTAAACTCAGAAGCTATGATTAAGTTTATTTCAGACTGGTGCAAGGATTCACCTGAAGGTTGCTTGTCTACTACTCAAATTTATCCAGATCGTTTTACAACTCCTGGAGTGCAGGCACGTTTACTTGAAAATCCTGATATAAGTTTCCCCAATGGAATACAAATAACATTAGCTACAGAATTTTTCATTTTGTCAGTCGATTCTAAAGGAAACACAATTGCTTCTCCAATAGTAGTACCGATATTAGGTGTTAAGGATGGACGTTACTTTATTTTTAATACTAACAATGCAGATGGAACCGTCAGGGAAATAACTAGTAATGACGCTCAAACCGCTCTTCAAGCAATCGTAAAAAAATTTAAACCTGGAGTAATTAAAGTTCTTGCCTTTGACCCTAGAGATCCAATGAGTGATAATTTTTTTGAGCCAATAACTCAGAACACCACAGGTTCTCAAACGAGAATTATAGATTTAAAACCTCTTGAAGAACTCTATGGCTTTACTAATGTGAAAGGCTTACCTGTATTCAGTGGAACGGTAGGAGGTTCAACAAGTGTTCCACAAGGTGGCAAAGTTGCGGAACTAGTATTGAAATGAATCTGGGTCAATCCACTTTTATTCTTAACTCTATAGTTGTAAATTGAACTATTTAATGCTGAAACACTCGATTGCTGCAATTTACACTATAAAAAACTTTAGTTGAATTTGTAACTAATCCGTCCAGTTCAGCCTTAAATGTCTTTAATTCACCATTCTAAGTTTCTAAATATGTTATTATCTAACCTTTCTCCAGTATCTAGGGGAACATCTATCTCCTAACTTTTCGTTTATAAGATTGTTTCTTCATTCTCTAGATCCAAATAGCGGAATAGTGGTCCTGCAGGTATTTATCAACCGAAATTTGTAGTAGACTTATTCTGATTTAGTAATTATGTAAATTTTTTGATTTTATGAGAACAATTAGTTTTAGAAATGCAATGCTATTTTTTTTATTTGTGTTCATTGTGTGTATAATGTACATTACAAAAGTAAGTTTGGAACGATATATATTCTCGTCTAAAACAGTAGTAAATGAAAAGGGAGTCTTCAAAATTCCTGATATTAATAATTCAAGTAGTGTCAAAGATAATTTAAGAACCGAGAATCTAAACAATTTATCCCACATAGCCACTTTTATTTCAGACTGGTGCAAGGATTCACCTGAAGGTTGCTTGTCTACTACTCAAA
>CAYUQY010000001.1:18427-40529 GCA_964447075.1 uncultured Pseudomonadales bacterium | reverse complement strand
TTTATTTCAGACTGGTGCAAGGATTCACCTGAAGGTTGCTTGTCTACTACTCAAATTTATCCAGATCGTTTTACAACTCCTGGAGTGCAGGCACGTTTACTTGAAAATCCTGATATAAGTTTCCCCAATGGAATACAAATAACATTAGCTACAGAATTTTTCATTTTGTCAGTCGATTCTAAAGGAAACACAATTGCTTCTCCAATAGTAGTACCGATATTAGGTGTTAAGGATGGACGTTACTTTATTTTTAATACTAACAATGCAGATGGAACCGTCAGGGAAATAACTAGTAATGACGCTCAAACCGCTCTTCAAGCAATCGTAAAAAAATTTAAACCTGGAGTAATTAAAGTTCTTGCCTTTGACCCTAGAGATCCAATGAGTGATAATTTTTTTGAGCCAATAACTCAGAACACCACAGGTTCTCAAACGAGAATTATAGATTTAAAACCTCTTGAAGAACTCTATGGCTTTACTAATGTGAAAGGCTTACCTGTATTCAGTGGAACGGTAGGAGGTTCAACAAGTGCAGAATAAAGCAAAGCTTATAAAAATAGTCTTCAAAAAAATTTCAATTATTTATTTTTTTGCGATCATTTTTGCGCTAGAGATATTTATCCAACACAACAATCCACAAATTGTTTCTGCGTCGCATTGTCCAGATGTATTGGGCCGCCGCTGTCATCAAGATCAATCATTATGCCACCCTATAGGTGGTACGAGACGGCCTGCTGATGGTAACTGCCATGATGTAAATATATGCAGAGGTAATGAAATTACTTGTCCGGGAGGAGCCCTTGCCGGTCAATATGACCAATTCACTTATTATCAATGCGCTGAGCGCACAATTACCCTTGATGAGCCTGATGGATGCGTAGACTGGCAAAATACACAAGGCGGTGGCAACTGCTGCCCAGCCTGTAACACTCCTGGTACCTGGTCTGGCTGGGGAACTTGCTCCGCAACTTGTGGACCAGGTACTCAGACCAGAACTTGCAATACAGCCCCTTGTGGTCTTGCCTGTCCAAATGATGGTGATGATGGGATCAGAGACTGTAACAACGGCTCCTGCTGCACCTACCGCACTATCACCCCTGGCACTTGCGCTAGTCCCAGCACTGTGGCTTGCAATCAAGCTATATATAAAACAGATACATGTGTTGCTGGCTCTTGCGATAATTGTAATGGCTATCCACTAACTACTCAGTGTGGTGTTGGCACTCAGTGCGGAGCTAATCAGACTTGCCAAGGTCCAACTCCTACCTGTGTACCTAACTCTACTATCGCGGGTCAAAAGGTGCAACTCACGGCTGGTGGTGATCTCTCACAACTGGATAGTATCCCTGTCAATATTCTTCCTACACCTGTACCAAATCCTCCAGGGTCTCCACCGATACCTGGTAATGGGCCACTTGAACAAATCAGGCTCACCTTGCAAAATTTTGCTGGTGGACGACTTGGGACTGCTTACGTTTTCCCCGCATATGGCAATGTCAATCACGAACTAACAATTCCAGAACAATACCTTGGTTTTCCATTCTGGATTGGATATCAATGTTCTGGTTTCGCAGGCTGTATACCCAATGTCACCAATTTTCCTCCTACCTATGTCCCTAGCGGAGTAAGTGGCGTCCTTGGTAAATATAAAGTAAATATCACAACAGTTCCTGGAGCAACATCTTTCCTAAACTGGACTTTTACCTACCTACCTGGACCCAATCCAACAGCACTTTGTGCACCGGACGCTCAAAGTGTCACTATCGGCTGGACACCAGTGTCAGGTGCTGACTCTCACGTTGTCAGAATTAATAAGTTTCCTTTTAGTGATTGGGGAACTGAATGGAACTTAGGAGACATATGGAGTGGACCACCTAACTATTCTGGCAGCCAGCCACCTGTCAATGCTAATGGTCAACCACCTAGATTCTTCCAAGTCACTCCAAACAGAGACTACCAAGCTTCAGTTCAAAGCATTCATGGTACTGATTATAGCAACCCGGCAGGTCGGGGAGGTATCTCAGCTCAGACAGCCTTCAACTGCTTCGCTGGACCATCATGCACAATACAACCGAATTTATTAACGAGTGGAGTTACAGACTTAGAACCCTCCACTCCAGAGGTAGATATACTCGTAGATGGGACCACCAATATCCCTTTCATAGTATCTGGTACTAACTTTACTAGAGTAGATTCTTACCAAGCTCCTATCGCTCTAGGATCTCCTTATCCTAGTCCGCTCGTATTACCGTCTCCGTGGGTAAACTTAACTTCAGGGCAAGCAGAGTTTAATAATGATAGCGGAACAATTCGCAGATATGTGCCTAAAGATGGCTTGCCGCATTATTTCGACGTCGTATGTAATGCCACAAATGATCAGGCCACATATCAAGGTATCTCCGTCATTTACTCATGTTCTGGTAACACTTTGGGCTATTATCCACCACCTTCTCCTGGACTAACTGCCCCAAGCTGGTCAAATTGTGACCCTACTATTGCTAACCCAGCCGGAGGTACATTTTCTGACAGTTTTAGAGTCAAAGCCTGCTCCTGTCCCGCTTCACCCCGCTGCGGTCAGTGTAGCGGGCGCTGTCCAGACGATGACAACGTCTCAAATCCAGCGCAAGGACTATTACCGATCAATGGACAAGTACCTCTAGAACCCAATGGCAAAGTAACCTTGTCTTGGAATAAAGCAAATGGGGATACTGCTAGCAACTATACCTATAAACTTTTCGTGTGTCCTAAGACTGGCACAACTGTAGGTCCAATTGATGTAACTATGGATGTGAGATGTGGATCCACTAATTGGATAGATGTTTCAACAGGTATAACTCAGAGCGGCAATGCTTACTCATACCTACTCACACCAGCTACCTCCCACTACTACTGGAAAGTCGTCTCCCAGAATAATATTTGCCAACCTCTTATCGCACCTGTGCCAACAACCGTCTATGCCTACTTCAACATCCCTACCGCATTCTCATGGTGGCAGTCACAAAATGGACTGGTGTACGCTGGTGCTAGCTCTGGGGAAAGCGTCAGATCATACATACCATCTATTAATCAAGATTCCAGCATTTTCGGCACATTCCAGTGCACCACACTAGCTAACTGCACTCCATTCTCTTCCCTCCAGATGCCAACTGGAACTTTTTATACTTCTGGTATCACCATGAGTGGGGGAGGGCAAATCGATACTACAGCCAGTAGCTCACAATATGACAACCTTAGAAATGAAGTCACAACGCCAATAACTGCCTATCCCGTCCAATCACAGAGAGTGCCCAATACGACAGTTCCCCGTGAAGACTATGCCTACTTTGCGACACTGCTTAATCTTCCCAGCGATTCTATCGATGATTTTTCCAAATATCATAATGGCGAGTCTGCCCCACAGCCAGGAGAGATCGGCAAATTGGATCCAGTGGCACCGTCAAAAGATGCTGAATTAGATCCTGGCGGCGAGCTCGTCCTAGGTGCGACTAATGCAAATTACTACTACTCAGCAGGAGATCTATCTTTAGGTCAAGTGGGTGGCGACCTTGGATGGATCGTGCCTGCCACAGAGAAGATCATCGTCTTCGTCCACGGTAACTTAAAAGTTAATAACACTACCACGGTCGAGCCTGGTGGATTTTTGATGTTCATAGTCGACGGCGACATCACCTTTGACTCAAGCCTTGGCAACAGTGTCCTCACTAATACCACTGCCAACGTAGCTGGAGTCTACATAGCCGACGGTACCATCTCATTTCCTGAAGCCGCACCACTTGAAAATAAAAAGTTCATAGCCGAAGGGACATATGTGGGCTGGGCAGGTGACTCTTCTGGTCAGGGCATCTACCTTGGAAGAAATTACTTGACAGACCTTCTCAATGCCACCAATCCCACCGAAGTCTTCCGCTTCCGACCTGACTTCTTGATCAATGCCCCAGATAGCATTAAGCGTCCTATGCGACTCTGGCAGGAGACAAACTGAGACAGCGATCCAACTACATGCCCAATATTTACAAAACTAAACTACACCCTTTAGCAGTCTTGAAACGATGTTCTGCACAGACTCAAGCAGGCTTCACTCTCATCGAACTTCTGACTGTCGTTACTCTCTCTGTCATGATAACGTTGTCTGGCACGTTACTTTTCCTCACCACGATCAAGATCAACTCACGCATAGCTAGTTACAACGCAGTCAAAGAAAACGGTGATTACTCTAGTAGTCAAATAGAGTACATGCTACGGAATGCAGTGAGACTAGTGCCAAATCCAACCGCCTCGCCCGCGATCTCTGCCTGTCCAGCCACGAGTAGCAGCATTACTCTAGAATCAGCGGACGGCATGCTAACTACTTTTCAGCTGGAAAACGACACAAACAGCTTGGGTCAACCAATCAGGCGCATCGCTTCAGTCTCGGCTAACCCACAACTTCCATCTCCATCGCCCTTTAAGCTTTTCCTTACCTCCAAAACAGTCAATGTAGGCTCCACTGCTACTATTAGCCAAGACTCTTTTTCAGAGCTCCGCTTCACCTGCGCCACCACACCAGCAGGTAAAACCTATATCAATGTCTTGTATCCAGTAACTAGGGAATCACTTGACAACACCTCTCCTGTCACACAGAGCTTCAGCTCAGGAGCACAGCTGAGGAATAAGTAGGCATACAGATTAAGATAAGTGGATAAAACCTAGGCATTTAACGTAGGTATTTATATAAATACAGAGGTTGTGGTATGACGAATTAGTACAAATACAGCGGTTAGAGAGATTTTCCAGAGCTGCGTCGTGTCCAATATATTTGACATAAATGTCCTTTTTATGTTGGTTATAAATTACACAGAAAATATGTTGTCCAAATATTGGACGATTAGTGCTGGTGAGAGCCCAAATTAACTTCTTATATCCACTTACTAAAGATCTGCGTCAGTTGTAGGCGGAAAAAATCAATACATCTAGATCTCTAAAAAAAAGAAGTCACGAGCACAAAACTGCAATTTACAAGCTAAAGACTTTTACTAAAAATCTGTGTCAGCTGGGTGCAGAGGTTCCTGCCATTCTCTTCCCAAACCACCTCAGTTCTAACCGACAGAATGTCTGCCGAGATACGCTGAACTCTAGCTATACGACCAAACATAAGATTGTCACCAAAAGCTTTGCAGCCTCCCGCAGTTCCCGCAGTCACCTCAGCAAAAGAGTAACAGCCATCATGGGTAGTGAGATTGGCGAAGGAATGGGGAAATGGACTTGGTGGCACTACAGGGGGGAAGAGCGGGGGAGAACCCAGCTTGATTCCTGTTGTTATATTGACGGGTGCAAGACAGTAAAAGAGCACATCCTTACTAGGAACATTATTAAAAAACAAGTTAGAATCAGACGAAAAACTAGCCCAACCCTGGTCCTGACCGTATCGGAAGTACTCCATAGCACCTTTGGCTAACTGACTAGCCTTGATCCTAGTTTGCACTAATGCCAAAGTACGCACTGAGCTAGCTAGCATCGAGACTACTGCCGTCATGACGACACTGAGAATTCCTACAGCAATCAGAATTTCTATGAGAGTGCTGCCCTTAGATAAAAACGCTTGCTTTGAGGGAAGTGCTTGGTTACTCAATTGATTTGTTGATTTCATGTAGTACTTATTTTATCTTCTGGCCAAAATTGTCTATAGTTGTCGAGCCGATATAATTGGCTCTATCACTATCTCACTCAGCTCCCCACCTCTAGTAGTACTAAAGGTAGCTTTGCTGGCAGAGTTTTTGAGTATGATCTGGTACCCAGCTGCAGGAAGGGGTACAGCCCAATTTTCGCGCGCGCCACCTGATGGCTCCAGTAGTCCACCATTGCCTACACCACCCTGTAGAACTGAAAACCACAGATGAGCATAAATACTACTTGGCGGCGGTAAAGCTGGCGGTGCGCCTGCATTGTCGAGCACAACCCTGCCTGAGAAAATCCGTTTTTCTACCAAAATTCCTACAGGAGTCCCTCCGCTGCGAGGAAACAGATGTGACTGACAAACAGCCCTCATCTGAACTTCATTCTGCTTGACAAAAACTGCATAGCCCACCAGAGGAGTAATGCAGCCAGATGGCTTCTCGCCAGCTCGAGCTTTTTTCTGAGCGCTACGTAACATTTGCTGCAGATCCTTGGCCGAATTATGAAGCTGCTCACGATTATTAAGACGGGCGTATCCAGCTATTCCGAAACCTGCTAGAAGAGCTACGATGGTGATAACAATCATCGTCTCGACTAGGGTGAAGCCTGAAGATTTTTTTTTAAACGAAATGTGGAGTAAATTAAAAAGAAAAGGCGAAACGCTTTTAATTGCAGTAAATCTAGTCATGTATCTTTAAAATTTATCATCAGGAGTTGGAAGAGGAATCTCATCTTTAGGTACTGGCACTGGCACTGAACCCCAGTCACCCTCACTATCAGGACAGACAGCCCAGAAAGAGCTCTTGCCTTCATTTTTGGCCTTGAGTATAAAAGATTTACACTTAGCAGTTCCAGCACAAGCAGTGCCACTAGTTTTTCTTGGCTCACCGCAAGCACTGCTCATTGTGACAGTGACGTAAGGGAAGTACTCGTAGTAATTAGTAGCGCTGTTCTGTGGATCCTTGACTATACTCGTAAGATAACCGCCAGCCACCAGATCACTTATAACTTGAGGTGCAGCCGTAACTGGATACTGACCCTTTTCACTTCGATAGATCTCTAGAGCACTCTTGATAGCCTGTAGATCTGCCTTGCGCTTGTTATCGCGCGTCACACGACTAACAACTGAGATAGTAGAGAGACCTGCGACAGCCAAGATCGCCACAATACCGATGACAATGGCGAGCTCTACGAGAGTAAAACCATGCTTATTCTTTCTGAAGGGAAGTTGAAATCTTGACTGAAGTTTGAATAAAGAGTGAATCATCTAAAATTGCCTTTAAAGAATTGTTGTCTCAAAGAACTGGGCTTGTAATCTCAAGATCAAAGATAATTTAAGCTAATTTATTCACATATCCTGGAGATTTGAACACAAACCTCCAGGATTTAGTTTTGATTTTAAAAACGCGCTAGATAATCTAGCGTCCTCATATATTTAGATACCACCCTGGACGCAGAAGAACCATGGTGCAGTAGCAGGCATAGGTGATGTAAAGACACACTTGCCATCCGCAGGAGCTGCTACTATAGAATTTCCTTTTCCAATTGTCTCAAGCGAGGCGCAAGCACAAAACTGTCCAACAGCACCACCATACGTATATTCATAACTGGTAGCATTTTGCTCCTTTGCTGCTTTAGGTACCAGGGTAGAAAATGAACCGGCTCCAGTCCAAGCGGTGATTGTGGTTATTGGATACTCGCCAGTCTGATCCTTATAACTCTCGCTTAGGGTCATAGTTGCAACCATGTCAGTCTGCCTCTTTGTCTCACGATTAGACTTCTGAACAGCAGCGATAGCAGCCATACCTGTCACAGCCAGGATAGCGATGATACCGATGACCACCATAATCTCGATAAGAGTGAATCCAGACCTAGATGAGCGAGTAATAGAAAGCATGTGTCCTCCTTGTAGATGTATAAGTATAGTCACACTTTAGAACCTACTGCAAGCGGGAGAAATTCAGGAGAAAGTTATTAGGGTTATAAACAAATTATCTTAAACGAACTTCAAAAACACTACCCATAGCCTGGGCAATAGACATTAATGTTTGTAGAGTCGCATTTCTTGATCCAGACTCTACTTTGGTGATAGTTGTCCTAGGTAAGTTAGACAGCTCTGCCAATTTTTCTTGAGTGTAACCGAGCTGTAGCCTCTTCTTTCTAATCGAGACTACAAGTTCGTAGTATTTTTTCTCTTGCTCGATAGTTTGACGCTCTTCAGGTGTGACATCTTTCATGAACTCACTAGCAGGAATGGTAAGTTTCAACAATGCTTGTCTATTCATATATGCCTTCTATTTAAACTCTAGTAATCTCTTGCATGCCTTGTCAATTTCAACCTGCGGTGTTTTTTGAGATTTTTTTGAAAATGCCGTCAAGAAAATGATTTTTTGTTCGCTTATATAAGTATAAATCACCCGCCACTGTCCTTTATGTCTAACTCTTGCCTCAAATAATGCCTCATGACCAGAAAACTTCTTACCAAACGGCTCCTCAAGTTTTCCTTTCTTCTCTAGAATATTGATCAATCCTTTAAACTTCAATCGCACGATGTTACTAAACTTTCCAAGCTCTTTCTCAGCACGATGGTCTATGTAAACTACCTTCTCCATTAATTTTAAATTGTGACATATATGCCACAATTGTCAATCTCCAATTAGGCGCAATTACTCAGCTGCGCACCGCTACGGTTGAACCTGAATAGTTAGCTTGGTCAGGGGTGTGTCAGAACTTATGGACCCAGAAGTAGTACGTGCCGACAGATGAGCTGTGTAAGTACAGCCTCCGCCAGACGGACAGTAGTAGATATAGGTCAAAGTGCCCGACATTTTACTAGAAGTCTGATTCTTACCATCACCAAAGTCTAGATCGACAGTAGCTCCATCTGGAGATCCTGGATCAACTACATAGTTAAAAACCACATTCTGACCAACTTTGACCTGGGCGGTGCGACTGCTACTGCTGCTGGACGACTCCGTCTGGAAAGTCAAGACAATCGGCCTAGGAGTACAACTAGAGTAGCAACTACTAGCACAGTCGCTCACATCGCCAAAAACTTGACCCACTCCAGTCGACACCTCTTCCTGACAACATTGATAGCCTATCCCAGCACAGACAGTCATAGGACCTGGGTGAAAGTTATCGATTTTTTTGGCCTTAGTCACAGAAACTTGCGAGTCTTGGATCACCACATCCTTAGACGCCCCCCAAATACTCAAGCCCACACTACTCACTGGAGCTCCGATCACCACCCCACTGCTCTCGCCAGCCCTCTTGAGCACATAGGGAGGCAGATTGAACTCACCAATGACAATAGGATTAAGTATCGAGCCACCACAGACCACCTCAGTCACAAAGTGAGTACTGGTCGTAAAACGAAGCTGAAGCGTAATATCTTCAAAACCACTCGCCAAACCTCTAGAAGCACACTGAGCCCTAAAAGCACCAGTAGAAGTGCCCTGACCCTCCAGCTCATTGAGGACGTTACTGACCATCGTCACAGACTGGTAGAGAAAGTACTCACGTGCAATTAGGCCTGATACACCAGCCAAAATAGCCAGTAAAATAAGCGAAATAAAAATGGATTTGAGAACTCCCATAAGATTTTATTTTAAAAAAAATATAATGACGAGAAAATCTCCATCTTTAACTCTACATCAAAAGTGTCAACAGTTTTTGCCAGATTAAATTTCCCCAAAAAAGCGCAATCAAACTTCCCAAAATCAAAAAAGGGCCAAAGGGGATAATGTGTTTTTTGTTGAGCTTACCTGACAAGACGATCACAATCCCAACAGCAGCCCCAGATATAAAGGCTATGTACAGTGCTACAACAAAAAGCTGCCAACTAAAAAGTAGTCCTAGTACAAAAACTAGCTTGACGTCACCAAATCCCATACCTCTGCCCTTGGTGGACCACCACAATATATAGAAAAAACCAGTTGCAAGTAAGGCTGCAAGTATAGAAGTTACGACCGGCCAAAAAGCATAAGAACCCATGATTCTAAGTAAATACAAGAGACGCAAGACACCGAATAAAAATAAAGCCGCAACAGTCCATTCTGGAATAATGTATGACTTAAGATCGGTGAGTACAAGACAAGCAGCCACCAATCCCACAGCCCACCACAATAAAAAAAGAGGAGAAAGAGTAGAGGACCCGACAAAAAAGATGTACACCAAAACACTCCATACTCCACACCCCAACTCCATCAAGAAGTGTGACGGCGTGATGCTGTGATGACAACGACTGCAGCTACCACCCAGAAATAGGTAAGACAAAATGGGTAGCAGCTCCCACCAACGCAACTGCTTACGACAGGAATCACACTCAGACCTGCCAGAAGTCCAAGATTTACCAGATAAAGTGCGCAGAGTCACCACATGCAGAAAACTTCCCAGAGCAGCACCGATAAAAAACAAAGTAAAGTAGATAAAATACATATCTAACACTTAAGTTACTGTATCACTGTCGTCAAATTGTAAATCGGCATAATAATTGCTATTACCAGAATTCCCACTCCCACACCAAGCACTACCATAATCAAAGGCTCGAGAGAAGTGGTTAAATTTTTAACTGCGTGCTCACTTTCAGCCTCAAAGTAATGCCCAAGTTTTTTCAAAACTGCATCCAACTGACCAGTCTCTTCACCCACAGAAGTCATCTGACGCAAAATTGGAGGGAAAAGCAAGTCATCGTTGAGCGTCTGAGACAGAGGAATGCCTTTTTCGACTTTTTTTCTAGAAAGCATCAAGGCATCTCTATACAAGATGTTGCCCAAAGCTTCTGAGACAATATCAATCACCTCCAAGAGTGAAATACCAGATGTAAGTAAAAGTGAGCTAGTCCGACAAAACTCTGTCAAGACAATTTTCTGACGCAAAGGACCGATGATAGGCGCCTTTAGCAACCAACGATCAAAAGTCTCTTGACCCTTCTTGGTTCGTATCCAGTACTGAAAACCCATCACGCTTGCCACCGTACTTGGCAACATCAACCACCAGTAACCAACCATTAAGTCTGAGATACCAATGAAAAATTGAGTCAGAGCCGGCATCTGGGCATTTAGCTCCTTGTACATGGCAGAGAGCTTTGGCACCACCATCGTCATCATCACCACACCCACCCCCATCATCGTCAGAACCACGATAAAAGGATAGATCAAAGCCCCTTTGGTCTTCTCGCGAAACTCTTTCTGCTTTTCAAGAGTATCTGCCAACTGATTGAGGACAGTGTCGAGTACGCCAGCCGCCTCACCAGCTTTGATAAGCTGAATGTACACTTTGGAAAAAACTTTTCCCTGCTTGGATAGAGCAGCTGAAAAAGTACTACCACCCTCGATACTGCGCACCACTTCCGAGAGCATCTTCTGCATAGCAGGAGAGCTCTGCTGTTCTAAAATACTTAGACTTTTGGTAAGAGGCAGTCCAGCCTCAACCATGGTCGCCAACTCTCGAGTAATTTTGACTATATCATCCTGCTTGACACCCATAAACGACTTCAGAAAAGCAGACTCGCCATCACCAGAACTAGGCGTCAGGGACACAACCACTAGAGATCTCTCGTGAAGGAGTGAAGCAGCCTGAGCCATGTTGGTAGACTCAACTTTTCCAGTCACTGACTCACCATGATTATTTTTGGCTCTGTACTTGAAGTACGGCATATCTAAATATCCTTATTTTCCCTGTGACAAGCGATCAAACTCAAGTGGTCTAACTGAGTACTCCCTAGCTCTCTCCATCGAGATTGCACCCCTCTGAGCCCAGTTAAGCAAGCTAGTCTCAATCAGCATCATGCCGGACTCAGCTGAAGTCTGAATGATGTTATCGATCTGAAATGTTTTGTTTTCACGAATTAAGTTCTTGATAGCTGACGTAGCTATCATGACCTCGGTAGCCGCAATCCTACCACCGCCGTTTTTAGGAACCAATCTTTGAGCGACTACAGCCTGAATGGCCGCCGCTAGTTGCTGTCGAATTTGACTCTGCTGATGCTCTGGAAAAACATCGATTATACGATCAATAGTCTGAGCGGCAGAGTTGGTGTGCAGCGTAGCTAAAACTAAGTGACCAGTCTCAGCCACAGTGATAGCCGAAGCGATTGTTTCGTAGTCACGCATCTCTCCTACTAGAACTACATCTGGATCTTCACGTAGAGCTGAGCGCAGAGCAATCTCCCAGTTGTTGGTGTCCTGACGTATCTCACGCTGTGAAATCATACTTTTTTTGGGTGAGTAGATAAACTCAATAGGATCCTCAATAGTGAGAATGTGCTCAGCCCTGGTACTGTTGATCTCTTCAACCATGGCAGCCAGAGTGGTGGACTTACCCTCACCAGTAGGACCAGTCAATAAAACTAGTCCCTGTCGGTACTGCGTCAACTTGTGGATGACAGGTGGTAGCTGCAGCTCCTCGATAGTTTTAACTCTAGTAGGAATCAAGCGCAAAGCCGCCGCCAAGTTACCCTGGGTGTGATAAACATTGATACGAAAACGACCCTGATCCTTGTGACTGTAAGCAAAGTCCACCTCTAGATTAACCATCACGTAGTTTTTCTGTTCACTACTCATGAGAGGATTAATTAAAGTTTCGGCCGATTTTTTATCGAGAGCAGGAGCACCCTCGATCGGCATCAGTCTTCCATCTACGCGCAACATGGGAGGACTTCCCACAGTCAAGTGAATATCAGAACCATTTTTCTCGATCAAAAGCTCAATAATATCAATGATATGCATTTCATCCTTTCTTATAACCTAGCTTAGACATCTGCTACACGTATGACTTCTTCCAAAGTAGTCAGGCCATCCAAGGCCTTGAGATAACCATCCTGTTTCATGAGAATCATGCCGTTTTTGATCCCGACATTTTCAATATCAGCTGCTGGCTTTCGCTCGATAATTAGTCTACCAATTTCATCGTTCATACGTAAGACCTCAAAAATTGCAACTCGACCCTGATACTCTGGCTCGTCCTCAGAGCGATCTCTTTTACCCCGATAGAGCGTGACTGGTGCTAGAGGGTCTACTTTATTTTGTGCGCACCAGGCTTCAAAGAGAGGACCTAAGACTTTCTTGATGTCATCGCACACCTCCTTCTCTGGAGTGTAAGTTTCCTTGAAGTCTGGGTGGAGCTTGCGCACCACTCTCTGACTAGCAGACAAAGTGATGGATGAAGCAAGCAAAAATGGCTCAGCACCCATATCAATCAGACGTGGTAAAGCGCCAGCTGCCGAGCTAGTGTGAAGGGTAGAGAACACCAAGTGCCCAGTCAATGAAGCCTGAATAGCCAGCTCAGCCGTTTCTGAATCACGGATTTCTCCCACCATGATGATGTTGGGATCTTGGCGCAGGAAAGCACGCAAGCCAGAGGCAAAAGTCAAACCAGCTTGTGGATTGGTCTGAACTTGATTGACACCTGGAATCTCATACTCTACTGGATCTTCCAGGGTCACGATGTTTACTTTGGGAGTGTTGACCAGGTGCAGAACAGAGTAGATAGTAGTGGTTTTACCTGACCCAGTCGGACCAGTCATCAAAATAATGCCATGAGGCACACGTATGGCTTCCTCCATATTCTTGAGGGCACTACCCCTCAAGCCTAGATCATTGAGAGTGGGAACAGTAATATTTTTACTAAGTAAACGCATCACAACTTTCTCTCCATGGACGGTAGGCAGAGTCGAGATACGTAAGTCCACCGTCTGGCCATTGGCCGTAAAACTGAAACGGCCGTCCTGCGGGATTCTTTTCTCATCAATTTTGAGCTGTGAGAGAATTTTTATTCTCGAGACTAGGGCTTCGTGAACATTTCTAGGTAGAACCAATTTTTCAGCTAAAATACCATCGATACGATACCGCACACGAGTGCGATCCTCTTGAGGCTCTATGTGAACGTCAGAAACTCTAGCCTGGACAGCAAAAGCTAAGATGGTTTCGACAATTTTGGCTATGGGTGCTTCTCTAATCACACCTTTGGAGAGCATAGTTAGGTCGCCAAGAGTCTCATTTTTAGAGTCTGTCGTTTCTTTGAGCACCTGAGTTACTTCTGTAGAAATATTTTGGGCGTAACGCTCAGAAATTTTTTCATCAATCGTGTTCACAGCTGAAAAGTGTGGAATCAACTTAAAACCAGTTTTTTTCTCGACAAAATCAATGGCCGAGAGATCAAGTGGGTTACGCATGGCCACACTGATGGTTTTTTCTGTTTTGTTGACAGCAAAAGGCAACATGCCGTAACGACGAGCAATCGACTCAGGCACAATACTGAGTGCTTCTGGAGAAACACCAGTTTCTTCAATCACCACAAAAGGCATCTGATGAAACTTGGCCATCTTCTCAGCGAGAGCAGAATCAGAAAAAAGCCCTCTCTCAGAAATAATCATTTGAGGAGTTTTATCTAGCTGTACTTGAGCTAGTCGAAGTTCTTTGACTTGATCAAGACTCAAAGAGTTTTCCGCCATCAAAAACTCTAGAAAATCGGTGGGAGTACTCGAAAAGTGAGTAGGAGCTACTCCAGATGTGGAAGCCTGAGGAAACTGGTTGGGCGGAACAAAAACTGGGTCTGAAGTCAGGGGAACTTGGGTGGGCGGAACAAAAACTGGGTCTGAAGTCAGGGGAACTTGGGTGGGTTGGGCAAAAACTGGGTCTAGTACTTGCTCAGCTGGAACAACTACTTGCTGCTGAAAAATCTGATCAGTTGGAGCAGAAGCTGGTGGCTGGGAATCTACTTGCAGAGACTCTCCCAAAATATTTGGAGATGTGTAAGTGTTTTGACCAACGGGAGCAACAACAATAGGTGTGGCAGGAGGCACAATCATCGATACTCATCCTGTCATAGATGAGAGAGATTTTCAACAATTGGTGCTATTCTTCACTCTCGACTCAAATTTTATTTTTTTCCAGAATCATGATGAAAATCATCACCCAACTACCAACACTTCTTCATCTACGTCAAAGTTGCGACCATTTAACAGAAATCTGCCAACACCTGAGCCTCAGTCCAAGCAAGCTCCAGTTAGATCCAGACATTCATGTCTTAAATTCTGAAGAATCAATCAAAATTGAACAAGTCAGAACCCTAATCTCACAACTTGTTTTCGCCCCAACTCACTCTCCACTGAGCACCTGGATCATCCTCCATATCGATGAGGCTTCGATACCTGCCCAGTCAGCCTTACTAAAGACACTAGAAGAACCACCCCTTTTTGTCCAAATCATCCTGACTGCACAAGATATTCAGAGAGTTTTGCCTACTATTCGCTCACGATGTCTAGTTAAAAACTCTAGCACTCCAAAAAACCATATCTCATCTAATCAAGCTGAAGAGCTCCCAGATTTTACTAAGTTCTCACTCTCACAAGCTATCGATCTAGCTGAGGCAAATGCTGATCGTCAAACAGCCATCAATTTTTTAGAAAACTGCAGTCTCAAGTATCATCAGGAACTCTCGAACAACCCCAATGCTATCCTTATCTATAGACTTCAACTCTGTCAAAACACTCTCAAGCTGCTAAGAAAAAATATTAATGTAAAGCTCGCACTTGAAGATTGCTTTTTTGCTCAAATACGTCTATAACAATCACTCTTTCGTATCATCAGTGACGCAATTTTCATTTCCTATGTCCGACAAAGTTACTACGCAGTACGACGCCAGCGAGATCCGCGTCCTAGAAGGTCTAGAACCAGTGCGCAAGCGTCCTGGTATGTACATCGGCTCTACCGATGAGCATGGACTTCATCATTTAGCTAAAGAAATCATGGACAACGCGGTTGATGAGGCTTTGGCTGGCTACGGTAAACGCATTCAACTTTTTCATACACCAAGAACTGATGGCAAGCCACAAGGCGCCATAACTGTAGTTGATAATGGCCGAGGTATTCCTGTAGACATGCACCAGAGTGGCGTCTCGGCTCTAGAAGTAGTCATGACCAAGCTGCATGCCGGAGGCAAGTTTGATGAGCGTGCTTACCAGGCATCAGGCGGACTACATGGTGTAGGCGCTGCAGCAGTCAATGCCCTCTCTACTTTGCTTCAAGTTGTAGTCAAAAGAGAAAAACTCTACTACATCCAAGAGTACATCATAGGCACACCTCAATATCCCACCAAGAAAATCAGTGAAGCAGAAGTTGTCAAACTTTTTCCCACCCAGACTAAGAAGTTCATCACCTACGACTCAGGCACTCTCGTCTACTTCGAGCCTGATGCCACACTTTTCTCAACTATCGAGTTCTCACCAGATCACTTGGCCAACATCATGCGCGATCGAGCCTACCTGATGGCTGGACTGTACTTCGAGTTTAGTGACTCGCTTGGCTATCCAGCTGACCAACCTCATGTCCGCCACTTCTATTTTGAGGGTGGCATCAAGTCTAGAGTTGAGCACATCAACATGCTGCGCAAACCTCTTCATAGCGTCATCTATGCAACTGGTAACTGGCAAGATGAACAAACCGGCAAAAAAGTCGCCGCCGAGATTGCCATCCAGTACTCAGACAGCTTTACTGAACATCTAGAAAGTTATGCCAACGTCATCAAAACTCCTGATGGTGGTACACATGCTACAGGTTTCCGCATGGCACTCAATAAAGTACTTAAAGATTACGCTACCAAACATAACTTGCTCAAGGAGAAAGAAATTTTCGCAACTGAAGACCTGCGTGAGGGCATGACGGCTGTGGTGTTTGTCAAGATGTCTGCCAACGACCTTCAGTTTGAATCACAAACCAAAAATAAACTAAACAATGCTGAAGTTCAGTCTGCTGTTTACCAAATTTTTAAAGATAGCTTTGAAGTTTATCTTGAAGAAAATCCTAAAGTAGGCAAAATTTTGATAGAAAAGGTGATGCTCGCTGCACGCGCTCGCCTGGCGGCTCGCGCTGCCAAAGACGCAGTCATCCGCAAAGGTGCACTCGAGTCCACTACCCTTCCTGGCAAGCTAGCCGACTGCCAAGAAAGTGACCCCACCAAATCAGAACTTTTTATCGTAGAAGGAGACTCAGCCGGAGGCTCAGCCAAACAGGGAAGAGAGCGGAAGTATCAAGCTATTTTGCCTTTGCGCGGTAAGATACTTAACACCGAGCGAGCTCGCTTGGACAAAATTGTCGCCTTTGAAGAGCTCAAGAACTTGGTGATCGCTCTGGGCACCGGCATCGGTGAAACCTTTGACCTGACTAGATTGCGCTACCACCGTATCATCCTCATGAACGATGCTGATGTGGACGGCGAGCACATCACTACCCTCTCCTTAACATTTTTCTTCAGACACTTGCCAGAAATCATCGATCAAGGCTTTTTGTACATTGCCCTTCCTCCTCTCTATAAAGTCTCTACCAAGAAAACCACCTTCTATGTCTACTCAGACCAAGAAAAAGATCAGAAAGTAGCCTACTTCAAACAAAATGAATCGTCTGCCGTGGTCAATATTCAACGCTACAAGGGTCTTGGAGAGATGAACCCAGAACAACTGTGGGATACTACGATGAACCCAGCCACTCGCATGCTCAAGAAAGTGACCAATGAAAATGCTGAGAAAGCAGATCTGGTTTTTGAGATGTTGATGGGTGAGGAAGTCCCACCTAGGAAGAGATTTATACAGACTAAGGCGAAGTTAGCAACGTTGGATGTTTAAAGAAAGGAAAAATATGTCTTTACAAAAACTCACCTTCTACATCGAGATCCCAGCCGGATCCTCCATCAAGTACGAAGTCGATGAAGAAACTGGCCTCCTCATGGCAGACCGCTTCTTACACACCGCCATGAGCTACCCGACTAACTACGGCTACGTCGTAGGAACCAAAGGCAAAGACGGCGACCCAATCGATGTCCTCGTGCTCTCAGGCCAACCAGTCGGACCAGGAGTCGGCATCAAAGGCCACGTCATCGCCATGCTCGAGATGGAAGATGAAGAAGGTATAGACCACAAATTGATTGCTGTACCAGACAAAAAGGTCGATCCAATCTTTGGCGTCTGGGAAGAACTCTCCGACATCCCTGTTCACACTCAAAAAATGATCAAACACTTCTTCGACCACTACAAAGAACTCGAGCCAAATAAATGGATCAAGACAGGCGAGTTCAAGGGTAGAGAATCAGCGGAAAAGGAAGTAGAAGAGGGGACTGTCAAAAAGTCAGAATAATAGAAATTCAGTAAGAAAGGAATTTTGAAAACTTAAGACAATTGATGACATCGAAACCACTAGTGACAATAAACTGCCTCACTACATGAGATGTCATCACTTAGCGAGGACCTGGTTTCCGAGCGTGTCTAGAGTTTATAAAATTCCTTTCGTAGTAACGATGTGAGCAAAAAAATGATCTAAATAAAAGTATAAAATGCCAGAACCATTAACCACACCACCAGCTAGCACTCAGCCACCAGTCTCCAACAACATCATCGAAACTGAGTTCGGCAAGATGCTTCAGACCCCAATCATCGAAGAGATGGAGAGGTCTTACCTAGACTACGCTATGAGTGTGATCGTCTCGCGTGCTCTACCAGACGTACGAGACGGCCTCAAACCAGTCCACCGCCGCATTCTTTTTGTGATGCGCATGATGGGCATGCACTACAACACACCTTACAAAAAATCAGCTCGCATAGTCGGAGAAGTCCTAGGCAAGTTCCACCCCCACGGCGACACAGCCGTCTACGACGCCTTAGTACGCTTGGCTCAAAACTTCAGCATGCGCTACCCACTCGTAGATGGCCAAGGTAACTTCGGCTCGATCGATGGCGACTCACCAGCCGCCATGCGTTACACAGAAGCCAGAATGTCAAAAATTAGCGAGGATCTTCTGGTTGATATCGAGAAAAAAACAGTTGATTTCGTCGACAACTTCGACGGCAGCCAACAAGAACCAACTGTCTTACCAGCCAAGCTACCCAACCTCCTACTCATGGGAGCCGAAGGAATTGCTGTCGGCATGGCCACCAAAATTCCACCTCATAATCTTGAGGAAGTCTGCCGAGCCATACTTGACATGATTGAGCAGTTTCCTGGAGATCAAGCCCAGCTGGGTACTCCTGAGAAAACAAAAGATGTAGCTACGACCAAAACCAACGATCCACAAACACTTTTGGCCGCTGACCCCCACACCCTAGCAGGACACTTCAACTCTGAGATAACCATTGATCAGATCATGACCCACATCAAAGGACCAGATTTTCCCACCGCTGGTGTGATTTATGACTGGACAGAGATCATGGTTGGCTACAGCACAGGTAGAGGCAAAGTAGTCATAAGAGGAGTAGCAGAGATAGAAGAAAATAAGAACGGCAAGTTCCAGATCATCATCACTCAGTTGCCCTACCAAGTAAACAAAGCCAAGCTCGTGGCAAAGATCGCCTATCTAGTCCGTGAGAAAAAGCTCATCGGTATAAGCGATTTGCGCGATGAATCAGATAGATCAGGACTAAGAGTTGTAGTCGATCTCAAGCGAGATGCTAAGCCGAAGTCAGTCCTGAACAATCTTTTTAAACAAACAGAACTTCAGTCATCTTTTCCAATGAACATGGTGGCTCTCAACTCAGAGGGAACACCTCAGCTCATGAGCATCAAGACTATTCTGACTGAATACGTCAAACACAGACAGCTCGTCATCGTTCGAAGAGCGCAGTTCGAACTCAAGGCGGCGTGCGATCGAGCTCACATTCTGGAAGGACTTTTAATTGCCCTAGCACATCTAGACGAAGTTATAAAAACTATCCGCGAATCACCAGATAGCGACACAGCCAAAGCTCGACTTATGGAGCGCTTCAAGCTCTCAGAGCTACAGTCAGTCGCAATTCTTGATATGCAGCTGCGAAGACTAGCAGCACTCGAGAGACAAAAAATAGAAGACGAGTACAAAACCATCCAAAAAACAATTTCTGACCTCTGCGTTCTCCTCTCATCCACCAAAGCTATTTTAACCAAAATAAGTACAGAAGTTACTGAGCTCATCACCAACTATAGCGACAAACGTCGCACCAAGCTCATCAAGAGTAAAGTAGGCGTACTCTCAGAAGAAGACCTCATTCCTAACGAAGAAACAGTTATCACTTTGACCCAGACCGGCTACGTCAAACGCCAGCGACCAGACTCTCTGCGCACCCAAAATAGAGGTGGGACCGGCTCTAGCGGTATCACTACTCGAGAAGAAGACACTGTCAAGTCCATCATCACTGCCCAGACACATGATTCACTTCTATTCTTTACCAATAAAGGACGAACTTTCAAACTTAAAGTATACGAAATTACAGAGAGTAGTCGTCAAGCCAAAGGTACGGCCGTCGTCAATCTCGTCAACCTCAAGCCAGATGAGAAAGTCCAAGCCTTGCTAGTCCTAAACGAAAAAACTGCTCACGATAAATTCATCACCCTTGCCACTCGACAGGGATTAGTCAAAAAAACTGCTGTCAAGCTCTACGAGAACATTCGTCAAAATGGCATCATCGCAATCGCACTCAAGGATGACGATGAGCTAGTTTTCGGCACCATCACCACTGGCAACGATCACATCATGCTCATTACCAGATCTGGCAAATCCATTCGCTTCAGCGAGAAGGAAGTTAAGTCGTCCAATCGTGACACCCAAGGTGTAAAAGGCATCGAACTAAAGGGTTCTGACTACGTCGTAGGTGTTGAAGCCTTCGGCGAACAAGATGAAGCCCAGGATACAAAAAACAAGGCCTTTCACCAACTACTACTCATAGCCGAGAACGGAATCGGAAAGAGAACCAAACTTGATCAATATCCAGTTCAAAAAAGGTCAGGCCAAGGAGTAAAAGTCGCTGAGATAACTAAAAAAACAGGAGAAGTAGTAGCAGCGATGATGGTGACTCATGATCACGACGAAGCCGTTATCACCACTAAATCTGGTCAGATGATCAAGTTGCCCATAAATTCAAGCAGTATTCCAGTCCTAAGTCGGCCCACTCAAGGAGTTATCCTGATGAGACTCAAAGGTGGTGACAAGGTAGTCTCGGTAGCCCTGACTTGGAAAGACATTCCTGAAGACGCTTCTCAAGAAAAAGCTGCCTCAAAGTAGATATCTCACGCCACTCTCACCTCTTTCTAACTACAGCTGTTTCAACTCTTTTTGAGACTCAATAATGTGAGATAATTGGGTCATGATCACACCCTCAGACATCGTAGCATCGCTCCAACCTCAAGTAACCCAAGAGGCTTATGGCCAAAAACCAAGCATCGAAGGCGTGCGAGTTATCGATCTTGCCTCCTACCCTGGCGAGCAAGGCGACTTTTCTGAGCTGGTGAGACTTACTCCTGAAGGCGAGCTTCAGAACGCTCCAGGCTTTAAGTTGGCGCAGGTAAATAGAGCCCACCTCCTTCCCGGCAGTATTAAAGCATGGCATTTTCACTATCTTCAAGACGAGCTCTGGTACGTCGACCCAAGGCATAGCCTGGTATTGGGACTTTGGGACATTCGCCAAAACTCACCCACATCTGGAGTCCACTACAAGATAGTCCTTGGAGCTGGCAGAAGTCGATTGGTCCACATTCCCGCAGGAGTAGCTCACGGCAGTTTTGCCCACACATCCCAAGAACTAGATCTGTATTACTTCGTGAATAGACAGTTCGACCCCAATCAAGCTGATGAACAGAGGCTTCCCTGGGACAGCGTCGGAGCAGAGTTCTGGACCATGGAAAAGGGCTAACTTAGTTCAAGCTACTTGGGAGTCAATTCTCAGGAGTGGTAAATTTCTCAAATGATCAGAGTAGGGTAGAGTGGACCTGAGGGGAATCGAACCCCTTTCTCTCCCATGCCATGGGAATATACTACCGGTGTACTACAGGCCCAATTTCTCTCTGCTACAAACAGATGGTGATTCTACCACTCATCCCCCGCACCAGACAAGAGAGGTTGTGACTTACTCCTAAACAGCTGTCATCAGTTATAATAGGTGAAGATCCTTGTGATGAGTAATCTGGGTATAGCTAATTTATTAGGCTCAATATAATGGTTAAAAATGATCTAGTTTTCTAGATCAAATTACATAGCAACATATCGTTATACATCAAGTGAATAGGATGAAATGAAGGTTTTAAGATTGATAGATCAATCTTAGTTTCAATGTCATCCTTATGGCAGTGATATAGTTTGTCTGCTAAAAAAGAGATCATTAATAAACAAAAATGATCGTTTTTTGAGCCCTTTTAGCTAATTTATGCCTGATATAGACCTCTTTTTTAATCTTATAGGTTCTTAGCAGTTAGCCGTGATGACTGACAAAAGTAGTCCTCGATTTTAAATACCTATATATCAATCTTTTTTAACTTTAGCTCGAGATGACTTTTTTCTTTTTCAACTCAAGATTTCAACTTAGAGCCTTGAGGGAGACTCCTTCTCCAAGTTTTGAGTTAACGGCGGTAGGAGAGAGAGAGCTCAGGACTACAACCTTCAATGATCCTACCCATGACATGCCAGTACCCTACCCATGACATGCCAGTACCCT
>CAYUQY010000001.1:8931-18327 GCA_964447075.1 uncultured Pseudomonadales bacterium | reverse complement strand
CCTACCCATGACATGCCAGTACCCTACCCATGACATGCCAGTACCCTTAAACAAGCTAAACATCTAATTTCTACCATACTCTCTTTCCCTACTTTTTCTAGTATTATTTACTTACTTCGATTGTTTTTGAGCTAATAATATACTCATTGATATATCTATAACTGAGCATGTAGCTATAGAGCTAATTTGGCTACTCACGCCTAACTGCCTATAAAGAGACACATAACTCCAGTTCACCTCCTCTTCAGGGCTTCCATAAGGTCACAGTGATACTACCGCAGCTACTTCATCAATCACTTCTAGAGTCTAAGTAGCCTATTCCCGCAGGTGCTCTGGTCACCCAAGTTGCAAATAATATACAAGTATATTACTACATATAACACTAGATCACAATTAGGGCAAATTACCTGAGCTTCTCCCTTTTTACTTCAGTTGGGGAGAGTCAACCCTTAGTGAGATTCCCCAAAAATAGGTCCTTATGATCAAGAGTAGGGGAGAGGAGAATCTACTGTAAATACTATCAATGGGTAATAAATGTACTCTTAATACAGCAAAGTATATCAGTTTTGTTGCTTGAGGTTGTCTTTGTAAGCCTAGACTCAACTTGACTCTAAGTCTGGCCGTTTAGAGTGAAACTGCTGATGGATTTTCTTGAGCTGAGGCTGAGTGACATGGGTGTAGATCTGGGTTGTAGAGATATTTTTGTGACCCAACATCTCCTGTACATCGCGTAAATTAGCCCCATTCATCAGCAGATCTGTCGCAAAGCTATGGCGCAAGCCGTGAGGGGAGATCTTGAGAGGTAGATGAGCTTGCCTACAGTAGCGTTCCACCAGGCGTTGGACAGACCGCGTAGTCAGGCGCATTTTCTCGCCATCACTACTCAAGTCCTCAATTCTCTGAGAAAAGCGAGTAAAAACTGGTCGCCAGTGATCTTCTCTGGTAGCAAACCAAGAGTTTAGCCACTTCACACTACTCTCGCTCAAGAAAACAACCCTGGGCTTTCTACCTTTACCTATCACTCCAAACTCCCTGCGCTCCAGATCTACCTGGTCACGATTGAGGCCAACCAACTCACTAACACGCAAGCCAGTGGAGAAAAGAACCTCAAGAATAGCCCTATCTCTCAAGCCAGCTGGTGAAGATGGATTGACTTGGGCAAAGAGTCGTTCCAGCTGATCAGCATTGAGAAACTGCATGTGTTTTGGCTCCTTCTTGGGAAGATCAATCTTCTCAGGATTCAAAACTGGGAGATCATTTTTGATCATCCACTTGAGGAAAGAGCGAACAGCTATAATATGGTAACCTTGAGTTGACTTAGAAAGCGTTCTACCCTGGTCGTCACCGTACTCTGACAGGTAAACCCTATACTTTCGCATCTGGTCAGCGTTCAAGGAAGTTATGTCCAGTACGCCAGCCCTCTCTAGCCAGTCTAGAAAACGTCGCAGATAGTGGCTGTAGTTGCGCACTGTCAGGCGGCTGACATTTCTCTCCACCTCGAGATGCTCTAGGTATGAGATGAAGGCGAGATGTGGCTGTGTAGAGACTGACATTTACTTATTCTACCTCTGGGCTAATCAAGAGCTGAAACCTAGCAGTCTAGCCTTAAGACTGCTATTTAAGAGCTACGAGAGTTTTAATTGATTTATCGCAGTTTTTTGACAACCTCAAGTTTTATCATATCCGCTTTGAGTAGTTATGATCTGGAGATACCAGTTTATTTTGATATTTTTTGATGCTAAAAATAATTAGAGTGCTTTGCTGACCGTCAAAGCCAAACTTAGCTAATCAAGCCTCCCCAATGATCAAGCAACTCCAAATTATTGTACGACATTAACTAGGATAATCAAACAACCCTTTTCGTTTTTAATCTTCATTTCTGACTAATGCCACAATCTTAACTTCTCAAAAGTTTTAGATAGTGAGCTGTAAAGCTAGATTAAGTGCTCATTCTATTACTTATACTTGATTGATAGGGACAAAGACAATAAATTATCGCCAGTTTTCTTGATTCAGGCTCGTAGAAGCCTCAATTCCGGCAGTTTATTTGCAAGATGATGTCTTAGCCACTGAATTTTAACCAACCCCACCAAGCTTGTAGCTGAAATCAGCTTAGTCTAGTTGAGGAGATTTGATGAGCACCCCCAAGTTTAATGATCAGCGCCGCCAAGTTTAATAAGCGAAAACCAAAATTAGTTAAGAAATAATCGGGGAGTAAGATTTAAAAATAAAAGTCATTGAAGATTAATAGCTGGATAAATAGGTATAAATAAGAACTTTACAACAAAATACTGTAACTACATAAGAATTACTTGATCAACTTCGCAAAAGTTATATTGTGCGACGTAATCAGTTTTGCAGTCGTTTGCTGGAAGGGAGGACAAGAAAGAGAGTGAGTACTATGTCCGGATGAATATTGGTGCAGTGAGACCCAGTTCTTTAAATACTTAAAAACAGCTCTTTTACCTCTCTTGGGGTACCTCCAAATATCGAGGTTTTTAGGTAAATGCGTACCATCCAAGTATGTACCAAGCCTCTTGAAAGCGAGGCTACCTAGTGCTCGCATGCCTGGTAGAATTACTGCATGGCATTCGGGTATTTTTTGCCTAGTAATAAACTTATACTGTATTAACCAGGCTAAGATGCTCAATTTAAGTCCTATAACTATCTAAGTTATCCACATTCACAGCTATATCAAACTATATCATTCTCTTCCCTGCTCATTTTCCTACTCATCTTCCCTGCTCAGTTTAAGCTAGAGTAAAAAGTTGCCCTCTCCTTCCCCTTTCATTCTCTAGGGCCAACAGTGCTACCTGAGTAACAATTATTTTATTTCCAGGGAAGTAACAAGAAAAAAGCCACTCCAGTCACAACAGCTACAGCCGAGTACTCCTGGATAGTGTTTTGAAAAAGCCGACTTTTGAGGTGATTTTGCAGGACACCAAGACCCATATAGAGCAAAGTCATTACTAGGAGTGAAGCACTCCAGACAGAAAACGGGAAAAAAGAGATCACAGTCACGCTTTCCATGATCAAGAGAGTCAGTAACGCGCTCAGCTCAACCACCTCTCGCTCTATCCTCTGCTCTAGCCTGACAGACCAGAGAAAAAGAAAGATCAGGGGAAAGTGAACTAAACCTACAAGCAACGCATTCCAGTAGAAATCAAGCTTGTGTGAAAAGATTGTGTTCAGGAACATAAGTGACATAAACATGGTGAAAAACAGGCCTACAGCGTGTGCTGCGTGTATCAGCTGAATGGTTCTACCTTTAGCAACTGAGTAAATATTGGCTGTCAGGTATGTTGCATACATACCTACGCCAAACAAAGCTAAGTTCAGTACTTGAAAAAGAGTATTTTCAGGAAACAAAAAGTAGAAAACTCCCACTGCAGCTGAGTAGCAGGCCGGCAAGGGCACTATAGTCAAGAGCTCAAACCTCTGTAAGTCATCTCTAAGCGACCATATTGAGACTAGATATGTAAGAAGTGAGAATGCCGCCACAGCCAAGTAACGCCACTCTAAATTGACGTACTGGACCAATAGTAAGCAAAGGCTCAAAAAAATTGAGGATAGAACAAACTTTTCACGACGTCTCATGTAGGGGAAATTGTACACCCTGCTTGACAATTCCCAAGCCTACTGTATTCTCTCTCCCCATATATGGATATCCAAACTGCCCCCTCACTCTCCCAACTCGAGTCTCAAGCTGTCAACGCAGCCAAAAATCAACTTTGGGAAGATGCCGTCAAGTACAACCAACTAATAATCGTTGAGTCCTGCGAAGATCTTGGTGCTCACAATCGTCTGGGAGTAGCTTTCTCTCAGCTAAATCAGAACTCACAAGCCAAAGCTGAGTTTGAACAAGTTTTGAGTTTTGACAAATCCAACCAAATTGCCAAGAAAAATCTTGCCAAACTCAAGAATAAGCAAGGTATAAATGTCTGTTCTCTGAACTTACCAGTCCAGTTTATCGAGGAGCCAGGTAGAACCAAAGTCGTCGAGCTGCATCGACTTGCTGGTAGAGATGTCCTAGATAAACTGATAGTCGGTGAACAGTGCCAGCTCAAGCCTAAAAGTAGATACGTCTCTATAGAAAGCCTCAAGAGTTGTTATATAGGCTCTCTACCAGAGGACATCTCGTTCAACATCTCCAAGCTCATACGTAGTAACAACACCTATGTCTGCTTCATCAGATCAATCTCACCAATTTCCTGCAGTGTTTTTATCGCTGAGCTGAAAAGGTCAAAAGAAAACGAGTTTATTCACTCCTTCCCTACCTCAAGAAGTAGTAGCAACGTTGAAGATTTCTACCTTGAGGGAGAAGACACTACTCTACTTGAAGAGATTGCTGCCCCTGATAACATAGGTAGTGAAGATTTTGAACATCCACAAGAAGTTCGCAGACATTTTGGTGAAGAGCCCGCTGAAGAAGCCCATGAAAGTGATGAAATGAGAGAAGAAAAAGAGCGCGAAGAGATGAACTAAAATTCTTAAAAAGTTAAAACTCCAGTAGTTCTTACTTTACTTTGTTTTTTGCTCTATCCAGTTTCGTAACTTTTCCACAAGCCTGATCATAAATCGGACGTTATGAATCGAAGCTAAACGATAGTAAGAGAGTTCTTTAGCTTTGTAGAGATGTCTCAGATAAGCCCGACTGTACCCTACCCCACACGTCGCACAATCACAGTGCTCATCAATCGGCCTCTGGTCTGAAGCGTATTGGCTAGCACTGATACTCAACCTGCAGTTGGCAAACTCAGATACCATAACCGGCATCTCACTCGAGTTTGGATGATACTCTACTCGGCCAGAGTACAGTGCTCCATTCCGTGCCAATCTGGTAGGAGCCACACAGTCAAACATGTCTACCCCAAGCCAGACTGCGTCAATAATATCCTGAGGGTTCAATCCCAAGCCCATAGTGTATCTAGGCTTGGCCTCTGATAATAGTGGTCGTATCCACTCCATTACCACCCGAGTAGCTAGCATGTTGTAACCAATTGTCTCCCCACCTATAGCCAAACCATCGAAGGCAAGATTATCTATAAACTTGGCAGCAGACATTCTCAAATCCTGATGCTTAGCTCCCTGAATTATTCCAAAAAGAGCCTGGTACTGACCATAATGACTTGCTCTCCCCTTTCTTTCCCATGCTCTCAGACACTGCTCAGCCCAGTTCTGAGTTCTAGTCAGAGCACTTTCAGCTTCTGACCTAGTAGCCTCATCAGGTGTGCAGTGATCAAATGCCATGATTATGTCTGAGCCAAGAACTTGTTGAATCTCGATTGCTTTTTCAGGAGAAAAAAAATGCTTGCTGCCATCTAGAAAAGAGTAAAACTCTACACCTTCATCAGTGATCTTAACTGGCTTCATCGCTGGAGTGTTTTTAGCTTGTTGCAGGGCTTGTTTAGCTATAAGTTGAGCACCTAGTGAAAAGACTTGAAATCCTCCGCTATCTGTCAGAATAGGCTTGGACCACTTCATGAAGCGATGAAGACCACCTGAGCTCTTGATCACCTCCTGACCAGGTCTAAAGTAGAGATGGTAAGTGTTGCCTAAGATAACCTGAGCGCCTGCCTCTTCTAGATCACTAGAGTCGAGGGACTTGACCGAGGCGGCTGTGCCCACAGGCATGAACATAGGCGTCTGTATCTGACCGTGGGGCGTGCTGATAACTCCAGCTCTTGCCAGACCACGTTTTTTCTCCACTCGAAATGAAAAAATATTTTCCATAAAACTAGTTCGCCTTGCTCTCCATACCGTAAAAACGGATTCTATCGCCCTTGAAGTACAAGTCAATCTCTCCCAGTGGGCCATTTCTGTGCTTAGCTATCTTGAGCTTCATAAGCTCTCGAATGTCATCGTCTTTTCGATAAAGAAACATCACTACGTCAGCATCTTGTTCTATAGATCCAGATTCTCTCAAATCTGAAAGTTGAGGCATCTTCTCTCCCCGACTCTCGACAGCTCTATTGAGCTGAGATAATGCTAGGACGGGAATCTTGAGCTCTCTAGCTATGTTCTTGAGTCCTTGAGAAATTTCAGCTACTTCTTGCACCCTATTATCCTTGGCACTGCCATGAGCTAGCTGTAGGTAGTCAACTACTAGCAAATCAATCTTTTGTTCACTCATGAGACGGCGCGCTTTGGTACGCATCTCAAAAATACTGAGTCCTGGAGTGTCGTCTATGTACAGTTGGGACTCAGCCAAAACACCCATCGCGTCTGAGAGCTTCATAAAATCTTTTTGATCGAGTCTCCCAGTCTTCAATCTCCAGGCATCTATATCTGCTTGAGCCACCAACAGACGATCTACTAGCTCCTCTCTACTCATTTCTAGAGAAAAAACTCCAACTTTTTTTTTGGCAGAAACACTAATGTGATGAGCAATGTTGAGTGCAAAGGCAGTTTTTCCCATACCAGGTCTAGCCGCCAAGATAATTAGGTTGGACTTTTGTAGTCCCGCTAACATATTATCGAGATCATTAAAACCAGTTGGAAGTCCTCTCAAGGCACCACCGCTTTTTTGTAACTCCTCCAGACGCTCAAAACTGTCTGAAAGAGTGGCCTTGATAGGTGTAAACGATCTGGTGACATGATTTTCTGTCAGAGCAAAGATCTCTCTCTCAACTTGGTTGACTACATCACTCAACTCTCTACTCTCATCAAAAGCTAGATTGGTGAACTCGGCAGAGAGGGAAATAATCATTCTTCTCAAAGCGCAGCCGCGGACGATACGAGCGTAGTGCAAAACGTTGCCTGTAGTAGACACTCCATTTGAGAGCTCTACCAGTGTCGAAGCGCCACCTATACTCTCTAGTTTTTTCTTTCTCTTGAGCTCATGGGCAACAGTCAAAGCATCAACTGCTTGGCGAGCTGTGTAGAGACTTACCATGCTGTCATAAATCAGTCTGTGAGACTCATCATAAAAATGAGTAGCAATCAAGAGATCAACTACCTGGATAACTGCATCAGGATCAAGTAGTAAAGCGCCTAAGACAGCTCTTTCTGCATCTAGATCATGGGGAGGTAACTTTGGATTCATATTTAACTCTTTGCTTATTACTCCTTACTCGAAGAACTCAAAATACTCAGCTGAGTCTCCTCTGGAACTTTACCTTTTTCGATGAACAGCTTCTCTTGTGGAGCTGGAGACGAGCCGTAGATCTTACAGAACTCATCAACTGTGGCCATCTTTTCAAAACTAGAGTCGTGAGCTGAAGTCCGATAGTGCATCGGTATGACTATACCTGGCTCCAGGGAGCGAATTACTTTGAGGGCTGTAGTTGGATTGATCGTGAACTCTCCACCTACGGGACAGAGTAAAACATCTACTACACCTATGTTTTCTATTTGATCATCTGTTAGATTATGTCCTAGATCACCTAGGTGACAAATATGTAGCTCATCCATAAAAACTGTGTAGATCAAGTTGCGACCCCTCAAGGCTCCTTGCTGGTCATCGTGATAACTATGAAGCCCAAAAACCGAGATCCCGCCCACTTCATACTCCCCGGCCTCTTGCACAACCATTGGCTTTTCTCTTCGAGCAGTGCCAGATACTTGATCGAATGCAGCATGATCGTAATGATCGTGAGAAAGAGTTATAATGTCTGAGCTCAACTTAGGTAAGGTTAAACCAATTTTTGACGAGTAAGGGTCAGTCACTACCACACCCCTCTGACCTTTAAGCTTAAAACATGAGTGACCGTAGTAGGTAATTTCCATAGATACTCCTTGGTATGAGGACTTTAGTTCTCAAGTTGTTGCCAGCCGTAGGATACCAAATATAATGAAGAGACATAAGTAATGAAAAAAGAAGTGATTATCGCTATCGTTCTAGGACTAAGTGTTGGCCTGGTAATCGCCGTGGGAGTGATCAGAGCAAGACAAACTCTGAAGGCTGACCCTGCCTCTAAAACAGTTGATGTTCAAAGTAACCCTACTCCTCTTATCAATACACAAAATGTACTCAGCTCCCCTACCTCAGTCGGCATTTCTTTGTTTACACCTCAAGATGAAGAGGTTTTAACCAAAAAACAACTGACAGTATCTGGGCAGACCTATCCTGAATCATTTGTTAGTATTGTGGTCAATAAACGCAGTTACTACAGTGAGGCTGACAAAGATGGTCACTTTTCTAGCGTGATCTCCTTAGATTTCGGAGGAAACCAGATCAGTGTCCAGTCTCTTGATCCAGACGGAAAAGAAGGCCAAACCGAGCGTTTGGTCACTTTTTATGATAAGATGTTGGAAGAGGAAGTGCTTGAGCCATCGGTTCTTCCTTCACCATCTGCTTCAGCGTCGGCCAAACCTTCAGGCAAAAAATCTTCGCCTAAACCGACAGCTACTCCTTAAAAGAGTTTTGATACACAGATTTTTATCACTATAAATTTAGAAAATTAATTTTGGGACTTTCAGTAGCTGACTCTCACTATGACCAACCTCTTACTTAAACAACTAAAATCAATGACAGTCGCAGTAACTTTGGTTATCATCTCTTTTCTGTTCACACCTCAGCTACCAAGGTCGATAGCCTTGGCAGTTACAACCCCCACATCTCCCTCTCCTTCCGCTACCCCATCTTCTGGACCATCTAAAGCTATCACCCCTACCAAGTCTCCTCCTCTCCAATCACCTGCTACCAGCACTTCAGCCTTCAAGAAGTCAATGTCCCCAACTCCAGTAGCTAGCGCCAGTGTCGCTCCATCAGGAAGTGACTCGACTCAGAAGCTAAAAGAGCGTATCGATAAAGTCCTAGGCAACAATCTTCAAGAGGCGGAAAAAATCACTACAAATGGTGGCAGCAAGAGAGCCATAGTAGGTAAAATCACACGCTTTGCCAACAATACATTTACACTCGAGAACAATCGTGGCACCCAAACTATCACTGTGGATGAAGACGTAGATATAGTCAAAGAAAGCGGCAAGATGAAGTCAGGTGACATCTCCGTAGGAGACTGGGTCGCTATCATGGGCTACCAAAATAAAGATACCTTTTTGCCTCGTAGAATAGCGGTCAGTGCAAAGCAGTTAACCTCTGGCAAGTTAGAGATGAAGCTAGTCGCCCTAGAGTCTATCAAGAAGCCTGCAAAAGGCAGTAAAAACAAACTCTCTACGCTGATGCTCGTTCCTAGGATAGGTGGAGAAAATATCGAGCTACTGGCAAACGATCGGCTCACCATCTTGGACAGTAACGACACCAAACTAGAGCTCAAAGATATTGAAACAGAGATGCAGTTCTTGCTCGTCAAGTCCACTCAAGGTGGTAGTGACGTCTACACCCTCAAGTCACTAGCCTTGATCAAGGCTGACATTGAGTCAGAGAAAAAAGATAAAGAGTAAATAGTGGTAAAATTTCCCAAAAGAATGTGAAGCAATTAATGGGCCTGTAGC
>CAYUQY010000001.1:0-8831 GCA_964447075.1 uncultured Pseudomonadales bacterium | reverse complement strand
TGGGCCTGTAGCTCATCTGGTAGAGCGCTGCATTCGCATTGCAGAGGTGGTCGGTTCGAGTCCGATCAGGTCCACAGAGGATAAGTTTGTTGATAACATTGAGCTCTAGCGCAAACTTGTACTAACTCATTTTAAAACTTGTACAATAACTTATTTAATTTGACTCAATACTATATATATCACTTTTTGAGTATATTTTAATTTGTAAAATTGTCTTGAACTTTCTCACCCATCCTCACAACTAATACCCAAATATTAGCTAGGTAGCTATACAATCTGAGGACAACCCTATACTGCAAAGCAGCCAATCTAGCCATGTCACTCGAATTAGTTACAAATTAAAATATGCATCCAGATAACAGCCGTATCTCCATAGTAAAAACCTTCGACCAACCCCACACCTTCAAGCATGTCTTACCTCAGGACAGAGATCTCATCGCCAAGGTATTACTTAGCAATCTAGGCCTCAAGTCATCTGAGAAAGTTATCATCGTGTCTGACTCACCTAGTCTAGAGTCTGGTCAGGTCTGGTTCGAGGCAGCTAGAAGCCTAGGGGCCAACCCAACGATGATTGTTATCTCCGGAATGGATCACTCTGGCCAGCAACCACCTGAAGAAGTGCTCGCCTACTGTCGCCAGGCTCAGGTGCTGATACTTCAAACCAAGTACTCTCTCACTCATACTCTGGCCAGCCAGGTCGCTCGTGAACACGGCGCGAGAGTAGCCAGCCTGCCTGGCGCTAATCTAGAGTTGCTGCGACGTACACTCGACATGTCGTATAGAGATGTCAAAGACTTAGGCACTCAGCTGTGCCAACGCTTAGAAAAATCTAGAGAAATAAAGATCACTTCCCCATTCGGCACTAACCTAGTCGCCCAGGTGAGACAAAAAAATATTATCGACGACAACGGCTTTATCCTTCCAGGAGAAGTGGGTAACCTTCCAGCTGGAGAAGTATTCTTTGCCCCTGTAGATGACTCAACTCAGGGAACTTGGGTGATCAATGGCTCTCTATCCAGTGAGGATCACTGCTCTCAAATTATTGTAGAGATCGTGGATGGCAAAGCTATTAAAATAGATGGAGGCACCTCAGCTAAAAATCTAGAAAAAAAACTTGCCCAGGTCGGCCCAGATGCTTTTGTCGTAGCTGAGCTTGGCATCGGCACCAACCAAAAAGCCGACCCTTTTGGCCCAGTCATAGAAGCTGAAAAGGCCTATGGTACCGCCCATTTGGCCTTAGGTAATAATTTTCACTTTGGTGGTGATAACGACGTACCGATACATCTAGATGGAGTCACTTTAGAACCGACTATAATGCTAGATGAGCAAATCATTTTAAACAGGGGAAAATTTAATTTATGAACAATCAAACCTTACCCCAAACACTCAAAGGATTTAGGGATTTTTTACCAGCTGATAAGAAAAAACGTGACTTCGTGAAACAAAAAATGCAAGAAATCTTCGAGCGCTTTGGCTTTGAGCCACTTGAGACCCCTACTCTAGAGTATGCCTCACTCCTTCTTGGCAAGTATGGCGACGAGGCAGACAAGCTTGTCTACACCTTCGATGATCGAGGAGATCGCCAAGTGGGCCTACGTTACGATCAAACAGTGCCAACTGCCAGAGTGCTTGCCCAATACCAAGCCACGCTACCCAAATTTTTCCGACGATACCAGATACAGAACGTCTTCCGCGCCGATAAGCCTCAAAAAGGGCGCTTCAGAGAGTTCACTCAGTGCGATATCGATATTTTTGGCTCAAGTAGCTCCATTGCTGATGCCGAAATCTTGAGCTGCGTCTTTGCAGCCATCTCTGCAGTGGGATTTAAGAATGTCCAAATCAAGATAAACGATCGCAAAACTCTTATTGATACACTTACACCTTTTACAACACCAGAGGTTACAGTTTTTTCCATCATCCAATCTGTAGACAAACTAGATAAGCAAACTCCAGATCAGGTAAAGGCTGAGTTGGTGCAGAAAGGACTTACTCCAGACAACGCGCAAGCACTTCTGGTTAAGTTAAACTCTGCTGTGATGTCAGACAACCTTCAAGACATCATAAGCTCAGCAACTTCCTTAGGAGTCCCAAAAGAGGTCTTGGTCTTCACACCCTCACTAGCGCGCGGTTTGGACTACTACACCGGCATGATCTTCGAAGTTAGCTCCCCGGACTACGGCAACTCATCTTTAGGTGGCGGTGGACGCTACGATAACTTGATCGAACAGCTAGGTGGTAACTCTACTCCAGCAGTAGGCATCGGCTTTGGTTTTGATCGCATCGTCGAGGCAGCCGACGAGCTGAAACTACTACCTAGTAAGACATTTTCAGCAGCAGTTCTAGTCACTATTTTTGACGAAACAACCTTAAGTCGCTCGCTGGAAGTAGTCACTCAACTACGCCAAGCTGGTATAGCCGCAGAAATTTACCCATCTAGTGATAAACTCGCTAAACAGTTCAAGCTAGCTGACCAAAAGGGAACACCATTTGTAGTTGTAGTTGGTCCAGACGAAGTGGCCGCTAATATACTCCAGCTCAAAAATATGAAAACAGGAGATCAGTGGTCGTTAAATCTGGAGGAGACTGTACTTAGAATTAAACAAACTCCAGATTAAGCTTCACTGACAGGTAAACACCAAAACCACATACCTCTAAGACTGGAACCTTTTACTGACTACTGAGCTTTTACCTTCATGACTTTCGTCCAGTTGTGCCCATCTCTAGAGACGGTGAACTTGTACCACTTGCCTTTCATTAAGCCACTAACTTTTTGAGAGCCGTTGCTACAGGCTGAAACAGTGCGGTGTTGCCAAGCTTTGGCTGTACTAGGTGTGTAGTTGATCCAGCAGCCACCCTCTCGCTCCCCCCAGTGTGCCATAATCCAACCATTGGTCATGTTGGGCTTCATCATCATTGCCGAAGCAGAATCCACAGACACAATCATCAAACCCATGGCGATGCCCAAACCTAGAAGTGTTTTTTTCATAAACAGTCCTTTCTATATAATCTTACTAATTTCAATCGTTTGCACAAAAGGTATTGTATGTTCTACGTTAAATTTAGTTGTACGCCTTTAGCAATCTCTGGTCAATGTGTACAATGAGTATTGCAATGATTTTCTCTGTCCGCACCAAATCTTATTTCTTGCTTACACTATCAGCTATCGCTTGGGGTGCTACCATGATGGTGGTCAAGCCTGCACTTGAGCACACTACACCTTTCAGGTTGCTTTTTTACCGCTACATACTGGCTACTATCTTGACCCTACCCGTGGTGTACTACTACTCCCATCAGTCTCAGATCTGGTCGAGTGTCTGGAAAAAAGTTCTACCTATCGAGCTAATTGGCGTAACATTATCTTTGGGTCTACTCTATCTTGGCTTGAAACACACCTCTGCTATCGAAGCCTCTCTCATCTCCACCACTTTACCAATTTTTGTCACTATAGCTGGAATAATCGCGCTCAAAGAAAAGCTGGAAAGACATGAGCTGATCGGTACCTGTATCGCTTTCTTGGCTACCTTGCTTCTGACAATCCGTCCACTGCACCTAAGTTCGTCCGAGCTAGACATGGATAGCTCAGGCAACTTCATCATCTTAATCTCGATCATTATAGCTGCTGTCCACGTCATTTTGGTTAAAAAATTCTATAATCCCTATCCAAAACTTCTGTTAGCCGCTCTCAGTTTTTGGGTGGGTCTGGCTTCATTCTTTATTTTAAGTCTAGTAGAACTGCGTCTATCTTTCATGCTTCTCTGGCAGACAGTTCTTATAGATCTCAGCACTCCCATGGTCTTGGGCTCAGCATTTTTTATGGCCTTTTTCACCTCGATCATCGGCTTAACTGCGTTTCTAAAGGGACAGGAGGGTGTGGAAGCCTCTGAAGCAAGTCTATTCTGGTACTTGGAGCCACTTGTGTATCTGCCCTTAAGCTTTCTGTTATACCAGGATGCGCCAGACCTAGTCGAGATTTTAGCTCTAGTAGGGATCCTTTTTGGGGTAGCTTGGGCTGAAAAAAGATTTCACAAACTGCGTAAACTTCATCATGACTTGAGGAAACACTTAAGTAGTAAGCGTAAAAAACGTCGAAAATAATGTGGCCCTGAGGACGAATGCAGTCACTCCACGACTTAGTATCGAGCGACTGAATATAGTGCTTTAAGCTGATAAAAATACCATAACACACAGTTTAAACCCATGCTATAATCGCTGCTCATGAAATCAGGAATACACCCCAAGTGGAGTCATGCAGCTCAAGTAAACTGCTCTTGCGGCAATACTTTTACAACTGGCTCAACCCAAGACAAAATCACAGTCGATATCTGTAGCAAATGCCACCCCTTCTTCACTGGCGAGATGAGATTTGTAGATCGTCAAGGTAGGGTCGACAAGTTCCGCCAGAAAATCACAGCTGCAGCAACTCGTAAAGCCGCTCAAGCCACCAAAGCCACTGCCAAAAAAATCAAAAAAGAAGAACCAACCACAGCTGAACTTTCCTACAAGGAACTCCTTGCTCTTGAACAAAATAAGCTAAAGCAGATGAAAAAAGCTGTTGCTGCTACTGCTGTCTAGATCTTCAAACTGACGAAGTACCCCCTCGAGTGTATACTACTGTTATGTCTGGCAACCCCTTTCAAACTCAACTTGATCAGCTTGATCAAGATATCTCTCAAACTCAACTCTTACTTAGTGATCCTGAAATGGCTTTACTAGCTCAAGTAGAGTTAGATAATTTGCAAGAACAAAAAAAAATACTAGAGGAAGCAGCTGCTCAATTTGGCTCAAACCAAGCAGAGTCAGCACTTGCTCCAGATGAACTACCTTCCAACTGTATTATTGAGTTTCGCCAAGGTACGGGTGGCGACGAAGCCAAAATCTGGGCCACTGAGCTCATGCGCATGTATCTGCGTTTTTTGGAGCAGTCTACCTTTAAGTTTGAGCTTGTTGATGACTTAGTTCTCAAAGTCACAGGTAGAGATGTTTACACAGCTTATGACCTACTTCGTTTCGAGTCTGGTGTTCATCGAGTCCAAAG
Organism: uncultured Pseudomonadales bacterium; assembly: GCA_964447075.1. Taxonomy (GTDB): domain Bacteria; phylum Patescibacteriota; class Microgenomatia; order UBA1400; family PJMF01; genus CAYUQY01. The sequence continues at coordinate 3,796 of CAYUQY010000001.1, read as the reverse complement.
AGTTCCTACCACTGAAGCTCAAGGCAGAATTCACACCTCAACTGCTTCGGTCGTAGTCTTCCCAGAAGTGCCAAGATCAGCTGTCGTCATCGACGACAAGGATCTAGAGTGGCAGTTCATGCGTGCAGGCGGAGCTGGTGGTCAAAACGTCAACAAGGTCAACTCAGCCGTCAGGCTAACCCATGTCCCTACAGGCCTAACTATCAGCTCTCGTCGAGAAAGAAGTCAGGCTCAGAATCGCCAAATTGCCTTAGATATGCTACGTGGGCAACTCTGGGAGTATCAAGAAGAAAAAAGACAAGAAGCTCTTGGCAAAGCCAGAATGGCTATTGGATCAGGTAGTAGAAGTGAGAAAATTAGAACGTTTAACTTTCCTCAAAATAGAGTCACTGACCACCGCATCAATGTCTCGTGGTACAACTTAGAGACAATCATAGGTGGCAATCTGAAAGAAATGCTCCATGAGGTTAGAACCAAGCTACTCGAAGCCTCCGATACAGACACAGCTGCTGGAGTGGATAGTGTTGAGGAGTAAATGAAGTACTTTGCTATTTTCATCGTTATGTTCTGCATTGGAGTAACCTCAACTTGGTTTTGGCGAACTACTCAGGTAAAAAAACAGCAGGTCATAACCTTTACTCCAGATTTGGCATCACCTGTTCTATCTATAACAAAATCAGCATTGAATTTTGAAGTACTAAAATCCACTGGGGAGTTATCACTCCAGAGGTTTGATCGAGATACTAAGAAAACTCAAGTGTATAACGCCGCAGAGCTGCAGGAGAAATTAGGCAATAAACTCTCTGAGGGCGATGAGCTTCAGACTACAGCCTCCTCCGAAGTAACTCTCAATATTCCTGACCTAATCGAAGTCTATCTTGAGGAAAAAACTAAATTAACTTTTATCAATACTCAGCTACCTCACCTCTTTTTTGAACAAGAAAGTGGTGTTGTGACTTATCAAAAGTCATCCTTGCTTGCTCTCCAACCAGTTTCAGTTCGTCTGTCCAAGTACCTTTATGAATCAAATGGAACTGTGCGTATAGAATCTAAAAATTCTAAAGGTGAAGTTGTTTTTAATCAGATGGTTGGTACTGGCAAGCTCTCATTCCTAGACAGTAAAAACGTGACTCAGTACTACACACTTGAGACCAATCAACAACTAAAAATTTCTCGAGCTGGAAAGATAACTTTGGAGTAGCTAAATTATTTTGAAGGGTAGGAGCTATTCTTGAAAGCTTTGATAACTTCTGACTCTTGATCACTCTGATAACCAACTGCCCAAAGGGCTACCCCACCCAAGTGAAACTCATTGGCTAGAGTCATTTTTTTTCTAATAGAAGTTACATCTTCAAAGTAGTAGTGACGAAAAGATTTTTCTGGAGTCAGTAAAATCAGGTATGGTGAGCCTGCTACCTGATCAAACCCAAAGCTACAGTCACTGCAACCCTCGAGTTGACCCTTGAGCTCAGGCACTTGAGAGATTGGAACAGTCAAGCCAGTGCCAGGTATAACTGGTGCTCCAGGCTGATTAGAGATTGTTTCCCAAGAGTATCCATAAAGTGGGACTCCTAAAAGTAGCTTCTCTGGGGATATTTTTTTGACTGCAAGAGCAAGGCTACTCCTAATATCCATCAGCCTCAAATCCGGTGCACCTGATATAGGAGCCACTGGCCCTGTCAAGTAAGAGCCGCGAGTCTGAAAATCGTATGCCATCAAGATAACCCTATCAGCCACTTTACCAATCTCGACAGGATCCAAAAGTTGTTGTGAAAAAAGGGATGAGACTGTGAGCTCGATAGAGAGTGTAGCCTGAGGTGAGGTTTTTTTTAAATTTTCCTTGACAGTTCTCAAAAAAACTGCCAACTGCTGCTGTTCCTCAAGAGAAGCTTCGCGAAAACTCTCTATGTCTAAGTTTAGGTCTGAAAATTGATATTGAGTTAAAACTGGAGTTATCTCTTCTAGTAATTTAAGTGCTGACTGTTCTGGATTTTTTAACAAAAGACTCAACTCTGTTTGTGAGAAAAGCGTCACCGTAAGAGAAGTCTTAAGTTTTCTCTCTCGAGCCTTGGACAGTCTAGCTGCCAACCTCTCACTCTTGAGGTTTGTCAGGCCAGGCTCCTCCTCTTTACTGTTAATTTTACTTATCAAAGTGCCATCACCCTTCATACTCAAGCTAAAGTAGCTCAGGGTAGTAAGCATGTCTAGTGAGTTCTCATCTGTTTTGGGGAGCAACCAAAAAGGCTGAAAGCCATACACTTCTGGACTACTCTGGCCTATTTCACTTAAAGTAGAGTCACTCACGTCAAACTTGAAGCTAGGCAGAAACCAAAAAAGTAGAAAAGTAAAACCTACCCCCCAGAGTAATCCAGCTACTGCAACAACAGTTTTATAAAAGAAATGCATAGTGGCGTCTTGGCTAAATTAGTAACCAAACTAGGGATGAAGTTAGCAATTGAGCTAGGGGCTACTAGAAAGCAGCTCCAGTGATTTATCAAGTACCTCGTCATTTGTTGTTTCTGGATTGTCCTTCACTTCATGCGTGACAGGAATACCTTCTTTGTGAATCCATGCTCCTCCTGGTAGCAACCACCTGGCGATAGTCACATGTAGTCCTGCTCCACCATCAAGCCTCAATGCATCCTGGACAGTTCCTTTGCCAAAAGTTTTCTCTCCAACCAGTGGTGACTGACGACGGTCTCTGAGAGCACCGGCCACAATTTCAGAAGCTGAAGCACTGCCACCATTGACTGCTACTACGAGAGGGTAGCTCTCCAGCTTGGCTGAACCATTTGAGTCAAATGTATGCGATGCATACTTGCCTTTTTGAGTTACGATCGGACCAGATTTGACAAACTCGCTAGCAACGGTAATGGCTTTTTCTAGATACCCACCAGGATTGTTGCGCATGTCTAAAACGATGCCACTAACTCTGGGAGATTGAGAATTAATGTCTTTAATAATTATGTTTAGCTCATCATTTGTTCTCTCACCAAATCTAGAGAGAGTAATAATCGCAAATTTTTTGCTATTTTTCTCCTGATAAGTCATCTCTACAGAAGGCACTACTATCTCTCCTCGAACTAGATCTACCTTGAAAGCTTCTTTTTTAGTTGGATCATTTCTGCGCAAGAGGGTCAGCGTCACTGTAGAACCTTTGTCACCCCTGATGTGATCAAGAGCCTCGGTCAAGCTCCAGCCGTATGTATCCTCATCAAACTTCTTGGCTTCATCCTTAACATGAAGAATCAAGTCTTTGGCCTTGATGCCAGCCTTCTCAGCTGGGCTACCCTTGATAGGAGTCTGGACTGCAAGAGTTTCATCGATGTATCCTAACTGAATACCAACGCCAAAGAACGAACCGTGCAGATCCTCCTCACTTCTTTTCTGATCTGAGGGAGGGAGATACATGGTGTATGGATCATCAAGAGAACTAGTCAGGCCTTTGATGGCACCCCAAGTCATTTTTTGTTTATCTAACTTATCTGTATCAAGGTAGTCTCTCTCTAGTATCTTCCAGACATCCCAAAACTGGGAAAAATCTACATCTTTAACCTCAACTGGAGGCTCTGACTTGAGAACTTTGACCTTCCTAAAGTTATCGATGATCTGAGTCACACCAAAGATCCGCTCGCCGCCTCTCACTTGATATCCTATGCTGGCGCCTAGAGCTACTAGAAGAAGTGCGAGAACTATGTTGCGTAAACTGGAAATTTTCATGAAGCAAGATTCTACGTGATTGCTGGAGTAATGTCGAGCAAAACGCTCAACTTGAGCAACTGAGAAATTTATCCTA